>NZ_DASWXW010000177.1:0-8402 GCF_036405315.1 Brevundimonas sp. | reverse complement strand
GCCGGTCAGCATCATGGCCGCGCCGATCATGGCCGGAACGCCCGTGGTGTAGCTGACGGCCTGGTTGCCGGTTTCGGCATAGGCGGCTTCGTGGTCGCAGATGTTCTTGACGTAGAAGGTCTTCTGAACGCCGTCCTTCTCGCCGGTGGCGATGGTGCCGATGTTCGTCTTGCCCTTGGTGATCGGACCCAGCGAGGCGGGTTCCGGCAGCAGGGCCTTCAGGAACTCGATCGGGATGATCTCGCGGCCCTGGAACATCATCGGCTCGATCGAGGTCATGCCGATGTTTTCCAGCACTTCCAGGTGCTTCAGGTAGCTGTCGCCGAAGGTCATCCAGAAGCGGATGCGCTTGATTTCCGGGTAGAACTTGGCCAGCGATTCCAGTTCCTCATGGTACATGAGGTACATGTTCTTCGGGCCGACGCCCTCGAAATCGAACGTCTGCTTGTGGCTCAGCGCCGGGCCCTCGACCCACTGGCCGTTTTCCCAGTGACGCGAGTTGGCGGTCACTTCGCGCAGGTTGATTTCGGGGTTGAAGTTGGTGGCGAAGGGCAGGCCCGTGTCGCCGCCGTTGCAGTCCAGGATGTCGAGCGTGTCGATCCGGTCCAGCAGGTGCTTCTTGGTGTAGGTGGCGAAGACCGAGGTCACGCCCGGGTCGAAGCCCGAGCCGAGCAGCGCCATCAGGCCAGCTTCCTTGAACTTGTCCTGATAGGCCCACTGCCACTTGTATTCGAACTTGGCTTCGTCGCGCGGCTCGTAGTTGGCCGTGTCGAGGTAGTTGACGCCGGCGGCCAGGCAGGCGTCCATGATGGCCAGGTCCTGATAGGGCAGGGCCAGGTTGACCACCAGGGCCGGCTTCACCGACTGGATCAGGGCCGTGGTCGCGGCGACGTCGTCGGCGTCGATCTGGGCCGTGTCGATGGTCACGCCAAAGCGCGACTTCACGGATTCGGCGATGGCGTCGCACTTGGACTTCGTGCGGCTCGCCAGGGTGATATGCGAGAAGATGTCCGCATTCATCGCCATCTTGTGGACGGCGACAGAGCTGACGCCGCCTGCGCCGATAACCAGCACCTTGCTCATGTGTGGCTTCTCCTGAGAAGTCTGAAAGGCCTTGGCGACACCGCCGCCGCTATAAAGGGCGGGGCTCTTAACACGATGATGACATGACCGCTAACGGTCGCGTCTCGCGAGCCCCGGACGGACGCCCGGCCTCGCCGGGGCGAGGCTTGGCGGTAGAAAGAAAAGGCCCGGCGTTTCCGCCGGGCCTTTGTCGTGCCGGTCGGCGTCCTGAAATCAGGCGGCTTCGGCTTCAGCCTCGGCCTCGGCGGCGGCCAGTTCGGCGGCGGTCGGGACCGGCTTCTTGGCGCTCAGCGACTTGGCGAGAAGGGCGACGGCGGCGTCCTTGTCGATGCGGTTGGCGGCGGCGACTTCGCGGGCCATGCGGTCCAGGGCCGATTCGTAGAGCTGACGCTCGGAATAGGACTGTTCCGGCTGGGTGTCGGCGCGGTGCAGGTCGCGGACCACCTCGGCGATCGAGATCAGGTCGCCCGAGTTGATCTTGGCTTCATATTCCTGGGCGCGGCGCGACCACATGGTGCGCTTTACGCGGGCGCGGCCCTTGAGCGTCGTCAGGGCCTTGGTGACGGTGTCGTCGGCGGCCAGGGTGCGCAGGCCGGCGGTCTTGGCCTTCTTGGTCGGGACGCGCAGGGTCATTTTTTCATGGTCGAAGGTCACGACATAGACCTCCAGCGACATGCCGGCGACTTCCTGAGTCTCGATCGCGGCGACCTTGCCGACGCCATGCGCGGGATAGACCACCGCATCGCCAACCTTGAATTCCAGACCGGTCTTGCTCGTCATGTCATTCCTTTCCCGGAACAGGGGCGAAGCGAGGCGCTGAGCGCAGCCGATGGGCGAAAACAACCCCGCCGCCGGAAACTGGTCCCGTCGGTTGGGCGGTCAGGTCACATATCAGAAGCGAAAGCGGATCACCGAACCTCTGGCCGACCCCGTCTGTTCGACGGGGGACTGTCGCAAACGCGGGCGGCGCGCATCACTGCGGAACCGCCCGTCTCGAATAGGGAGGAACCTATCATAAAATTAGGAAATCTCAAAACATCCACAGGGCGACTGAGCGGTTCCGGCACTTTGTGACCGGATTGTGTCGAGACCTTAGGAGCCCTTGCCGGGTTTCGTGCTGAAGTATTTCTCGAACTTGCCGGTCTCGCGCTCATACTGTTCGCGGTCGGCGGGGGGCGTGCCCTTGACCGTGATGTTGGGCCAGACCTTGGCGTACTCGGCGTTGACCTGCAGCCACTTGCCGTCCGGCTCGTCCTCGGTGTCGGGGACGATGGCGTCGACGGGGCATTCGGGCTCGCAGACGCCGCAGTCGATGCATTCGTCGGGGGCGATGACCAGGAAGTTTTCGCCCTCGTAGAAGCAGTCCACCGGACAGACCTCGACACAATCCATGAACTTACATTTCACGCAGGCGTCGGTGACGATGTAGGTCATGGCGGTCGGGCGGGCCTGTGTGGCGGCGATCAAGGTCGAGGGCGGGCAAATGGCCCTGTCGGACCCAACTGTCAACCGAGGGCGCGGGCGTCGGCTTGACGGCGTCCTGCGGCGTCTGCATCCAATGCGATTACAGATCATTGCTCAGAAGGAGGTTCGCCCATGCGTTTCACCGCCCGTTCCGCCGCCGTTCGCATCGGCGCCGGAGCCCTCGCTCTCAGCCTGCTGGCCGGGGGCGCCGTCGTCGCCCAGGCGGCCCTGACCAAGGTCCCGTCCGAGGTCCAGGCCGGCGACTACAAGCTGGATCCCGCCCACGGCAAGATCACCTGGTCGGTCGATCACCTCGGCTTCTCGACCTACACGGGCCAGTTCGTGAACGTGCAGGCCGAACTGAAGCTGGACCCGGCCAATCCGTCCGCCAGCAGCCTGACGGCGAGCATTCCCCTGACCGAGGTGGCGTCGAACTCGGACGGGCTGAACCGCCACCTGCAGACGGCGGACTTCTTCGACACCGCCAACCATCCGGTCGCCACCTTCCGCTCGGTCCACATCATGCTGGACCCGGCCAAGCCGAACGAGGCCATGGTGCACGGCGAACTGACCCTGCGCGGCGTGACCCGGCCGGTGACGATGGAGGTCGAGTTCAATCAGGCCGGCCAGACGCGCGGCGGCTACAAGGCAGGCTTCGACGGCGAGGCGACCATCAAGCGTTCGGAGTTCGGCATCAACTTCGGCCTGCCCGCCCTGGGCGACGAGGTGGAGCTGCACATCGAAGGCGAGTTCGTGAAGCAGGGCTGAGTTTTCCTCCCCATGCAATGGGGAGGCGGCGCGGCGGCGTAGCCGACGTGACGGAGGGGCGCTCTACGCGAAGAAGCCCCTCCACCGCTTCGCGGTCCCCCTCCCCACTAGTGGGGAGGAAATCTAGCGGTCCGGCGTGTCGAGCGCCGCATAAAGGGCGCGGGCTTCCTCGGGAGGGCCGCGCCTTTCGCCCAGATGGAGCACGCGCACGGCGATCAGCCGCCCGCCTTGCGCGAACAGGATGTCGTCTCCGGGGTGGACGCTGCGGCTGGGCTTGTCGAGCCGGGTCTGGACCCCGTGGTGGGTCAGGCGGATCAGCCCGCGTTCGACCATGTCGGCGGCCAGGCCGCGGCTCTTGGCGAAGCGGGCGCGCCACAGCCACAGGTCGATGCGGCAGCTTTGCGCGACCTCGGGAGCGGGATTCACGCCGAGGCGGCCTTGCGTCTCGGGCGGCGCTTGCGGCGCGGGGGCGCGGGCGGCTGGGTCAACTGGGCCAGGGCGGCGAAGGGCGAATCCTTGGGCGGGTGCGCGGACTTGCCGGGGCGCGGGGCCTTGTCGGCGCGGGGCAGGCGCAGGGCGGTCTGCACCTGTTTCGCCTGTTCGGCGGTCCAGCCCAGTTCGCTCAGGGCCTCGTCGGAGAGTGGCGCCTTGCCCGCCGCGCGCGACAGGTCGGCGAAACGTTCCAGCGCCTCGACCGGGGCGCTCCACGACCCCACGGCGCGACGACCGAAGGCGGCCAGGGCGCGCGGCGATGGCGCAGGGGAGGGCAGGGCGATCAGGGCCTCGCCGCTCGGGCGAAAGGGCTCGGTCACGAAGGCCTGGGCCAGCATCCGGGCGCGGGGCTTGAGCACGCCGGGCAGCCAGACGGAATGGGCGCCGATGCGGATGGCGAAGGTCTTGACCGTGCGTCGCTCGTGCTGGCTCAGCGCCGCCAGAGCGCGCTCGACCTCGGCGCGCGGGATGACGCCGCCGGCCTCGATCAGGCGGAAGGCCAGGCCGCGCGGCAGGCCGGTCAGGGCGCCGCTGTCGACCGCCTGACGCAGGCGGCGCAGTTCGCGAAGCGCGCGCCCGGCCTCGGACGCCAGCCAGGCCTCGATGCGGCGCTGGGCCCGCTCGCGCGCCGGGACCGGGCCGAGGTCGCCCAGCAGGCGTACGCGCGGGGCGAAGGGATCGTCGTTGATGATGCGGGCCGTCAGGGCGCCCTGCCACAGGACGTCGCCGCCGCCCGAGCGGGGGTTGGGAATGAGGCTGAAGGCCTCGTCGGCCTCGGCGGCCAGCTTGCCGAGGCGCCGGGCGATCTCGGGCCCCACGGCGCGGGTCGCGGCCTGACGCAGGGCGCGATCGGCCAGGGCCGAGCCGCCGGCCTCGGGGGTGAAGCGCACGCCGTCCAGGTGGCCGACCACCTCGCCCTCGACCGTCACCTCGCCGTCGTCGGCCACCCCCGCCACGGTGTCCGAGCGCACGTTCAGCGCCCGCATCAGGGCCGTGGTGCGCCGGTCGACGAAGCGCGCCGTCAGCCGTTCGTGCAGGACGTCGGACAGGCGCTCCTCCAGCGTCTTGGTCTTGTCGCGCCACCCTTGCGCCTGATCCATCCAGTCGGGGCGGTTGGCGATATAGGCCAGGGTCCGCACCCCCGACAGTCGGGCCGACAGCTGGTCGATCTGGCCGTCGTCGCGGTCCAGATCATTGAAGCGCGGGGCGACCCAGTCCTCGGTCAGACGCCCGCGACGGCTGGTCAGGGCGGTGAAGATCTCCTTCGACAGGCGGGCGTGCTCGTCCAGGGTGGTCTTCTGGAAGTCCGGCAGCTGGCAGGTCTCCCACAGCCGCATCAGGGCGCCGCGCGATCGGGCGATCTTCTTGATGTCGTCGTCGGCCGCGAAGCGGCGCAGCAGGGTCTCGTCCAGGGCCTGGGCCGTCAGCCGCAGGCCGAAGCGCTCGGGCGACACCGTCAACGAGCGCAGCAGGTCGGGCAGGGTGTCGAAGTCCAGCCGTCCGTGGCGCCACTCGGCGGCCTCGACCGGATCGAAGCGGTGGCTGACCACCTGTTCGAGGATGTCCTCGTCCAGTTCCTCGGCCTCGCCCGTGACGCCGAAGGTGCCGTCGCGCAGGTGGCGCCCGGCGCGCCCGGCGATCTGGCCGATCTCGGCGGCGTGCAGCCAGCGGGTGCGCCGGCCGTCGAACTTGCGCAGCCCGGCGAAGGCGACATGGTCGACGTCCATGTTCAGCCCCATGCCGATGGCGTCGGTGGCGACCAGGAAGTCCACTTCGCCCGACTGGAACAGCTCGACCTGGGCGTTGCGGGTGCGAGGGCTCAAGGACCCCATGACCACGGCGGCCCCGCCCCTCTGGCGGCGCAGCAGTTCAGCGATGGCGTAGACCTGCTCGGTCGAGAAGGCGACCACGGCGCTGCGGCGGGGCAGGCGGGTCAGCTTCTTCGATCCGGCGTAGGACAGGGTGGACAGGCGTTCGCGGGTGACGATCTCGGCCTCGGGGACCAGGGCGCGGATCAGCGGGGCCATGGTCCCGGCCCCCAGGAACATGGTCTCGAACCGACCGCGCGCGTGCAGCAGGCGCTGGGTGAAGACGTGCCCGCGCTCGGGATCGGCGACCAGCTGGATCTCGTCGACGGCCAGGAACTCGACCTGACGTTCCAGCGGCATGGCCTCGACGGTGCAGACGAAATAGGCCGGGCGCGGCGGGACGATCTTCTCCTCGCCGGTGATCAGGGCGACGGACGCGGCCCCGCGCTGCTTGACGATCCGCTCATAGATCTCGCGCGCCAGCAGGCGCAGCGGCAGGCCGATCATGCCCGAGGCGTGGCCCAGCATCCGCTCGACCGCCAGATGGGTCTTGCCGGTGTTGGTGGGGCCCAGGATCGCCGTGACGCGCGACGGGGCCAGACCTGCGGAACGATCACTCATGTCGGGTTCAAGGTGGAGAAGGGGCGCGCGTTTCTCAAGCGAAACCGCGCGGCGAGCGAGAGAATGAACAGAAGGTTTCCGGCGCCTGGAACGGGCGCGAAACGAATCATGACCGAATCAGCGACACGGCCCGATTCAGGTTCTGTTCTCCACAACATATTGTAGCTTAACAGGGATTAATCGCTAGGAGTTTCTTGCCGGGCGCCAAATTGACGCCGCCCGTCTTTCCCTCGCGCCCGCGACCCGCTAGGGACGATCCGAGACGGCCCCGTAGCTCAGCTGCATAGAGCAAGGCTTTCCTAAAGCCGAGGTCGGGGGTTGGAGTCCCTCCGGGGTCGCCATCGCTTTTCTTGTTTAATATCAGTGTGTTGATTGCGGGTTCATGCTCTACGGCTCTCGCCTGCTATCAAAATGACATCGAACTTCGCGGTTTCCGTCATGGGCGGCTTCTATAGCGGCGCTCCGGCGGGGGGCGTTGCGGTGATCGGTCACGAACAGGAAGTGGGGCGGACTCTGGCGGCGCAGAACCGGGCTCTGCTGGCCTATGTCCGGCGGCGATCGGCGACGGCGGGGGACGCCGAGGACGTGGCGCAGGAGGCGATCGTGCGCGTTCTGACGCGAGCCCGCGAGACCCTGATCATCGACCCGCTTTCCTACGCCATGCGCGCGGCGCGCAACATCCTGGTCGATCGGGCCCGGCGGACCGCAAATGTGCAGCTCGACGATCTGGAAGAGGCCGAGCTTCCCATCGACAGCGGGGCGACGCCGCTGGAGGCGCTGGACATGAGCGAGCGGTTGAAGCTGTGCCAGAAGGCGCTGGAGGCCATGCCGCCCCTGCGGCGCGAGGTCTTCGTGCGGCGTCGCGCGGGCGAGGAGTCCTATGAGGCGATCGCGCGCGATCTGAGGCTGTCGGTCGAGGCGGTGCAGAAACACTACAGCCGCGCGGCACAGACGCTGCGCCGGACGGCGGAGGGCCGCCATGTCGACTAGATCGGTGAACCCGAAGGACGACCGCGAGGCCGCGCTGTGGGCCGACGCGCGGCGCGATGCGACATGGTCGCCGTCGCAGCAGACGGCGCTGGATCAGTGGCTGGAGGGGCGGCCGGACCGGGCGGATCTGCTGCGACGCCACGAGGCGCTGATCGACGACGCCGCCGTGATCTGGGCGACCCAGCGGATGACGCGGACGCGGCCCGCACGGCGACAGTTCAGCCTGCGGCCGCGCGGGGCGGTTGTCGGCGCCGGGCTGGCGGTCGCCGTCGGGGCGATGGCGCTGGCCGGCGTCGTCCTGACGCCGCGCGGGGATCTGATCGTGGGAACCCGGGGCGTTCCGCAACCGATCACCCTGGCGGACGGGTCCGCGGTGCGGCTGAACGGCCAGAGCCAGGTGCGGGTGGATCTGGGCGAACACGAGCGTCGTCTGCGCCTGGAGGGGGAAGGCTTCTTCGAGGTGGCGCCCGACAAGAACCGGCCCTTCTCGGTCGAGGTCGACCGGGTGCGCGTCACGGCCGTCGGCACCCGTTTCAACGTCGACCAGCGCAAGACGCCGGACGGCGCGGTGGTCGAGGTCGTGGTGTTCGAAGGGATCGTGAAGGTCGTTTCGGGGCGAGGGATGTCGACGCGCGTCCATGCGGGCGAACGGGCGACCGTGTCCGCCGGCGTGGTGCAGCGCACGGCCCTGCTCCGGCCCGAGGCCGAGACCGATGTGCCGTCCTGGGCCAAGGGCTGGCTGGAGTTCAATGAGGCGAGCCTGGCCAGCGTGGTCGAGGATCTGGAGCGCGCGACCGGGATCAAGGTCGAACTGGCCGACCCGGCCGTGGGACGCGCCCTGGTCAGCGGCCGCTTCGCCTATGACCAGCCGGAAAACGCCCTGGCGGCCATGGTGGGGGTCCACGGCTTCAAGCTGACCCGTCTGGGTCCGGATCGGTTTGAGATTTCCAAAGGTTAGGCGACCGGAGGAGCAAGTTTTCATGACAGGTGTCAGGAAGGCCTGAGCCGCCGTCTAACCCCGTAACGATCAGGTTCGATCGCAGGGGATTTATCGAATGCGTATCCATAAGACCGGCCTTCTCACGGCGGCCGCCGTCGCCGTGCTGGCCTCCGCCGCCGCGCCCGCCCGCGCCCGGCAGGCGCGACAGGGACTCGGCCACGTTGTTCGCCGGCAGG
>NZ_DASWXW010000176.1:0-5077 GCF_036405315.1 Brevundimonas sp. | reverse complement strand
GGCCGTGCTGATGGTCAACCCCGAGATCTGCTCGGCCCACCTGAACTTCAAGGATCGCGACAGCCACTTCATCTTCGGCGACGTGGCCACCGCCGTCATCGTCGAGGCCGAGGATCAGGCCGGACCGGGCGGCTGGGACATCGTCGGCACGAAGCTGAAGACCAGCTTCTCGAACAACATCCGCAACAACTTCGGCTTCCTGAACCGCGCCGCCCTGCCGACGGGCGCGAGCGAGCCGGTGTCGTCCGACGGCCTCAGCGACAAGATGTTCGTCCAGCAGGGCCGCAAGGTCTTCAAGGAGGTGGTGCCCATGGTCTCGGAAATGATCCTGGACCACGCCGCCGAACTGAACCTGGACCCGCACGGCCTGAAGCGGATGTGGCTGCACCAGGCCAACATCAACATGAACACCCTGATCGGCAAGAAGGTGCTGGGCCGCGAGCCCGAGCCGGAAGAGAACGTCATCATCCTGGACGATTACGCCAACACCTCGTCCGCCGGGTCGATCATCGCCTTCCATCTGCAGAACGACGGCTTCGCGCCCGGCGACGTCGGCCTGATCTGCAGCTTCGGCGCCGGCTACTCGGCGGGCACGGTTTTTGTGCAAAAACGCCCCTGAGACCAGATAACGGGAATCATTATTTCCCGCGGCGCTTGCACTGTTCGGGAAATTTTGCAAACCGTTACAGGTGTCGAGAACGTGGGGGATGGCGCCCGAATGACTCAGACTGTTTCACCGTGGGCGGAAAAGCTCGGCGATCCGTTGGCTCATGACGTGGCCACGGTGCTGAAACATATGGGCGGATCGGCCCACCAGGACATCGTCGTCAACTGCGTCGCGGCGCTGAAACGCCAGCGCGGCGAGTCCGTGACCAACGACCTGAAGATGAAGATCATCGAGGTCTTCGAGCGTTACCGCGACTTCTTCATCAAGCCCTTCGGCGAGAACTCGCTGCGCTGGGCCCTGGCCCCAGGCCTGGCCTAGGCCGCAGTCGCCGGACAAACGAAAGGCCCGCTCCTTCCGGAGCGGGCCTTCGTCGTATCAGACGTCCAATGAGGAAGAAGGACCGCCTCAGCGGTCCTTTTCGCGCTCCTCGCCCGAGCGGGCCGCCAGGGCAGCCTGGGCCGCCGCCAGACGGGCGATCGGCACGCGGTAGGGCGAGCACGAGACGTAGTCGAGACCCACGCTCTCGCAGAAGGCGATGGAGGACGGATCGCCGCCGTGTTCGCCGCAGATGCCCATCTTCATGGCCGGCTTGACCCCACGCCCGCGCTCGGCGGCGATGCGGATCAGGTCGCCCACGCCGTCCTGGTCCAGACGCACGAAGGGATCGGTCTCGAAGATGCCCTTGTCCAGATAGGCCTGCAGGAAGTGGCCCGAGTCGTCGCGGCTGATGCCGAAGGTCGTCTGGGTCAGGTCGTTGGTGCCGAAGCTGAAGAACTCGGCGTGTGCCGCCAGATCGGCGGCGCGCAGGGCGGCGCGCGGCAGTTCGATCATGGTGCCGACCAGATAGTCCACGCTGTCGCCGGCATCCGCGAACACGGCCTTGGCGGTGCGGTCGGTCAGTTCGCGCAGGAACTTCATCTCCAGACCCAGGGCGACCAGCGGGTGCATGATCTCCGGGATCGGAGCCAGACCCGACGCCTTCTTCACCTCCAGCGCCGCCTCGAGGATGGCGCGGACCTGCATCTCGTAGATCTCGGGATAGGCCACGCCCAGGCGGCAGCCGCGGTGGCCGAGCATGGGGTTGGTCTCGTGCAGTTCACGGGCGCGACGCTTCAGCTTGGCGGCGTCCAGGCCCGAGCCAGCGGCCAGGGCGTCGATGTCGGCGTCGGTGTGCGGGATGAACTCGTGCAGCGGCGGGTCCAGCAGGCGGATCGTCACCGGCAGGCCGGCCATGATGGTGAACAGGTCGGCGAAGTCGGCCTTCTGGAAGGGGGCGATCTTGGCCAGGGCGACGCGGCGGCCCTGTTCGTCGTCGGCCAGGATCATCTCGCGCACGGCGGCGATGCGGGCCTCGTCGAAGAACATGTGCTCGGTGCGCGACAGGCCGATGCCCTCGGCGCCGAAGCCGCGCGCCGTCTTGGCGTCCAGCGGGGTCTCGGCGTTGGCGCGGACCTTCAGGCGGCGCACGCCGTCGGCCCAGGCCATCAGGGTCTGGAAGTCGCCCGTCAGCTCCGGCTCGATCATCGGCACGGCGCCATCCAGCACCTCGCCCTTGCCGCCGTCGATGGTGATGATCTCGCCGGCCTTGAAGGTGCGGCCGCGCGCGGTGAAGGTCCCGGCCTTCTCATTGATCGAGATTTCCCCGGCGCCGGAGACGCAGGGACGCCCCATGCCGCGCGCCACCACGGCCGCGTGGCTGGTCATGCCGCCGCGCGCCGTAACGATGCCGCGCGCCGCGTGCATGCCGTGGATGTCCTCGGGCGAGGTTTCCTCGCGCACCAGGATGACGGCGTCGCCGACCTGCGACAGACGCTCGGCCTCGTCGGCGTCGAAGACGATCTTGCCGGTGGCCGCGCCGGGCGACGCCGGCAGGCCCGTCGCCACCACGGTGCGGGCGGCGTCGGGGTCCAGCGTCGGGTGCAGCAGTTGGTCGAGGGCTGCGGGCTCGACCCGCGACACGGCCTCTTCCTGCGAGATCACGCCTTCCGAGGCCAGATCGACGGCGATCTTCAGCGCCGACTTGGCGGTGCGCTTGCCGTTGCGGGTCTGCAGCATCCACAGGCGGCCCTGCTCGACCGTGAACTCGATGTCCTGCATGTCGCGGTAGTGGCTTTCCAGCCGCCCGACCACGTCGACGAACTCGGCGAAGACGACCGGCATGGCCTCTTCCATCGAGAGGGCGGTCTCGCCCATCTCCTCGCGCCCGGCCTTGGTCAGGGACTGCGGCGTGCGGATGCCCGCGACCACGTCCTCGCCCTGGGCGTTGATCAGGAACTCGCCATACAGCTTGGCTTCGCCGGTCGAGGGGTTGCGGGTGAAGGCCACGCCCGTGGCCGAGGTCTCGCCCATGTTGCCGAACACCATCGACTGGATGTTGACGGCGGTGCCCCAGCTTTCGGGAATGTCGTGCATGCGGCGATAGAATTTCGCCCGGTCGTTCATCCAGCTGGCGAAGACGGCCGAGACTGCGCCCCACAGCTGGTCATGCGGGTCCTGCGGGAAGGGCTGGCCCAGCTCGCGCTCGACCAGGACCTTGTAGTCGGCGACCACCTTTTCCCAGTTCTCGGCGGTCAGTTCGGTGTCGACCGACACGCCCAGACGATCCTTGTGGTCGTCCAGAACCTCCTCGAACTGGTCGTGGCCGATGCCCAGGACCACGTTGGAATACATGGTGATGAAGCGACGGTAGGAGTCGAAGGCGAAGCGGCGGTCGCCCGACAGCGCCGCCAGACCCTCGACCGTCTGATCGTTCAGGCCCAGGTTCAGCACCGTGTCCATCATCCCCGGCATCGAAGCCCGCGCGCCCGAGCGCACCGAGACCAGCAGGGGGTTGGAGGCGTCGCCGAAGGTCTTGCCGACGATGCCCTCGACGGTCTTCAGACCGGCGGCGACCTGATCGGCCAGCTCGGCCGGATAGGTCTCGCTGTTGGAATAATAGTGGACGCAGGCTTCCGTCGTGATGGTGAAGCCGGGCGGCACCGGAAGGCCCAGCGACGACATCTCGGCCAGGTTCGCGCCCTTTCCGCCGAGAAGGTTCTTCATCGACGCGTCGCCGTCAGCGGAGCCCCCGCCGAAGCCGTACACCCACTTGGTCATCTTGCAGTCCCTGAGCCGTGGTCTTGCCGCCGGGGGATTGAGTCCCGCGCACGGTGGCCCTCACTAGCGCGCTGCACCTGCGAAGGCGAGGCCGTGGGCGTAACAATCCGTGTGAGGATGTGTCGAAACCGCCTCTCCCTCCCCTTCATGGGGAGGGTGGCTGACGCGAAGCGTCAGACGGGTGGGGGCGCTTCGGCAAATCAAGCGTCGCGCTCCGTATCGCCACGCCCTCCCCACCCGGTCGCTGCGCGACCACCCTCCCCATGAAGGGGAGGGAGAAAGCTCATTCTTGCGTGCTAACGCCTTCGGCTGCTTGAGCGCCTAGCCCGCGATCTGGCCGAAGTCGGCCACCCGGCCCATGACGCCGCGCACCTGACCCAGCAGCTTCAGGCGGTTCTCACGCTCCTCGGCCACGTCGGAGTTGACCATGACGCCGGTGAAGAAGGCGTCGACCGGGCCGCGCAGGGCGGCCAGGGCCGTCATGGCGGCGGCGAAGTCTTCGGTTTCCAGCGCCGCGTCCACGGCGGTCGCGGCGGCGGCGGCGGCGAAGGCCAGCGCGGTCTCTTCCGCCGGCTGGTTGGCCAGGCCGGTGGCGACGGCGCCTTCCGGCAGCGGGCCTTTCTTTTCCTCAGCCTTGAGGATATTGGACGCCCGCTTGTAGCCGGCCAGCAGATTGGCCCCGTCGTCCGTGGCGAGGAAGGCGGCCAGCGCCTCCACCCGACGCACGATCCGCACCAGATCGTCGTCGCCCAGAGCAAAGACAGCGGCCACGAGATCGTGGCGCTGGCCCTGGTCGCGCAGGAGGACGGTCAGACGGTCAGCGAAGAAACCAACAATGCCACTCAGCAGTTCGGGGGCATCATTTTCAACCCATTCCGGCAGCCAAGGCAGATCATCGAACTCATCGCGCGTCTGCAACGACGAGAGGATTTCCTCGGCGCTCAAACCGAGTTCTGTTCCAGCAAACCGATCTGCGAGTTCTTCCAATCCGGCGGCTACCGTTGGCGTGAACTTTCTTGGGTCGATGGCAGGCAAAATTTGGCTGAGACCCAACACGATCAATGTCCGAAGGCGTGCCCTCGCACCGTTCTCCAGCACCAGCCGGATCACGCCCAGCGCAGCGCGGCGCAGGGCGTAGGGGTCGCGCGAGCCGGTGGGCTTTTCGTCGATGGCGAAGAAGCCGACCAGGGTGTCCAGCTTCTCGGCGATGGCGACGGCGACCGTGACCGGGGCGGTCGGGACGCTGTCGCCCGGACCTTGCGGCTTGTAGTGGTCGCGCACGGCGTCGGCGACGGCGTCGGGGTAGCCGGCCAG
>NZ_DASWXW010000175.1:0-11153 GCF_036405315.1 Brevundimonas sp. | reverse complement strand
CGCCTTCGACGGCCTTGCCCTGAACGTCCAGGACGCCGGGCTTCAGGAAGACGTGAACTTTCACCTTGGCCATTAGTGCAGTCCTCCTTGGATCACGGTCGGCATGTCCTTCATGATGCCGAGGCGGCGGGCCACCTCGGTATAGCTTTCGATCACGTCGCCCATGTCGCGACGGAAACGGTCCTTGTCCAGCTTCTCGCCGGTGTTCGAATCCCACAGGCGGCAGGAGTCCGGGCTGATCTCGTCGGCCAGGATGACGCGGGCGAAGTCGTTTTCCCACACGCGGCCGAACTCGATCTTGAAGTCGACCAGGGTGATGCCGACGGCGCCGAACATGCCGCACAGGTAGTCGTTCACCCGCACCGTCATGGCCAGGATGTCGTCCAGCTCCTGGGTCGTGGCCCAGTTGAAGGCTGTGATGTGCTCTTCCGTCACCATCGGGTCGTTCAACTCATCCTTCTTGTAGTAGAATTCGATGATCGAACGGGGCAGGGCCGTGCCCTCTTCCTGGCCCAGGCGCTGGGCCAGCGAGCCGGCGACGATGTTGCGGCACACCACTTCCAGCGGAATGATCTCGACTTCGCGGATCAGCTGCTCGCGCAGGTTCAGGCGCTTGATGAAGTGGTTGGTCACGCCGATCGAGTTCAGGCGCGACATGATGAATTCGCTGATGCGGTTGTTGATGACGCCCTTGCCTTCCAGCACGGCCTTCTTCTGGGCGTTGAAGGCGGTCGCGTCATCCTTGAAATACTGGATCAGCGTGCCCGGCTCAGGACCCTCGTACAGGATCTTGGCCTTGCCCTCGTAGAGCTTCTTGCGCTTGGTGTTCATCAATCGGGTCCCGAACGGGAAGAAAACGGACGGCCTCAAAACGAAAAACGCGCGGCCCCGGCGATCATGGGCGGCGCGATCCTGAATCGACAGCGGCTATATAAGACGGGACGCCCTTTAACCGAAGGGCGTCTGTGACACAAATATCCTCCCGTGACGCAGCGTCAGATCCGCGACCGCAAGTCCGGTTGCGTTCGGACGGAAGGGGGCTATAGACGGGCCATGCGGACCGCACTTTCGTCCGCCACTGGAGTGACGACCGCATGACGACCTTTGACGATCGGGAAAAGGGCTTCGAGACCAAGTACGCCCTCGATCAGGAACAAGAGTTCAAGGCCATCGCGCGTCGCAACAAGATGCTGGGCCTGTGGGCGGCCGAGAAGATGGGCCTGTCGGCCGACAGCGCCGAGCAATACGCCGCCGCCGTGGTTCGCGCCGATTTCGAGCAGCCGGGCGACGAAGACGTCTTCCGCAAAGTCGCCGGCGACTTCAAGGGCTCGGGTCTGACCGTGTCCGAGGGCGAACTGCGCTCCAAGATGGACGAACTGGGTTCCATCGCCCGCGAACAGATCCGCGCCGGCGAATAATCCTCCGAACGGGAAGCGTCCGTGGCCGAGCTTCTCGTTCAATCCTCGCACTGGCAGCTTCTGCTCACCGCCCTGGCGTTCGTCGTCCTCGCGGGCGTGGAGGCTCTGTTTCCGCTGAGCATCGACCGGCGTCCGCGGGCGCGGCGCTGGTTCGCCAACGCCGCCCTGTTCCTGATCGGCTTCGGTCTGGTCTTCGCGGCCTCGCCGCTGATGCTTCAGGGGGCGGCCTGGGTGCGAGGCCTGCTGCATTTCCCGCCGCTGACCGGCCTGGGCCTGCCCGCCTGGCTGCTGGTCGTCGTGTCGTTCCTGCTGATCGACCTGCTGGCCTATCTGAGCCATGCCCTTTTCCACGGCGCGCCCTGGCTGTGGCGGCTGCATCGGGCGCATCATTCCGATGCGGTCGTGGACGCCTCGACCGGGGTCCGTCACCATCCGATCGAATCCCTGGCCGGCGCCGCCCTTCAGTTGGTGGTTTTTGCGGTTCTCGGCGTCCCCCTGCTGGTGATCCTGGCCTATGGGTTGATCGCCACCCTGTGGCAGTTCGTGACCCATGCCGACGTCCGTCTGCCCGAGCCGATCGACCGGGCGTTGCGGTTGGTGGTCGTGACCCCCGGCATGCACCGGGTGCATCACTCGGTGCGTATGGACGAGGGCAACAGCAATTTCGGCATGGTCCTGTCCGTCTGGGACCGGCTGTTCGGCACCTATCGCCGTCGTCCCGCGGCGGAGCGGGCGGTCATGACCCTGGGCGTCGAGGGCGATGCCGGGGGGGCGAGCCTGCCCGCGCTTCTGGCCGATCCTCTGCGCTCCTGAGGGCGTCTGGCTCCCGAATTGAATAACGCTGGTCGTCTAGATCGAGATCGGCTACCTCTGCGGTAAATTGAAGGGGAACTTCATGATCATGAAGAATGCCGCCGCAGGCTTGGCTGCAGGCACGGTTCTGGCTCTGTTTCTTGGCGCGGGCGCCGCGCAGGCGGGCTTCTCGACCCCCAGCACTGTCGCGGTCACTTCGCAGACCCCTGGCGCCTCGACGCCGGGCGGATCTGTGACCTTGGGGGTCACGGTCACGCCAGGCGATGCGGTGTCGACCTGCACGGGCTCGGTCCTGATTTCTGACGCCGCGAGCCCGGTGTCCTGCACGGCCAGCCTGACGCCGGGCGCGGGCGCGTCCACGGGGTCGTGCTCAGTCGGGTTTCCCACCGCCGGCGTCCGCACGCTCAATCTGGCCTACACCTCCGGGAACGGCATCTGCGCCAACTCCGCCGGCACGGCGTCGCATACCGTGAACGCCGCTCCCGCCGCCGTGCCGACGGTCGGTGAATGGACGATGTGGGGTCTGGCCGGCCTGCTGCTGATCGGCGGCGGCATGGTCGCGTCGCGCCGGTTCAACATCGCGCGCGAAATTTGAGGCTGGCGCCGCCCGCTTTCACGCCGATGATGCAAATGAAAAGGGCCGCGCTCAGGAAGCGCGGCCCTTCTTGATTCCAGGGGGCTTGGGGGAAACCTCGCCTGAAAACGGCGTCTGACGCGATAGGCGTCCGGCGCGATGTCAGAATGCGCGATCGCGCCTTTGGTTCACGGCGATCATTTCGGCATCAGCACCGTGTCGATGACGTGAACCACGCCGTTCGACTGACCGACGTCGGCCTGGGTTATGGCCGAGGTTCCGCCATTGGCGTCGGTGATGGTCCATTTGCCGCCGCCGGCGTCCTTGATCATCAGCTTCTCGCCCTGAACCGTGGTCAGGCTGGCCGTGCCGCCGCCCTTCTGGGCCTCGGCGGCGATGTCGGCGGCGGTCAGGCGGCCGGGCACGACGTGATAGACCAGAACCTTGGTCAGGGCGGCCTTCTGAGCGGGCTGCATCCAGCCCTCGCGCGTGGCCGCCGGAATCTTGTCGAAGGCGGCGTTGTCGGGCGCGAAGACGGTGAAGGGGCCTGCGCCCTGCAGCGTCGTGGCCAGATCGGCGGCCTGAATCGCGGCGACCAGGGTGGTCAGGTTCGGCGCCTTGGAGGCGTTGGCGACGATGTTGTCGGCGGGGTTCATGGCCACGCCGCCGACCATCGGAGCGGTTGCAGCAGGAGCCATCGCGGCGGATTGCGGCGGCATGGCCTCGACCGGGGCCTTTTCGACCTTGCTTTCGTTGTCGCCGCAAGCGGCGAGCGCCAGCAGGGCGGCGGCGGATACGGTGGCGAGGGCGGCGGTTTGGGCGATCTTCATGGCGTCTCTCCATCGACGTCCGCTCGGTTGGGGGGGGGCGGCGTCGGGGGGAACTACGGGCGAGCGGGGTAAATGGTTCAAATTTTCCGGCGTTGTCCGTGATCGCCGCGCCTCCTCAGTCGGCGAAAACAACTGTCTTTCCGTCGTGCATCAGGACGCGGTCGTGCAAATGGTGGGAGACGGCGCGCGCCAGGACGCGACGCTCGATGTCGCGGCCTTTGCGGATCAGGTCGGCGGGGGCGTCGCGGTGGCTGATGCGCTCCACGTCCTGCTCGATGATGGGGCCTTCGTCCAGGTCGGCGGTGACGTAGTGCGCTGTGGCGCCGATCACCTTCACGCCGCGGGCATGGGCCTGATGATAGGGCTTGGCGCCCTTGAAGCCTGGCAGGAAGGAATGGTGGATGTTGATGCAGCGCCCGGCCAGCCTCGCCGACAGGTCGTCCGACAAGATCTGCATATAGCGCGCCAGGACGACGAGTTCGGCGCCGGTCGCCTCGATCAGGGCCAGCAGTTGGGCCTCCTGCGCCGCCTTGTCGCCGCTCGTCGGCAGGTGGTGGAAGGGCAGGTCGCCCAGATCGACGTGGCCGATCATGTGGCGCGGGTGGTTGGACACGACGGCAGTCACCTGCATCGGCAGTTCGTTGATGCGCCAGCGATACAGCAGGTCCGCGAGGCAATGATCGAACCGCGAGGTCAGGATCATCACCTTGCGCGGCTCGGGTCCGCGCAAGGTCCAGTCCATGTCGAACCGTTGGGCCAGGGGCGTGAAGGCGGCGCGGATCGCGTCTTCGGCGTCGCCCGCGATCGGCTCGAACACCACCCGCATGAAGAAGTAGCCGCTCAGGGCGTCGCCGAACTGCTGGGCGTCGGAGATGTTGGCGTCCCGTTCCAGCAGGAAGGCGGAGACGGCCGCCACGATGCCGTGGCGGTCGGGGCAGGACAGGGTCAGAATCATCGAGCGGCCGACCTAATCGCGAAGGAAGTCGCCCAGTATGGCCCAGCTCTCCGCCTTTGCCGACAAGGATATTGCGTGCGCGGGGCTGGACGACGGCAGGTCGATCAGGGGGATCGCTGACCCCGCCAGGATGCGCCGCCCCAGCTGCGCCGCCTTGCCGCCGTTGAAGGCGACGGCTTTCAGAGCGGGCAGGGCGGCGGCCAGGCCCGGCAGGTCGGCGTGGACGGGCAGGCGGATGGCGGCGTCCAGGCTGCCGACCCGCTCGGCCTCGGCCACCGTATCCCACAGGCCGACGCCGCGCGCCCTGAGCGCCGCCAGCCGGTCGACGTAGGCGCGCTCATGCAGATCCGGCTGATCCAGCAGATCGCCCATCAGCCGCCAGAAGGCGTTCCTCGGATGGGCGTAATACTGGCCGACGGCCAGAGAGGCTTCGCCGGGCAGGCTGCCGAGGATCAGCAGCCGGGTGTTCGCGTCGACGATCGGATCGAAGGCGCGCTTTCGCATGATCACGCGCCTTCGCTCAGCCGGTTCAGCCCTCGCCGAAGACCCGCTTGAACACCACGTCGACGTTCTTGGTGTGGTAGCCGAGGTCGAACAGGGCTTCCAACTGATCGGCGGGCAGGGTGACGCGGGCGTCGGCCTTGAGGAAGTCGATGAAGCGGCCCTCGCCGCGCCAGACCTTCATGGCGTTCTCCTGAACCGCGGCATAGGCGTTTTCACGCGACACGCCGGCCTGGGTCAGGGCCAGCATGACCCGTTGCGAGTGCACCAGGCCGCCCAGGCGGTCGATGTTCTTCTGCATGTTCTCGGGATAGACGTTCAGCCGCTCGATCACGCCCGCCAGACGGTGCAGGGCGAAGTCCAGGTGGACGGTGGCGTCGGGGCCGATGCCGCGTTCGACCGAGGAGTGGCTGATGTCGCGCTCGTGCCACAGGGCGACGTTCTCCATCGCCGGGGTCACGGCCGAGCGGACCAGACGGGCCAGGCCGGTCAGGTTCTCGGTCAGGATCGGGTTGCGCTTGTGCGGCATGGCCGACGAGCCCTTCTGACCCTTGTCGAAGAACTCCTCGGCTTCGAGGACTTCGGTGCGTTGCAGGTGGCGGATTTCCACGGCCAGACGCTCGATCGACGAGGCGACGACGCCCAGGGCGGCGAAGTAGGCGGCGTGACGGTCGCGCGGGATGACCTGGGTCGAGACGGGCTCGACGGCCAGACCCATCTGGTCGGCGACGTATTGCTCAACCGCCGGATCGACGTTGGCGAAGGTGCCGACGGCGCCCGAGATGGCGCAGGTGGCGATTTCCTCGCGCGCCGTGATCAGG
Organism: Brevundimonas sp.; assembly: GCF_036405315.1. Taxonomy (GTDB): domain Bacteria; phylum Pseudomonadota; class Alphaproteobacteria; order Caulobacterales; family Caulobacteraceae; genus Brevundimonas. The sequence goes on along the minus strand of NZ_DASWXW010000175.1, from coordinate 5,241 downwards.
CGGCGCTTGGCGCGCTGGAACTCGGCGTGATAGCCGGCGAGCTTCAGACCGAAGGTGACGGGCTCGGCGTGGATGCCGTGCGAGCGGCCCACGGTCGGTGTGTATTTGTGTTCCTTGGCGCGGACTTCCAGCGCGGCCAGGACGCGATCGACACCGCCCAGCAGCAGGTCGGTCGAGCGCGCCAGCTGCACCGCGAAGCAGGTGTCCAGCACGTCCGACGAGGTCATGCCCTGGTGCAGGAAGCGGGCTTCCTCGCCGACGATTTCCGACACATGGGTCAGGAAGGCGATGACGTCGTGCTTGGTGGTGCGTTCGATCTCGTCGATGCGATCGGCGTCAAAGACGACGTCCTTGCCCTTGGCCCAGATGGCGTCGGCGGCGTCCTGCGGGATCACCCCCAGTTCGGCCATCTTGGTGGCGGCATGGGCCTCGATCTCGAACCAGATCTTGTACTTGGTCTCTTGCGACCAGATGGCGACGGCTTCGGGGCGGGTATAGCGCGTGATCATGGACGCGTCCTGTCGGTCGCGGGGGCTTCGGAGTCAAGGTTCGCCATTGACTTCTCGCCCCCTTGTCCCAGATAGGGGCCTCAGAGGACGACCTCTCCCTTCATTGGGCATGACCGCCGGGACGACCCGGCTCGCCATGCAAGGGAGACTGTCATGGCCTGGATTTTCCTTCTTCTCGCCGGCGTCCTCGAGGTCGTCTGGGCCTTTCTGATGAAGGCGTCGGACGGCTTCACCAAGCCCTGGCCCACCATCGGCACCATCGCCTTCATGATCGTCAGCTTCGGCCTGTTGTCTATGGCCATGAAGACCCTGCCTCTGGGCACGGCCTACGCCATCTGGACCGGCATCGGCGCGGTCGGCGCCTTCATCGTCGGCGTCATGGTGCTGGGCGAGGCCCTGACGCCGATGCGGGTCGGCGGGTTGGTGCTGATCGTCTCCGGCCTGGTTGTGCTGAAGCTTTCGTCCAGTCATTGATGGCGCATGGCCTCAAGGGAGCGACAACCATGGAACTGGTGATCGGCGACAAGCTCTATTCCACCTGGTCCTTGCGCCCCTGGCTGGTGCTGAAACGCTGCGGCGCGGACTTCACCGAGACGGTGGTGCGGTTGAACCAGCCCGACACGGCCGAGCAGATCACCCGCCATTCGCCCGCCGGGCGGGTGCCGGTGCTGAAGGTCGACGGCGAGACCATCTGGGACAGCCTGTCGATCTCGGTCTGGTGCGCCGAACGCTATCCCGAGGCCCGGCTGTGGCCCGCCGACGCCCATGCGCGCTGGCAGGCCCGGTCGGTGGTCTGCGAGATGCATTCGGGGTTCATGGCCCTGCGCACCGAATGCGGCATGGCCCCGGACCATGCCATGGTCGGCCCCGACCGCAGCCCTCCGCCGAAGGGCGAGGCCACGGCCGCCGACATCCGGCGTCTGGTGCAGATCTTCCGCGAGGCGTGCGCCCGCTTCGGCGCCGGCGGTCCGTATCTCTATGGCGAATGGTCGATCGCCGACGCCTTCTTCACGCCGGTGGCGGCGCGCGTGCGTCATTTCCAGATCGACCTGGCCGCGCACGGCGATGTGGACGGGGTCGCCCGGGCCTATGTCGACGCCCTGCTGGCCCAGCCGGACTTTATCGCCTGGAGCGAGGACGCCCTGGCTAACGTCGCTTAAGCCTGGTCGAAAACCGGCGATTAACGAGTGGTGTTACAATCTGCCCTCGCGGCGTCGGGCCGTGGGGGACAGGTGATGCGGACGATCAGTCGGAACACCAACTGGGGCAAGGTCGCCCGCGGCTACTTCATGGCCGCCCTGGCTTTCGCCTTTGTCTGGGCCATGCTGCTGTCCAGCGTGGTCTGAACAGGCTTTAGCGCGTTCCAGCGACCGGGGCGGCCTCTGCCACCTGCATCGGCGCGACCGGCGGCGGAGCCACATAGTCCAAGCGGATCGGCACGGCCTTCGCGCCCGAGGCCACGGCGTCCAGCGTGTTCAACGGCGCGCCCAGCATTCGCTGATAGATCCAGTAGGCCGCCACGACCTTTTCCACGTATTCGCGGGCCTGAGGCACGTCGATGGTCTCGATCAGCAGCAGGGGGTCGGCGTCCGGCCCCAGCTTGCGCACCGCCGCCAGCATCGGTCCCGGCCCGGCGTTGTACGAGGCCACGGCCTTCAACAGATCGCCCTGGAAGGACTCGATCTGGAACAGGCGGTTCACATAGTCCTGACCCAGCTTCAGGTTTGTGGCCGGCACGAACAGCCGCTCGGGGCTGCGGACATAGCCCTGATCCCCGGTCATGTAGGCGGCGGTCGCCGGCATGACCTGCATCATGCCGTAGGCGCCGGCCCCGGAACGGGCGTTGGCGTTGAAGTCGGTTTCCTTGCGCGCGATGGCGTAGACCAGCGCCTTTTCGATAGTGAAGCCGCCCTCGGGCTGAAGGTCGGGCATGGGATAGCGGGTCGCGTCGATGCGGGCTGCGTCCGACTGGGCCGCGCGGTTCGGGGCCACGGTGCGGTAGAGGCCGGCCCACAGACGTCGCGCGCCGTCGTCGCCGGCTGAGCGCATCCCGGTGCGGGCGGCTTCCTCCGCCTCGTTGCGACGGCCGACTTCATAGAGGGCCACCGTGCGGCGCGCGCTCTCGTCGGTGCGGATGAAGGCGTTCAGTTCGCGGGCGTCCACGCCGGTCGGCTCGGGCGTGAAGCTGGCGCGTTGCAGCGTCGCTCCATAGGCGCGCGGGCCCATGTTCTCGATGACGGGTTCTTCGCCGAGCTGGCGCAGGGCGATCTGGCCGTAGAAGGTGGCGGGCCAGCGGGCGGCCTTGCGCAGATGCTCGGCCACCTTGTCCTGACGACCCGACTGGGCGGCGGCGCGGGCGGTCCAGAAGGCGGCGCCGGCGCGAACCCAGGGGTCCTCGGTCGGGTCGTCGGCCACGCGCTCGAAGGCGCGGAAGGCGTCGGAGTATTCATGCAGCCGCCAGGCCGCCAGCCCCGCGCTCCACCAGTCGCCCATCTCGGCGCCCATGCGATAGGCGCCCGCCAGATCATCATTGTTCAGCGCCACGCGCGCCGCCTTGGCGGGATCGGCGACGCCGCCGTCGCTGGCGCTCGCGCCGGTGACGCTGGCCCAGGTGCGTTCCAGCAGATTGCCGGGGCGCTTCGGCTCGGGCGCGCCGTCGGGAATGCGGCGCATGGCCAAAGTATAGACCCGCTGGGCCATCGGCAGGTCGGAATAGGTCTCCAGCCAGGCCGCCAGTTCGTCATAGGTGGCGACGTGGGTGGGGTGGAACAGGCGCTCGAACTCGACCTGGCCCAGAAGGACGCGGTCGCGGGCCTGGCGGGCGGAATTGCGGGCCAGTTCCAGATCGCCGCGACGCAGGGCGTCGAAGGCGGTCGTGTAGCTGAGACGGTCCTCGCTGCTCAGGGCCGTGGGCGTCCGATCCGAGTCGTTCGCGACATAGGCGGTCCCGCCGTCGGCGCCGGATTCAGCGGCCAGGGCGGCAGGCGCAACCGTGGCGCAGAGCGCAGCAGCGAGCAGGGGCGCGAGGGTCGCGCGGCGGAAAAGGAACATACGCGGCGGCCCCCTTCGTCGGCGCGGCTCCCTTCTCGACGTCGGGATCATCAGCGCTCTGTGGACTGGTCGTCAGCCGCCTAACATGCCCCAGTCAGGCTTTCGGCTCAACCTGGGCCGTATCCAGACGCGCCGCCAGCGACAGCATGTCGGCCCAGGCGACCCGTTTCGCCTGCGGCTGACGCAGCAGGAAGGCGGGGTGCAGGGTGGTCATGACGGGGGTCGAAATCCCGCCCTCGGACGGGCTCCATTCGCGCCATTGGCCGCGAATTTTCATCAGACCTTCGTCGGTGTTCAGCACCGATTTCGCCGCCGCCGCCCCGACCAGAAGCACGGCCTTGGGCTGCATCAGGGCGAAGGCGCGCTCCACGAAGGGCGCGCAGGCGGCCTGCTCCTGCGGCGAGGGCGGGCGGTTGCCGGGCGGCTTCCAGAAGACGGTGTTGGTCATGAAGACCTGATCGGCCAGGCCCGCCGCCGCCAGCATCCGGTCCAGCAGTTGCCCGGCCTGTCCGACGAAAGGCTCGCCGCGCAGGTCCTCGGTCTCGCCGGGCGCCTCGCCGATCAGCAGGATGGAGCCCTTGGCGTTGCCGCGCCCGAACACCGCCTGCTTGGCCCCCATGGCGCGCAAGGGACAGCCCTCGAAGGCGGCGACCGCTTCGGCCAGTTCGTCCATCGTTGTTGCGGCGGCGGCCAGGCGACGCGCCTCGTTGACCGCGTCCGCGCTGGACATTCCTCCGTGTTGGCCCCCGTGCAGAGCCGTGACCGTGGCCGAGGCTTTATGCATCACCTGGGGCGCGGGGGGGGCGACAAAGATGGTGCGGTCGACCGGCGCATCCAGATAACAGGCGTCCACCCCCGCATCGCGCCAGAAGGCGAGGAGGGCTTCGGTTGCGGCGGTCTCAAGGGGCTGGGGCGTCATTCCGTGACAGGGATAAGCCTTGACCGCCGCTGCGTCACCTCATGATAAGACGGATAACCACGACGATAACGAGGATTCAGGGGAAGATGGCTGAGCAAGCGATCGAAGGCGGCGCGATCAACGCCTGGCAGGAAGCCGTGATCGACAAGCTGCCGCCGGCCGAGGCGCTGGAAGGCGTCGAGCGCGAGGTCATGGAATATGACGTCGTCATCGTCGGCGGCGGCCCCGCCGGCCTGTCCGCCGCCATCCGTCTGAAGCAGCGCGCCGAGAAGGACGGGAAAGAGATTTCCGTCGCCGTTCTGGAGAAATCCGCCGAGATCGGCGGCCATATCCTGTCGGGCGCTGTGATCGATCCCAAGGCCCTGAACGAGCTCTTCCCCGACTGGAAGGAACGCGGCGCGCCGCTGGAGACCCCGGTCAAGACGGACAAGTTCCTGGTGCTGGGCCCGCAGGGGCAGGCCTCGCTGCCGATGTTCGCCATGCCGCCCTTCATGCACAACCACGGCTGCTACATCGCCTCCCTGGGCAATGTGGCGCGCTGGCTGGCCGAACAGGCCGAGGCCCTGGGCGTCGAGGTCTATCCCGGCATGGCCGCCAGCCATGTCGTCTGGGATGAGCCGACCGGCCGGGTGAAGGGCGTCGTCGCCGGCGTCTTCGGCATCGACCGCGAGGGCAAGCCGACCGGCGACTTCCAGCCCGGTCTGGAACTGCACGGCAAGTATGTCTTCATCGCCGAGGGCGTGCGCGGCTCGCTGGCCAAGA
>NZ_DASWXW010000174.1:0-10781 GCF_036405315.1 Brevundimonas sp. | reverse complement strand
TTCTGTGGCGCTATCCCTCGGGTCGCCCCGGGCGGGAGTTACCCGCCGCCTCTTCACCGTGGAGCCCGGACTTTCCTCGACAAGAGCAAGCTCTCGCCGCGACCGCCCGGCCGTCTGGCGGGGGCTAAGTGCGCGCGAACGGCCCGCGCGTCAATCCAGAACGCCGGTGACGCTCTCGACCGAAGCCAACTGGAGCAGGCCGACCAGGCGGGCGCGGGTCTCGCCGTCGGCGATCCCGTCGATGCGGTCGGGCCGCCAGTGGCGCTGGAAGGCCTCGACCGTCAGGCGCGTTTCGCCGTCGTAGTCGCCGCCCGGCTTCAGCCCGTAGCCCAGCCGATGCAGGCCCGAGCGCAGGACGATGACGCCCAGACCCTCGTCGCCCGGCGACAGGTCGGCGCCCAGGGCGGCGACGCGTTCGGGGGCGGGATCGAACCACAGGCCGTGCCCGGCCTCGGCCAGACGCTTCCACGGGAAGAGTTCGCCCGGATCCTGCTTGCGCTCCGGCGCCGTGTCGGAATGGCCGATGATGCGGGCGTCGGGAATGGTCCAGCGCGAGCGGATGTCGGCGACCAGCTCGATCACCGCGGCGATCTGCGTCTCCGGAAAGGCGCGGTAGCCGAACTCATGGCCCGGATTGACGATTTCTATGCCGATGGAGGCGGCGTTGACGTCGGTCTCGCCCTGCCAGGCGCCGCGACCGGCGTGCCAGGCGCGGCGTTCTTCCGGCACCAGACGCAGGATCACGCCGTTCTCATTCACCACATAGTGGGCCGAGACCTCGGCGGCGGGATCGCGCAGACGCGCGACCGCTTCGTCCGCCGTCTGCATGCCGGTGTAGTGCAGCACCAACATGTCCGGCGGGCCGCGCCGGGCGTTGAAATTGGGCGACGGGGCGTCGATGAAGCTGAGCATGGCGCCCGATCAGCGCCCTTCGCGTTCCCAGCCGTAGGCGACCCAGGTGTCGCCGACCTTCTGGGCGTCGATCACGCCCTCGTCACGACGGGCCGTGGCGGCGCGAGCGCGGCGGGCGCGGAAGGCGAAGCCGGCGAAGAAGACCACCACGCCGGCGATCAGGGCGATCACCGCCACGGCGGCGGCGGTCAGGACGGCCAGGACCGCGCCCACGGTCACGGCGATGGCCGTGGCCACCAGTCCGCCGAGCCAGACGAAGGGCGCCAGCAGACCGCCGCCGGTGCGGCGTCGGGCGTTGAAGCCGATCTGAACAAAGGGGTCGGACTGGATCATGGAACTGCCTTTCACGGCGCACCGATGAAGGAACGCCTGAAACCCAATGTCGGTCCATCGACCTGAACGGTCAATGGACTGCGACATCACGCATCAGTCAGGGTCTTTTCGCGGCTGGGGCCCTCAAAAAGCCGACTGGTCAGCCAGGACCAGCGCGCCGCGGCTGCGCAGACGTTCAGCCTCGACGCGGTTGAGCATGGCCTGAGCCGCCGGATCGCCCATGACGCGGCCGACCGAGATCATGGCGTCCGCCGCCTGGCCCGACGCTCCGAAGGCCGAGGCCAGGGCTTCCCACGGCGATTGCGGGGTCGGGAAACGTTTGAATCGCACCGACTCGCTGTTGGGGATGTCAGCCAGCTTGCGGGCCTTGATGATGGCTTCGTTCAGGCCGCCCAACTCATCGACCAGACCCAGTTCCTTGGCCTGAGCCCCGGTCCAGACCCGGCCCTTGGCGATTTCGCGCACCCGCTCGACCGGCAGTTTGCGGCCCTTGGCGACCCGGGCGACGAACTCTTCGTAGACGCGGTCCATCGAGGCGGCGAAGGCGGCGCGCTGGCCCTGATCAAAGCCCTGCGTCGAGGAGAAGGCGTCGGCGTAGTCGCCGCCGACCGACAGGCCGCGCATGTCGAGACCGAAACGGCCCAGGGCGTCGGCCAGCACGAACTTGCCGCCGAAGACGCCGATCGAGCCGGTCAGGGTCGAGGGCTGCGCCACGATCCAGTCGGCTTCCGAACTGATCCAGTAGCCGCCCGAGGCCGCATAGGCGCCCATGGAGACCACCACCGGCTTGCCCGCCGCCTTGGCCGCGCGCACGGCGGCCAGGATCTGTTCCGAGGCCTCGGGCGAACCGCCCGGCGAGGAGACGCGGAAGACGATGGCCTTCACCGCCTCGTCCTCGATGGCGTCATAGATGGCCTTGGCCGTGTCGTCCGAACGGATGTCCGAGCCGGAACCGAAGGGCGAGGCGTCCGCGCCGCGCCCCGTCATGATCGCGCCCTCGCCGCCGACGATGGCGATAGCCGACTTGCCCGAGCCGGTGCGCGCGCCCTGCATCGAGGCGTAGTCGCCGAAGCTGATGATCTTGGCGTCCTTGCCGGCCTTGGCCTTGGCGGCGGCTTCGGCCTCCTCGACCTGGCCGATCTTGTCGACCAGCTTCAGCGACAGGGCCTGCTCGGCCGAATAGGGACCGGCTTCGATGGTCGCCTTCAGCGCATCAAGCGTGACCTTGCGGTCGCGCGCGACATTGGCCAGGGCGCTGTCGTAGATGGAGGTCATCCAGGCGACCATCGCCTCGCGGTGCGGGGCGGTGAAGTCGCTCTGCGTGTATTCGTTGACGGCGTTCTTGTACTCGTAACGCTGCTCGAACTCGGGCTGGACGCCGTATTTCTGGAAGGCGCGGCCCAGGAAGAGGTTGTCGGTGGACAGGCCCGTGGCCTGGAAGCTGGCCGTGTTCTGCATCCACAGCTGGTCGGCGCTGGCCGCGACCATGTAGCTGGAGACCACTGCGCCGATCGGCATGAATCCCTGGCTGTGGGCGATGACCGTCTTGCCCGAGGCGCGGAAGCGGTTGATCGCCTGACGCACTTCGTCGGCGGCGGCGGGCGTCATGCCCGTCTCGGGCGCGCGGATCAGCAGGACCTTGACGTTGTCATCCCTCTCGGCCTGGGCCAGGGTGTCGACGATGTGCACCACCGACAGACCCGAGCCGCCGAAGGCGGCGAAGGGATTGGTCGGCTGCTGGTCGGTCAGACCCTCGCGCAGGTCCAGCTCCAGCACAGCGTGAGCCGGCGTGGTCGGCTTGGACGCGCCGGCCGCCGCCGCGAAGAACAGCAAGGCCGCGATCGGCAGGACGATGAAGAAGGCCACGAGCCCGGCGAAGACGCCCAGCATGGTCAGGAAGAACTGTTTCATGGAACTCAGGCGGCCGTCCGGTCAGTGGCCACGCGCGGCCTGCCGCGAGCATAGGGCGCGAGCGGCGTGCGTCAAATGAAGGGGCGGTAATGAATACGGAAAGGGCCCGCCGGCGCCGGCGGGCCCTCCCCCTCATGGTCCAATCTGCCAATCAGCGGCCGATGTCGTAGGTCCCGCTGATGTCGATGCGGACCGTCAGTTCGCCCGCCGACACCGGGGTCGAGGCGCCGCCTGCGTCCATGGCCATGGCGCGGGCGTACATGGGACGCGGCGGCTCGGGCATGAAGCCGCCGCCCTCGGTCAGCGAGCGGACGCCGCCCAACTGGACGCCCAGGGCCTGGGCGTAGAGCCGCGCCTTGTCCTGCAGGGCGCGCACGGCCAGCTGGCGCGCTTGATCCTCGGCCGCCTTGGGGTCCTTCAGGCCGAAGGAAATCCCGTCGATCTGATTGACCCCGGCCGTCACCACGGCGTCGGCGGTCGTGCCGACCTTCGACAGGTCGTTGATGACCACGGTGACGCGATTCTGGGCCTGATAGCCGCGCAGCTTGGGCGGCTGATTCTGCTGATAGTCGTACTGCGCCGACAGGTTCAGGCCCGAGGTCTGGATGTCGCGCTCATTGATGCCGGCGCGGCGCAGGGCGGCGACCACGCGGGTCATCTGCTGGGCGTTCTGGGCCATGGCCTCCTGAGCCGTGGCGGCCTCGGTGACGACGCCGAAGTTGATGGTCGCCTGGTCGGGGGCGACCTTGACCTCGCCATAGGCGGACAGGTTGAGGGCGGGTTGTTGCGCCATGGCGTGCACCTGCATCGGGGAAGAACCGCCGGGTTGCGACTGGGCCATGGCGGCCGGCGCCGCCATAGTCATCAGGGCCGTGCCCAGCATCAGGGCGCGTGCGGTGCGGGTCATCATAGTCTCCGTGAAGTCCATCAGCCGGACGTGTTCGCCAGCCAAGACTTACCTTGGCCGTTTCAAGCTGAACGAACGCAAAAGCCCCCGGTGCAGGTTCCGTTCATCGACGTGAAAAGCGCGACAGGTCCGGGGCGTCTTTGCAGCGGACGCATCCCCTGCTAGGCACGACCTCCCTGCTTCGGGGGCCTGTAGCTCAATGGTTAGAGCCGACCGCTCATAACGGTCTGGTTGGGGGTTCGAGTCCCTCCAGGCCTACCACCGCCGGACCCGCGCGCTTCCCGGTTGGCCGCCGCGCCTCTCTCGACAGGTCACAAAAGCAAAGCTAGACCTGCGCCATCTCGGCGCATCCGAGTTTCGGGGGAATTCATGACTGACACTACCGCCAGCGCCGAAGGCGGCGCTTCCATCGTCGGCGGCCAGAAATACTGCTCTGGCTGCGCCACGGTCCTGCACAAGGACGCCGCCCAGTGCCCGAAATGCGGCGCGCCGCAGGCTGGCGCCGCCGCCGCAGGCTCCAAGAGCAAGATCGCCGCCGTGCTGTTCGCCCTGCTGCTGGGCGGCCTTGGCGCGCACAAATTCTACCTCGGCCGTCCGGTCTGGGGCGTGCTCTACATCCTGTTCTGCTGGACCTTCATTCCGTCCGTGGTCTCCCTGATCGAAGGCATCGTCTACGCCACCATGAGCGACGCAGCCTTCACCAGGAAATACGGCTGACGCCGACTTCGTCAGTCTGCTGAAACGGCGGCCTCGAACGGGGCCGCCGTTTTCTTTTGGCCGCTGCGTGACGCGCGCGACCCTATCGCCCGCCGGCGTTTCGCCTATATGGCGGTCTCCTGAAGGAGAGCCGCCATGTCCTATGTCGCCCGCGACGACCGCCCCGCCGACAAGGCCGAACGCTACGCCGAGGTCGAGGCCGAGATCCTAGCCGTGCTCGACGGCGAGCCGAACCGGACGGCGCGCATGGCGACGGTCGCCTCGATGCTGGCCGACGCCTTCCCCATCTTCTTCTGGACCGGCTTCTACGTCGTGGACGAGATGAAGCCCGAGGAACTGGTGGTCGGCCCCTATCAAGGCACGCTGGGCTGCCTGCGCATTCCCTTCGGGCGCGGCGTCTGCGGCGCGGCGGCCAGGACGCGCCAGACCCAGGTGGTCGAGGACGTCCACGCCTTCCCCGGCCACATCGCCTGCGACAGCCGCTCGGCCAGCGAGATCGTGGTCCCGGTGCTGAACGGCGCCGGCGACCTGATCGCCGTGCTGGACGTCGACGCAACCGAGAAGGCCGCCTTCGACGCCGTGGACGCCGAGGCGCTGGAAGGACTGATGGCCAAGGTCTTTTCCGCCTGATGCGGATCGGGGTCGACTTCGGCGGCACCAAGATCGAGGCGGCGGCGCTGGATGACGCCGGCGCCTTCGCCGCGCGAATCCGCGAACCCAATCCTGGAAGCTACGACGCCGCCCTGGCCCTGGTCGCCGACCTGATCGCGCGGGTCGAGGCCGAGGCGGGACCGACGCGCTCGGTCGGCCTAGCCATTCCCGGCTCGCCCTCGCCGCGCACCGGCCTGATCCGCAACGCCAACTCGACCTATCTGAACGGCCGCCGTTTCGGCGAGGACCTGGAGGCCGCGCTGGGCCGCCCGACGCGGCTGGCCAACGACGCCAACTGCCTGGCTCTGTCGGAAGCCGTGGACGGAGCGGGCGCGGGCGCGCGCAGCGTCTTCGGCGTCATTCTCGGCACCGGCTGCGGCGGCGGGCTGGTCATTGATGGAAAGCTGGTCGAGGGGGCGCACGGCGTGGCCGCCGAGATCGGCCATATCTCCCTGCCCTGGCCCTCGGTCGACGAAGCGCCTGGCCCCGCCTGCTGGTGCGGCCTGAACGGCTGCCTGGAGACCTGGGTGTCCGGCTCGGGCTTCCAGCGCGATCATGAGGCGATGACGGGGCGGGCGTGGAAGGCGCAGGCCATTGTCGAAGCGGCACGCAAGGGCGACGCGGGCGCAGCGTCGGCTTTGGACCGCTACATCGACCGGCTGGGCCGAGCCCTGGCCATGATCGTCAACCTGGTCGATCCTGAGGTCTTCGTGCTGGGCGGCGGCATGTCGAACGTCGGCGAACTGTATGACCGCCTGCCCGAGATCGTGGGACGCCACGCCTTCTCCGACCACTGGGACGGGCGGATCATCGCGGCCCGTTGGGGCGATTCCTCGGGCGTGCGCGGCGCCGCGCGGCTCTGGAGCGCCTGATCCCCAATTGATCCCGCCGCCCGCGCCGCTATGGTCCGCGCCGAACCATCAGGGAGCGGGACAATGGGCGAACGGGTCGTGGCGATCACCGGCGGACACGGCGTGTTGGGCAAGGCCGTGGTCGAGGCCGCGCTGGCGCAGGGACTGAAGGTCGCCGTCATCGACCACGCCAGCGGCCATGCCGTGCCCGAGGGCGTGCTGGAGGTCGGCGGCGTCGACCTGACCGACCCCGCTCAGGCGACCAAGGCGGTCGAGGCGGTCGTCGCGCATTTCGGTCGTCTGGACGTCCTGCTGAACATCGCCGGCGGCTTCGTCTGGCAGGGGGTCGAGGGCGGCGACGACGAATGGGGCCGCATGTTCGCCCTGAACCTGACCACCGCCCTGAACGCCAGCCGCGCCGCCCTGCCCCATCTGAAGGCCTCGTCCGAGGGACGGATCGTCAACATCGGCGCCAATGGCGCGCTGAAGGCGGCGCACGGCATGGGCGCCTATGCCGCGTCCAAGTCGGCGGTGCATCGCCTGACCGAAGCCCTGGCCGAGGAGTTGAAATCAACCTCGGTGACGGTCAACGCCGTCCTGCCCTCCATCATCGACACGCCGGCCAACCGGGCAGACATGCCCGATGCCGATCCGAAGAAATGGGTCGCGCCCGCCGATCTGGCCGCCGCCATCCTGTTCCTGGCCTCGCCCCAGGCGCGCGCCATCACCGGCGCCCTGATCCCCGTCACGGGCCGGGTCTGATGCGGACGCGCAGCGTCCTCTACCTGCCGGCCTCCAACGCCCGCGCGGTCGAAAAGGCGCGGTCCCTGGCCTGCGACGTGGCCGTGCTGGATCTGGAGGACGCGGTCGCGCCCGAAATGAAGGCTGAAGCCCGCGCGGCGGCGGTCGCGGCGGCGCATGAGGGCGGCTTCGGCCCGCGACTGGGCGTGCGGATCAACGGGCTGGACACGGCCTGGGGCGCCGAGGACCTGGCGGCCCTGCGCGATGCGCCGGTCGACCTAATCGTCGCGCCCAAGGTCGAGAGCGCAGCCACGGTCCTCGCCCTGTCAGACGGGCTTCGCCCCGGCGCCGACCTGTGGGCCATGATCGAGACGCCGCGCGCCCTGGTCGACCTCAAGGCCATCGCCGAAGCGGACGGGGCGCTCAGCGGCCTGATGCTGGGCGTCAACGATCTGGCAAAGGCGCTGAAGACCGGCGCCTCGGCGGACCGCGAGCCGCTGAAGCCCTGGCTGGCGGCGGTCGTGGCCCATGCCCGGGCCAAGGGCCTGACGGTCATCGACGGGGTGTTCAACCGCATCAAGGACCAGGCAGGGTTTGTGGCCGAGTGCACGCAGGGGCGGCTGTACGGCTTCGATGGCAAGAGCCTGATTCACCCTTCGCAGATCGAAGGGGCCAATGCGGCGTTCGGGGCCTCGGCTGAAGAGGTCGAATGGGCGCGCAAGGTGGTCGCCGCCTTCGCCGCGCCTGAGGCTGCGGGGCTTGGGGTGATCCGCGTCGAGGGGGAGATGGTCGAGCGACTGCATCTGGAACAGGCGCAGGATATACTGGCGGACCTCTAAGCCCTTCTCCCCCCTGAGGGAGAAGGAAGCACGGGGTGGCGCCAAAGCTCCACAAACCCTAGACAAACCCGATGACCGCACCGCTTCCGCCCTCGTCCAAAACCCGCGCCTGGGCGTGCGCGCCGGGGGTGCTGAAGCTTCCCTTCCTGTCCGCCTTCCTGCCCGACTATGCACCGTCCGCCCTGCCTGGCGCGCAGACCGAGGCCGTTCTCGGCTGGGGCATGAAGCCGACGGCGGCGGCGGGGCGGCGCTGGGCGGAAAAGCACGGCAAACCCTATGTCGCCCTGGAGGACGGCTTCCTGCGCTCGGTCGGGATCGGCGAAAGCGGAGCGACCAGCCTCAGCCTGATCGTCGACGACCTCGGCGTCTATTACGACGCGACCCGGACCAGTCGGCTGGAGCAACTGATCCAGACCGCCCCCGACTGGTGCGACGCGGCGATGCGGGTCCGCGCGCGCGGCCTGATCGAGCGCATTGTCGCCTCGGGCGTGTCCAAAACCAACATGGGCGGGCCGCTGGATGCCGCCCTGCTGAAGCCCGGCCGCCGGATGCTGATCGTGGACCAGACCTTCGGGGACGCCTCCATCGGCTATGGGCTGGCGACCGAAGCCAGCTTCTCCAACATGCTGGCGACGGCGCGGCGCGACGAGCCGGGCGCCCAGTTGATCGTCAAGCGCCACCCGGCCGTGGCGGCGGGGCGCAAGTCGGGCTGCATTCCGGCGGATCAACTGGACGGCGTCACCCTGATCGACAGCGACGTGCGGCCCGCCGACCTGCTGGCGGCGGTGGATGCAGTCTATGTCGTGACCTCGGCCCTGGGGTTCGAGGCCCTGTTGCGCGGCCTGCCGGTGCGCTGCTTCGGCGCCCCCTTCTATTCGGGCTGGGGCCTGACGACAGATGCGGTTTCGACCGGGCGGCGCGGCGTGGCGCGCGACCTGGAGCAGATCACGGCGGCTGCCCTGATCGCCTACACCCGCTATGTCGATCCGGTGACGGGCCAGCGGTGCGAGGCGGAAGCTGCGCTCGAACGTCTGATCGCCCTGCGCGACCGGGCCGACCGCCTGGCGGGCGACTGGGCCGCCGTCGGCTTCGCCCCGGCCAAGCGACCGCCGGTGCGCCGCCTGCTGAACTCGCCCAAGGGCCGGGTGCGCTATTTCTGGCGGTCATCCGCCGCCGTCGCCCATGCGCGGGCGACGGGCGGCAAGCTGATCTGGTGGGCCGGCAAGGAGACGTCGCAGATCCGCGCCGCCGCCGACGCCTTTGAAGGGCCGGTCGTACGGATGGAGGACGGCTTCATCCGTTCGCGCGGGCTTGGGTCCGACTTCTTCGGCGCCCTGTCCGTCGCGCTCGACGATCAGGGCGTCTACTACGACCCCACCCGGCCCAGCCGTCTGGAGAGCCTGATCGAGGCGGGCGAGCCGTCGCCGGATCAGGCGGCGCGGGCCGAGGCCCTTCGCGCCCGCGTGGTCGAGGCGGGCCTGTCGAAATACAATCTGAAGGGGGCGGGGGTCCCCGCAAGCTGGCCCAAGGACAGGCCCATCCTGCTGGTCGTGGGTCAGGTCGAGAACGACCGCTCGATCATGATGGGCTGCGGCCCGGACCTGCGCACCAATTCGGGGCTGGTGAAGGCGGCGCGGGCGGATCATCCCGACGCCTTCCTGATCTACCGCAACCACCCGGACGTGACGGCCGGCAACCGGCCCGGCCTGCTGGACCATGCGGCGATGGAGGAGGTCGACGCCTCAGCCGACGACCTGGACATCATCGACTGCCTGAACGCCTGCGACCGGCTGGCGACGCTGACCTCGCTGACGGGGTTCGAGGCCCTGATGCGCGGCAAGGCCGTCAGCGTCTATGGCCGGCCCTTCTACGCGGGCTGGGGCCTGACCGACGACCGACTGACGTTCCAGCGACGCACCCGCCGCGCCAGCCTGCAATCTGTCATCCACGCCGCCCTGATCGGCTATCCGGTCTATGTCACGCCCGAGGGCTGGCCGTGCGAGGCCGAGGACCTGGTCGAGGCCCTGATCGCCGCGCGGGATCATCCCTTGCCCGCCCCCCCGCGCGGGCGCATCAACAGATGGTGGAGAGGCATAAAAGCCAGTCTCGACCGGAGCCTTCCACCGGCCTATTGAGGGGGTTCGTTATCGCTACGGACCTGTCCGGCCGCGAGGCGCCCGAACTTCGCCGCAAGGGTCGTCTTCCCTCATGCAGCGAGGCGCCGCGCGCCGAGCGTTAGGGAACCAAAAAGTTGCAAAAAGCCGTCATCTCCGCCACCGGCCTGTTCACGCCGGAGCAGTCGATCTCGAACGCCGAACTGGTCGCCGCCTACAACGCCTGGGCGGAAGGCTGGAACGCCGAGAACGCCGAGGCCATCGCCGCGGGCGAGCTGGAGTTGAAGACGCCGTCCTCGGAAGCCTTCATCGAGAAGGCCTCGGGCATCAAGGCGCGCTTCGTCATGGACAAGGCGGGCATCATCGACCCCGAGCGCATGCTGCCCCATCTGCCCGCGCGCGGCGACGACGAACTGTCGATCCTGGCCGAGATGGCCGTGAAGGCCGCCCAGGACGCCATCAAGGCCTGGGGCAAGCCGGCCAGCGAGATCGGCGCCGTCATCTGCGCCGCGTCGAACATGCAGCGCCCCTACCCCGCCATGGCCATCGAGGTGCAGCAGGCGCTGGGCATCGAGGGCTTCGCCTTCGACATGAACGTGGCCTGTTCCTCCGCCACATTCGGCATCAAGACGGCGGCGGACTTCGTGGCCTCGGGCTCGGTCAAGGCCGTGCTGATGGTCAACCCCGAGATCTGCTCGGCCCACCTGAACTTCAAGGATCGCGACAGCCACTTCATCTTCGGCGACGTGGCCACCGCCGTCATCGTCGAGGCCGAGGATCAGGCCGGACCGGGCGGCTGGGACAT
>NZ_DASWXW010000173.1:0-12651 GCF_036405315.1 Brevundimonas sp. | reverse complement strand
TGAGAAGAAGCGGATGGAGATCCTGCAGATGGCCCTGCTGGAGCCGTCGCTGCTGATCCTGGACGAGACGGACTCCGGCCTCGACATCGACGCCCTGCGCATCGTGTCGGAGGGGGTGAACGCCCTGCGTCGCGCCGACCGCTCCATGCTGGTCATCACCCATTATCAGCGCCTGCTGGACTACATCAAACCGGACAAGGTGCACGTGCTGGCCGCCGGCCGCATCGTCGCCTCGGGCGGCCCCGAACTGGCGCTGGAGCTGGAGGCGGAAGGGTACGACAAGTTCCTGCCGACCGCGGCATGAGCGCAGCGCCGCAAATCGACCTGACAAACGCCGAGACCTTTCCGTCCCGGCGCACGGAAGCATGGAAATACAGCGACCTGAAGCGCTGGCTTCGCGAAGCGCCTGAGCCGTCGGGCACGGCCGTGATCGACGCGGCGGGGCAGTTTGACGACCGGGGCGGAGAGGCGATCGTCTTCGCCAACGGGCGTCCGGTCGGGGTCACGGACTTCATCGCCTCGGGCGTGCAGACCCTGCGTCTGCGCTTCATCTCGGACGCGGTCGGCACCGGCCACACCGCCTCGGCCCGCATCGCCGCCCGTCCGGGCACGCGGCTGCTGCTGCTGGAAACCCATGAGGGCAAGGGCTCGGCCTATGTGGCTCACAACAAGGTTGAGATCGACGTGGCCCGCGACGCCGAGGTCACGCGCATCGTCCTGATCGAGGAACCCGAGGACGCGATTTCGGTGACGAACGCCGAGGTGCGGCTGGAGGCGGGCGGTCGCTATCGCCAGACCGTGGTCACGACCGGAGCCAAGCTGCAACGCATCGAGACGCAGCTGAGCCACGGGGCCGAGGGCGCCGACGCGCGTCTGGACGGCCTCTATCTGCTGAAGGGTTCGCGCCATGCCGACCTGACGACCGTGGTGGATCACCGGGCCGCCGACGGCACGACCAGCCAGCTGACCAAGGGCGTCGTCCACGACACGGCGCGCGGCGTGTTTCAGGGCAAGATCATCGTCGAGCGGGGGGCCGACGGCACCGACGCCCGCATGGCCCACAACGCCCTGATCGCCAGCGAACGCGGCGAGATCGACGCCAAGCCGGAACTGATCATCTACGCCGACGACGTGCAGTGCGCGCACGGCAATACGGTCGGGACGCTGGACGAGAGCGCGCTCTTCTACATGCAGCAGCGCGGCATTCCGGCCGACGAGGCCCGCGCCCTGCTGGTCCAGGCCTTCCTGTTCGAGGTCGTCGACCGCATCGAGGACGAGGCGGCGAAGGAGGTTGTGCGCGCATGGCTGACGGCCAGACTCTGAAAGGCGTGCCTGTGAGAACCTTCGACCCTTACGCCGCCCGGGCGCAGTTCCCGATCCTGTCGCGTCAGGTGAACGGCAAGCCGCTGGTCTATCTGGACAACGCCGCCTCGGCGCAGAAGCCGCGCGCGGTGATCGACGCCCTGGTCGCGTCGATGGAGGGCAGCTACGCCAACGTCCACCGCGGCCTGCACACCCTGTCGAACGAGGCGACCGAGGCCTTCGAGGCGGCGCGCGAGATCGTCGCCCGCTTCCTGAACGCGCCGTCGGCCGAGAACATCGTCTGGACCAAGGGCGGGACCGAGGCGATCAACCTGGTCGCCAACGGCGTCGGCCTGAGCATCGAACCGGACGACGAGATCATCGTCACCGAGATGGAGCACCACTCCAACATCGTGCCCTGGCACCTGCTGCGTGAACGCAAGGGCGCGGTGCTGAAATGGGCGCCGATCAAGGATGACGGCTCTCTTGACATGGAAGCCTATGCCGACTTGCTGGGGCCGAGGACCAGGGTCGTCGCCGTCACCCACATGTCGAATGTGCTGGGGACCATCAACCCGATCGCCGAGATCACCCGACTGGCCCATGCGGCCGGGGCGCGGGTGCTGGTTGACGGCTGCCAGGGCGCGGTTCACGCGACGCCGGACGTTCAGGCGGTCGGCTGCGACTGGTACGTCGTCACCGGCCACAAGCTGTATGGCCCGACCGGGATCGGCGCCCTCTATGGCACGACCGAGGCTCTGGAGAGCCTGCCGCCTTATCAGGGCGGGGGCGAGATGATCGAGACGGTCGAGAAGGAACGGATCACCTACGCGAGGCCGCCGCATCGCTTTGAGGCCGGGACGCCGCCGATCCTGGAGGCCATTGGTCTGGGGACGGCGCTGGAATGGCTGTCGGGCTTTGACCGTCAGGCCGTGGCCGCCCACGAGATGACGCTCTACAACCACGCCCGCGAACGGCTGGCTGACGCCGGCTGGCTGCGGGTGCTGGGCGAGGGTGAAGGCAAGGGCGCGCTGCTGACCTTCGCCGTCGAGGGCGCCCATGCCCATGACGTGGCCCAGATCATGGACCGTTACGGCGTCGCCGTGCGGGCTGGTCTGCACTGCGCCGAACCGCTGGCGAAAAGACTGGGCGTGACCTCGAGCACGCGCGCCTCCTTCGCCCTATATAACACCGTGGAGGATACAGACGCCTTCGTGGATGCGCTGATCAAGGCGCGGAACTTCTTCGTGTGATGAGTATGGACGCCAAGACCGACAACGCCATCAGCGACAGCGACGCCTTCGCCGCGACCTGGGACGAGCCGCAGAAGAGCGCCTTGTCGCAAGCCGAGCTGGACAAGCTGACCGACGACCTGATTGAGGCGCTGAAGACAGTGTACGATCCGGAAATCCCGGTCGACATCTATGAGCTGGGCCTGATCTACAAGGTCGATGTGTCCGACGACCGCGACGTTCTGGTCGAAATGACGCTGACGGCGCCGGGTTGCCCGGTGGCCGGCGAAATGCCGGGCTGGGTCGAGGCGGCGGTCATGAAGGTTGAGGGCGTGAAGTCCGCGCGGGCCAACCTGGTGTTCGATCCGCCTTGGGACTCTTCCAAGATGAGCGACGAGGCCAAGCTGGCCCTGAACATGTTCTGAGGACGCATCCATGACCGAGCTTCAGACCGCCGCCCGACCGCGCCGCCCCCGGCCTAAGGCTGTGACCCTGACCGACGCCGCCGCCGAGCGCGTGCGCGAGATCATGGAGAACGCCGAGAAGGACTACGTGGGCCTGCGCGTCGGTGTGAAGAACGGCGGCTGCGCCGGGCAGGAATACACCTTCGCCTATGCCGAGCAGATCGAGCCGCTGGACGAGGTGGTCGAGGACAAGGGCGTCACCATCCTGATCGAGCCCAAGGCCGTGCTGTTCCTGATCGGCTCCGAGATCGACTACGAGACGACCAGACTGGCCTCGAAATTCGTGTTCCGCAATCCGAACGAGACCGACGCCTGCGGCTGCGGCGAGAGCGTGACCATCATCCCCGCCGCCGCCCTGGACGCCGACTAGAATGATCCGACTGGAAGGCGTGACCCGGCGCTATCGCAGCGCGGCGGGCGAGCGCACGGCGCTAGACGCCGTGGATCTGACCATAGGGCGCGGCGAGGTGTTCGGCGTGGTCGGGCGCTCGGGCGCCGGGAAGTCGACCCTGATCCGCGCCATCAACCGACTGGAGACGCCGGACGCGGGCCGCATCTTCGTCGATGACCAGGAGATCACGGCGTTGAAGCCTGCCGAGCTGCGCGCCGCGCGGCGCCGGATCGGTATGATCTTCCAGCACTTCAACTTGCTGAACGCCAAGACCATCGAGGACAATGTCGCCTTTCCCCTGAGGCTGGAGGGGCGTCCCGAGGCCGAGGTCAAGGCGCGGACGGCGGAACTGCTGGCCCAGTTGGGTCTGGCCGAGCACGCGAAGAAGCATCCGTCTCAGCTGTCGGGCGGTCAGAAGCAGCGTGTCGGCATCGCCCGCGCCCTGGCTTGCGGTCCCAGCGTCCTGCTGTGCGACGAGGCGACCAGCGCCCTGGACCCCGAGACGACTGAGGACATCCTGACCCTGCTGGACGGGCTGAACCGCGACCTCGGCCTGACCATCGTTCTGATCACCCACCAGATGGAGGTGGTGCGCCGCGTCTGCGACCGGGTGGCGGTGCTGAAGGATGGCAAGATCGTGGAGCAGGGCGCGACGGCGGACGTCTTCCTGCACCCGCAGCACCCCGTGACTCGCGCCATGCTGGCCGAGGGCGAAGAGGCGTTCGACGCCTCGGTCGTGCCCGCCGGGGCGCGTCTGGCGAAACTGACCTTCCGCGGCAGCTCGACCTATGAGCCGGAGCTCAGCCGCGTCGCGCGTTCGGTGGGCGTGGACTATTCCATCCTGTCGGGCCGCATCAGCCGTATCCGGGGCGAGCCCTATGGCCAGCTGGTCGTGGCCTTCACCGGCGGCGACGCCGAGGCGGCCGTGGCGCAATTGACCGCGCGCGGCGTCATGGTGGAGGCGACCTGATGTTCGAGAATGTCGATTGGGCTGAGATCGGCCGCGCGACCGTGGACACCCTGCTGATGCTGGGCGGATCGCTGGCGCTGACGGTGATCCTGGGCGTGCCGCTGGGCGTGCTGCTCTATCTGTCGGGCAAGGGGCGGCTGGCGGCCAATCCGGTGCTGAACGCCGTGCTGTCGCTGGTCGTCAATGTGTTGCGCTCGGTGCCCTTCATCATTCTGCTGATCGTCATGCTGCCGGTGACGGTGCTGCTGGTCGGGACTTCGCTGGGGGTGGCCGGGGCCATTCCGCCGCTGGTCGTCGGGGCTGCGCCCTTCTATGCGCGTCTGGTCGAGACGGCGCTGCGTGAAGTGGACAAGGGCGTGGTCGAGGCGACCCAGGCCATGGGCGGCTCGACCTTCCAGATCGTGACGCGGGCGCTCTTGCCCGAGGCCATGCCGGGCATCATCGCTGGGGCTACGGTCACGGCCATCGCCCTGGTCAGCTACACCGCCATGGCGGGCGTTGTCGGGGCGGGCGGTCTGGGCGACCTGGCCGTGCGCTTCGGCTATCAGCGGTTCCAGACCGACGTCATGGTCGTGACCGTAGTTCTGCTGCTGATCCTCGTACAAATTCTGCAGATGATCGGCGACCGTCTGGTCGCTAAGGTCTCGCACCGCTGATTTTTCGAAAGCCTGCTCCATGATCCGCCGCTCGCTGCTGCTGTCCGCCGTCGCCGTCCTGACGCTCGCCGCCTGCGGTCAGGGCGCGGACAAGAAGGCCGGGGGCGAAGGCGCGCCCCTACTGGTCGGCGCCACCGCCGTGCCGCACGCCGAGATCCTAGAGGTTGTGAAGCCGATCCTCGCCGCCGAGGGCGTGCCGATCGAGATAAAAGTCTTCAACGATTACGTTCAGCCCAACGTGCAACTGGCTGAAAGGCGGCTGGATGTGAACTATTTCCAGACCAAGCCCTATCTGGATGAGTTCAACATCGCGCGCGGCGCCGATCTGGTGACGGTGGCCGGCGTCCACGTCGAGCCGCTGGGCGTCTATTCCAAGAAGCACGCGTCCCTGGCGGCGATCCCGAACGGGGCCCAGGTGGTGCTGCCGAACGACGCCTCGAACACCGGGCGCTCGCTCCTGCTGCTGCAAAGCGCGGGTCTGATCACCCTGCGCGATCCGACCAATCCGTTGCAGACAGTGCGCGACGTGGCCGCCAACCCCAAGGGCCTGAAGTTCCAGGAGGTCGAGGCCGCCACCATCCCGCGCATCCTGCCGCAGGTCGACGCGGCGGTGATCAACACCAACTACGCCCTGGACGCCGGGCTGAAGCCGAAGACCGACGCCCTGTCGCTGGAAGGCGCAGACAGCCCCTATGTCAACTACCTGGTGGCGCGCCCGGACAACCAGAACGACCCGCGCGTGCAGGCCCTGGCGACCGCCCTGCGCAGCCAGGCCGTCAAGGACTTCATCGCCAAGAAGTACGACGGCGCGGTGATCCCGGCGGCTTAAGCCGCCGCAGCCTCCGCCGCGAGCGCCGCCTCGTTCGGCGTCGGGACCTGTAAGGCGTGGACGATCGGCCGGCCGGTGGCTTCGGCGATCAATTCCGCCGTCCTGCCTTCGATGGCGGTTTCCAGTCGGGCCAGGAACTCATCCTTGGGCAAGCCGGTCGGAATGGGCGTCAGGAACTCCAGCGTGGCGGTTCCCGGCGTCTTGCGGGTCTCTTCCTGGGGCCAGAACAGGCCCAGGTTGGTCGCCAGGGGTACGACCGGCATGTCGAAGTCGCGATACATGTGCCAGACGCCCGAACGGTAGCGATATTTCTCGCCGACCTTGGCCAGATGGCCCTCGGGGTAGATCAGAATCTTGCGGCCCTCACGGTGGGCGTCGGCGGCCCGTTCCTTCAACGCGGCGCGGGCCGTGTGACCGCCGCAACTGTTGACGACGATGGCGCCCAGTTTCCTCAGCACCGTGCCGAGCAGCGGGAACTTTTCGAGGTGGTCGCCGGTGACGAAGGCCAGGTCGTCGAACTGGTCGTAGGTGGCGAAGCCGTCGCCCCAGCTCTGATGCTTGGAGGCGATAATGAAGGCGCCCTGCGGCAAGCGGTCCTTGCCGCGCACCCGCAGCCGGATGCCGGCGAACAGGGCCATGGCCTGCACCATGCGGCGCACATATCGGCGAATGACCCAGGTGGTGGCGCGCCGACCGGGGGCCAGGGCGGCGAACGCCGCCGTCAGACCATAGCCGATCGACAGGACCCAATAGGCGATATTGAAGGTGAGGCTTCTCATCCCGTCGTTATGACACAGGCGGGAGGCGGTTCGGCAATGGCTTAGGCGGCGGCCTGGGCCAGGTCCTCGGCGTTAGTGACGCGATTCCGGCCGCCACGCTTGGACGCGTAGAGGGCTTCGTCGGCGCGCTCGAGCAGGGCCAGAGCCGTTTCACCGGGATGACGTTCCGCGAAACCGACCGAGATGGTCACTGCGCCCAGATCGTCATTGGTCGAGCGGCGGCGCAGCGAACGCGAGGCGATCTCCTCGCGAATGGCGTTCAGCGCGGCCTCGACTGCTCCAGGCGTTTCGCCGGGGAAGATGACCGCGAACTCCTCGCCGCCATAACGGGCGGCGACGCGGGGCGCGCGCGAGATGCGCCCCAGGACGCTGGCGACGTAGCGCAGCACCTGGTCGCCAGTCTGGTGGCCCCAGGTGTCGTTGAAACGTTTGAAGTGGTCGATGTCGACGATGGCCAGGGTGACGCCCTTGCAGTCCTGTTCCGCTTCTTCGCAGATGCGGGCCAACTGCTCATCAAATGTTTTGCGGTTGGCCAGGTTGGTCAGGGCATCGGTCATGGCGTCGCGTCGGACCTGTTCCAGGTGTTCACGCAGGCGGACGACTTCGCGGTTCGAGGATTCAAGCCGCTTTTCCAGCGCCGAGGTGTGTCGTTGGACCTTGCGCGTGGCGGTCGACAGGCTGCTGACGATGGCGGTCAGAACCGTGGCGTCTTCGGCGCCCTCCATCTTGGCGGACGCATTGGTCAGGGTTTCGCCATAGGAGGCTTGCGTCCTGCGCGCGTTGTCGATGGCCTCGGCCACGGCGGCGAGTTCACGGTTCAGCACCGCTCCGACGTCGCGGATTTCTTCGGACAGGCGGCCGCGCGGCAGGAATTCGGCGGCCAGCATTTCGGCGGTGGCGTCGGTGAAAGGAATGTCGCCGGTCAGCAGGCGATGCATTTCGCGGCCCAGGGGACCTTCCGGGTCGCTGACGTAGTGCAGCCAAAGTTCAAAATTCAGAGGAGTCGGCCCAACCGACGCCTCCTGCATCGCATCCACGACACGACGCGCCAGCGCATAGGCGTCCGGGCCTCGAAGCGTGGTTTCGACCTGCGCCGTCATTCTGATTCTCGCGCCCCCAGTTCCAGTAAGGGAACTCTAGGCCAGCGATCCGTAATGAGCGGTTAAGTGCGGAACCACGCCTGACGAATTGGCCGTCAGTCCGAGAAGATCACCGGGCGCCGCAGGAAGGCCGGAACGTCGTCGCCGAAGCCGCCGCGAGCGGCCTGGACGGGTTGTTCCTTGCGTTGCTCGGGCTTTTTCGCGTCGCGAGCATGTTCACGGCGCGGCTGTTGGGGCTCGGCGGTCGCGGGAGCGGCTTCGACTGCAACGGTCGGGGCTGCTGTAGCGACTTCCGAGGCTTCGGTGCGGGTTGAACGGCGGCTACGCGAGCGACGCGGAGCCTCCTCGCTGGCGGCCTCTTCGGCCTTGGGAGCGGCGCGCGCGATCGGCTCCATCGAGGCGACGTTGTCGCTCTTGGGGATCGGACGGGGGCGATCGCTGCGGCTGCGACCACGGCCCTTGGCGTCTTCGGTGCGCGGGCGGTCCTTGATGGAGGCGAAGTCGATGCCTTCCAGCGTCAGCTCCTGCGGGTCCATCTTGATCAGCTTCAGCACCTTATCCAGCGACTTGTCGTCGGACGGGGTGACGATCATGAAGGCTTGGCCCAGCTTGCCGGCGCGGCCGGTGCGGCCGATGCGGTGGACGTAGTCGTCGGCGTGGTGGGAGACGTCGTAGTTGAAGACGTGGCTGACGTCCGGGATGTCCAGGCCCCGCGCGGCGACGTCCGAGGCCACCAGGATCTTGAGTTCGCCCGAGCGGAAGTCGGCGAGCGTCTTCATGCGCAGCGACTGATCCAGGTCGCCGTGGATCGGCGCGGCGTCGAAGCCGTGCGTCTTCAGTGACTTGGCGACGATATCGACTTCCGACTTGCGATTGCAGAAGACGATGCCGTTCTTGACGTCCTCGCGGCCGACCAGGGCGCGCAGAGCGGTGCGCTTGGCCTTGGGGTCCGAGGATGGGATGCGGACCACATACTGGGTGATGGTGTCGGCGGTCATGGCCGGGCGCGAGGCCTCGATCCGGGTGGGATCCTTGAGGAACTGCGTGGTCAGGCGCGTGATCTCGGGCGGCATGGTGGCCGAGAAGAACAGGGTCTGGCGGCGTGGCGGCGTCAGCTTGAAGATACGCTCGATGTCGGGGATGAAGCCCATGTCGAGCATACGGTCGGCTTCGTCGATGACCATCATCTCGACGCCGGTCAGCAGGATCTTGCCGCGCTCGAACAGGTCCAGCAGGCGGCCCGGCGTAGCGATCAGGACGTCGACGCCCTTGTTCAGCAGGGCCACCTGGTCGCCCATCGACACCCCGCCGATCAGCAGGGCCCAGCTGAGCTTGGTGCCCTTGGCGTATTTGGCGAAGTTCTCGGCGACCTGGTCGGCCAGTTCGCGGGTCGGGGCCAGGACCAGGGCGCGCGGCATACGAGCGCGGGCGCGGCCCGATCCGAGGCGGTCGATCATCGGCAGGGTGAAGGCGGCGGTCTTGCCGGTGCCGGTCTGGGCGATGCCCAGGACGTCGCGGCCGGCCAGGGCCACCGGGATGGCGGAGGCCTGAATGGGGGTGGCTTCGGTATAGCCCGTATCGGCGACCGCTTTGAGGGTCGTGGCCGAAAGGCCCAGCTTGGTGAATTCTGTCATGCAACCTTGAGGACGGAGGAAACGTCGTAACGTCTTCGGCTTACGGAACCGCCCCTCGTGGGCGAGTGGGCGGCGCGCATCGCCAGTCCTATCCCGAGCCTGCGGCGGTATATGGAAACCCCTACGCCTCAGTCAAGTATTTCCGTTCGGGAACCCGGCGGTTGGCAAAGCCTTACAGGTCTGTAATGTCGCCTTGGGGAAGGGAAGGGTTGTCGTATGCGTGTGAAAACGCTTGCGTTCGCCTTGGCAGCCAGCTGCGTGATCGCGCTGCCGGCCAGGGCGGAAATGGAATCAGCATTCGGAAACACCGTGATCTCCCACTATCCCGACGGGGCGTGGGTGAAACACTGGTTTGACCGGGACGGCAGCTATCGCGCCGCATTTTCGGATGGGCGGCGGTTGACGGCGCGCTGGGCCATAGAAGGCGAACGCGTCTGCCTGAACGGAATCAGGCCACGCATGTTGCTGTCGCGATTTTGCACGACGCTGGTGGAGGCCTCTGTGGGACAGAGCTGGCCGGGGCGTGATCCGCTGGGACGCCGGGTGCGCAACGAATTGGTCGCCGGGCGCTAAACGCCTCCCGATCCGCTGGGCGAATCGGGAGGCTTGGTCGCGATCTATTCGGCGTCAGCCGCCTTCTTGGCTGCCGGCTTCTTGGCCGCGGGCTTTTTCGCAGCCGCAGGTTTCTTCTCGGCGGCGGTCTTGGCCGGGGCCTTCTTCGCCGCAGGCTTCTTGGCCGCAGCCGCCTTCTTCTTCGGCGCCGCGCCGGCCTTGGCGGCCAGCAGGGGCAGGGCGGCTTCCAGCGTCAGGTCTTCCGGCGCCACGCCCTTGGGCAGGGTGGCGTTGACCTTGCCCCATTTGACGTAGGGCCCGAAACGGCCGGCCATGACCTGAACGGGGGCTTCGTCTTCCGGGTGGGCGCCCAGTTCCTTGAGCGGGGCCGTGGCCGCGCCGCGACCGGGACGACCGGCGCGCTTTTCAGCCAGCAGGGCGACGGCGCGGTTGATCCCGACCTCGAACACCTCGTCGATGTCCGAGACGTTGGCGTAGGTCCCGGCGTGCAGAACGAACGGGCCATAGCGACCCAGACCCGCCGTGATCATCTTGCCGTCCTCGGGGTGAGGACCGACTTCGCGCGGCAGAGCCAACAGGCGCAGGGCCTGCTCCAGAGTCAGGGACGCGGGGCTCCAGCCCTTGGGCAGGGACGAGCGTTTCGGCTTCTCCTCGCCCGGCGGCGTGGTTTCGACATAGGGGCCGAAGCGGCCGATCTTGAGCTGCACGGGCTGGCCGGTCGCCGGATCGACGCCCAGTTCGCGGTCGCCGCCGTCCGCGCCGCCTTCGGCGCCGTCAGGCGAGGCGACCGGGCGGGTGTATTTGCAGTCGGGATAGCGCGAGCAGCCGATGAAGGCGCCGAAGCGGCTGGTCTTCAGGCTGAGCTGGCCCTGATGGCACAGGGGGCATTCGCGTGGGTCCGACCCATCGCCCTTGTCCGGGAAGATGTGGGCGCCGAGCGCGTCGTTGAGGTGATCCAGGATGGCCGTGGTGCGCAGTTCGCCGGCGGCCTGCGTGGCGGCATGGAAGTCGGTCCAGAAGCTGCGCAACAGCGCCTTCCAGTCCAACTCGCCTGCGGACACCTCGTCCAGTTGGGTCTCCAGGGCGGCGGTGAAGTCGTATTCGACCCAGCGCGTGAAGAACTGCTCCAGGAAGGCCGTGACCAGCCGTCCCTTGTCCTCGGGATAGAAGCGGTTCTTGTCCATGCGGACGTATTCGCGGTCGCGCAGGGTCGTCAGGATCGAGGCGTAGGTCGAGGGACGACCGATGCCCAGTTCTTCCAGCTTCTTGACCAAGGTGGCTTCAGAGAAGCGCGGCGGCGGCTCGGTGAAGTGCTGGTCGGTGCGGATGGCTTCGACCTTGGCCTTGGCGCCTTCCTTCAGCGCCGGTAGACGGCCGCTGTCGTCGTCCTCGTCCTCGGCCCCCTTCTGCTTCTCGTCGCGACCTTCTTCATAGGCGGCGATAAAGCCGTCGAAGGCGACGACCTGGCCGGTGGCGCGCAGGCCGGTCTGGCCGTCCGGCGTCTCGATCTCGACCGTGGTTCGGTCCAGGCGCGCGCTCTCCATCTGCGAGGCGACCATGCGCTTCCAGATCAGCTCATAGAGGCGCTGCAGGTCGCCTTCGAGGCGCAGGGATTCGGGATGACGCGCGATATTGGTCGGACGGATGGCTTCGTGCGCTTCCTGGGCGTTCTTGGCCTTGGTCTTGTAGTAGCGCGGCTCAGCCGGGACGTAGGCCGGGCCGAAGCGATCGGCGATGACCTCGCGCGCCTGAGCGATCCCCTCGGGGCTGACGAACAGGCCGTCGGTACGCATGTAGGTGATCAGGCCGCCGGTGTCGTCGACGCCCTCATACAGCTTCTGCGCCGCCTGCATGGTGCGCTGGGCGGTGAAGCCCAGCTTGCGCGAGGCTTCCTGCTGCAGGGTCGAGGTGGTGAAGGGCGGGGCGGGCGAACGCTTGGCGGGCTTCTTCTCGACCGACTTGATGGTGAAATCGCCGGCCTTGATAGCGTCGCGGGCGGCGAAGGCCATTTCCTGGGTCGGGATGTCCAGACGCTGGATGCGCTTGCCGGCGTGCTTGACCAAACGGGTGGTGAAGGGCGGGCTGTCGGCGACAAGATCGGCCTCGACCGACCAGTATTCCTGGGCCTTGAACTTCTCGATCTCCATCTCGCGATCGACGACGATCCGCAGGGCGACCGACTGCACACGACCGGCCGAACGGGCGCCGGGCAGCTTGCGCCACAGGACGGGCGACAGGTTGAAGCCCACCAGATAGTCCAGCGCACGGCGGGCCAGATAGGCCTCGACCAGCTCCATATCCAGCTGACGCGGATTGGCCATGGCTTCGAGCACGGCGGCCTTGGTGATGGCGTTGAAAGTGACGCGCTGGACCTCGGTGTCCGTCAGCGCCTTCTTCTTGTTCAGGACTTCCAGAACGTGCCAGCTGATCGCCTCTCCCTCGCGGTCGGGGTCGGTCGCCAGGATGACGCGGTCGGCGCGCTTGGCGGCCTCGGCGATCTCGGACAGGCGCTTGGTCGCCTTGGCGTCGACCTCCCACTGCATGGCGAAATCTTCGTCGGGCAGGACCGAGCCGTCCTTCGACGGCAGGTCGCGGATATGGCCGTAGGAAGCCAGCACCTCGTAGCCGGAGCCCAGGTATTTATTGATGGTCTTGGCCTTGGCGGGGCTCTCGACGATGACGAGATTCATGGCGCTCTGTTCGGGAAATCGGGGCGCGAAC
>NZ_DASWXW010000172.1:0-4919 GCF_036405315.1 Brevundimonas sp. | reverse complement strand
CGCGGGCCTTTTCGACCTCGGCGCGGGCGGCGTCGGCCTGAGCGGCGGCCTCGGTCTGCACCGAGCGCGCCGTGGCGACGGCCGTGGAAATGGTATCGGCCCGCTCGTCGATCACGCGGCGCAGACGCGGCGCGAAGACCTTGGCGACGAGCGCATAGAGGATGGCGAACAGGATCAGCAGGTAGACGACCTGCCCGGCCCAGTGCTGGAACTCGAACTGAGGCAGTCCGCCGGCGTCATGCTCGGCGGCGGCGGCAGCCGCGTTGGCGGGCACATGCCCGGTTTCGGCCGCGTATTCGACGGCCTGTTCCACCGGCAGGACCGGGGGCGGAGCAGAGGGAGTTGCAGCCATGATTATCCGTCGCGAAAGCAGATGCGGCGGCGCAGCCGGTCAGGCGCGCCGCCGCTGATCAGCGGGTTCGGGTTTAGCCGAGCCAGATCAGGATGCCGAGCACGAAGGCCAGGATGCCCAGGGCTTCGGCGAGGGCGGCGCCCACGAACAGGTTGCCGACTTGCGACGCGGCGGCAGCCGGGTTGCGCAGGGCGCCGGCCAGGAATTGGCCGAAGATGTTGCCGACGGCCAGGGCCGAACCGACCATGCCGATGGTGGCGATACCGGCGCCGATGAACTTGGCGGCTTCAGCTTCCATGATGATATTCCTAATTCTTGGAGCGTTTGGAGGGTGGGGTTTAGTGCTGGTCCGCAGCCTTAATGGCCATGGCCCAGGTTGACCACATCATTGAGATAGATGCAGGCCAGAACGGCGAAAACGAAGGCCTGAAGGAAGGCCACGAGGAACTCGAGCGCGGTCAGGGCGATCACCATGCCCAGCGACAGCGCCGCCACCGGCAGGGCGAACAGGCCCGCGCCGCCCGCCAGCGCCACGCCCACCAGGGAGACGATGAAGCCGGCGAAGATCTTCAGCGCCACGTGGCCGCCCAGCATGTTGCCGAACAGACGAAGCGCCAGGGTGACGGGACGCAGCAGGAAGGAGAAGAACTCGATCAGGCCGACGACGGGACGCAGCAGCAGCGGCGCGCTGGTCGGCCAGAACAGGCCGAAGAAGCCCAGGCCGTTCTTGGCGATGCCGATGATGACCACCAGGGCGAAGGTCAGGACGCCGAAGGTGGCGGTGACGGCCAGCTGCGAGGTGGCGGTGAAGGTCAGGAACATCCCCAGCACGTTCATCATCAGGATGAGCAGGAACAGGGTGAAGACGAACGGGAAATACTTGCGGCCGTCGTGGCCGATGATCGACTGGGCCAGGTTGTCGATCATGCCGAACAGGGTCTCGCCCGCGGCCTGCATGCGGCCCGGCACCACCTGGGCGCGCGAGGTCGCCAGCGTCAGGAAGATCACCACCAGGCCGAAGGCCAGGGTCATCGCCAGGTGCGAATTGGTGAAGGCCAGGCTGACCTTGCCGACGAGCGGAAGGGTGATCTCGCCGAAGTCGGCCAGCGGCACGATCTGGAACTGGTGAATCGGATCGGCCACGGGCCTTTCGCTCCTTAGTCTTTTTCGTCTTCGCCGGCTTCGACGTAGGGCACGGCTTCCGCCTTGACACCTGCCGCCATCGCCTGCGCCATCAGCCGATTGGCTGTCCGGCGCGCCATGTAGATCGCCAGGGCGAAGCCCAGAAGGACTCCGACCAACAGGCCCCAGGGGGTCGTGCCGAACAAACGGTCGACGCCGAACCCGAGGCCCAGACCAACGAAAACACCGCCGAGCAGCTCGGCGATGATCTTATAGGCCTGTCCCGTCACCGCGTGCGCAGCGAACTCGGCCGATTGCTCGACCTGGGTCCGGCCCTCCAGCGCGGATGCGCTTTCGTTGAGGCGTTTGATCGCCTCTTCGCGCGATTCCTTCGTGGGGGACATGGGCCTGTTCGCTCAGCGTCCGACACAGGGCCGGAACGGGTCTGAATTCGGCGCGGAACCTATAGCCGAGGGGGCTTCAGGTCAAGGCGCGCCAATCTTTACTTAAGCCCATGTTTTTCAGCGCCTTACGGCCAAGGAACAAACAGGCGTGGCGATGCGTCGCTGCTCGGGCCCCGAGTCTCAGTCCTCGCTGACGAAATCCTGGGCGAACTCGGGCGATCCCTCGTCCAGAGCGGTCAGCAGGTCCTCGCCTTCCGAATCGCCGCTGCGGGTCGGATCGGGCACCTCGAAGCCGACCGGAATCGACAGGTCCAGCAGACCCGCCGCCTTCATCTCCTGCACGCCGGGCAGGTCATAGAGGCTGGCCAGGCTGAAATGCTCCAGGAAGCGGTCGGTCGTGGCGTAGGTGACGGGACGCCCCGGCGTGCGCCGGCGTCCGCGCAGCCGCACGAAGTCCATCTCCAGCAACAGATCCAGCGTCCCCTTGGACAGCGACACGCCGCGCACGCTCTCGATCTCGGCGCGGGTGCAGGGTTGGTGGTAGGCGATGATGGCCAGGGTCTCGAGCGCGGCCTTGGACAGACGACGCGGCTCCTCGCGCTCCTCGGTCATCAGGAAGCCGAGGTCGGCGGCGGTGCGGAAACGCCAGCGGTCAGCCACGCATTCCAGCTCGACCCCCCTGCCCTGATAGCGTTGGCGCAAGGACGCGATGGCCCGACCCGCGTCGGCGCCCTCGGGCAGGCGGCGCGCGATCTCTGCCGCCGACAGGGGGGCGGCGGCGGCGAACAGCAGGGCCTCGACCCGGCGTTCGATCTCGGCGTCATCGGGTTTGAAGCTGAGGTCAGACATGAAAATACCGGCTCAGCGGCCATAAAGCACTCACGGCGTCAGCTCCAGTGGTTGGCCGAGGCCCCGGCGTTTCAGGAAGAGGTCGGCGAAGGCCTCGGCCTGACGCACGTCCATGGCCCCCTCCTTCACCAGCTCCAGACTGGCCGACAGGGTGGAGGCGGTATAGCTGGCCTGGCTCGGCCCCTCGGCGTCGTCCGGATCGCGGGCCGGCGCCACGCGCTCCAGCGGGGTCCAGTCGGCCAGACGCGGCATCATGGAACGCAGCCAGTCGCGCGCGGCCTCCAGCTGGAAGGCCTCGACCCGCTGGCCGGGGGCATAGCGACGCCGCTCCTCGCGCCGACGCTGGGCGACATAGGCGGCCATCAGCTCATAGAGGCTGGCGTCCACGCGGTCCGAGGGGATGATGACGGTGGCTTCCGGATCGCCGCGAGTGAAGACGTCGCGCTTCAATTGCGGGCGGCTGGTGATGGCCTCGACCGAGCGGCGCATGGCCTCCAGTTTTTGCAGGCGGAAGGCCAGGGCGGCGGCCATTTCCTCGGCCGGCGGCTCCTCGGCCTTGCCCTTTTCGGTGCGCGGCAGCAGCAGGCGCGACTTCAGATAGGCCAGCCAGGACGCCATCACCAGATAGTCCGCGGCCATGGCGAAGTTGCGCCGCCGGGCCTCGTGAACAAAGGCCAGATACTGTTCCGCCAGCCTGGTGATGGACAGCTTCAGCAGGTCCACCTTCTGCGTGCGCGCCAGCGCCAGCAGGACGTGCAGCGGTCCTTCATAGCCCTCCAGATCGACGACGAAGGCCTCGGCGGCGTCAGCATCATCGACGGCGGCGAAGTCCAGATTGGGCTGGAACGCCTGATCCATAGTTTAAGCCTGCACCTCGCCGACGTCGGGGCCTTTGGCGGCGTCGAAGCGACCGCTCAGGGCCGCCTCCAGCCGGGCGCGAGCCTCGGCCACGTCGAGCGGTTCGGGCGTGTGGACGATGCGCTTCAGCGCCGCCTCGGCGCGGCGCCGGGCCTGGCCCTTCAGCTTGCAGGTTCCCTCGGCTGCCTGACGCATTTCGCCGAGGTCGCCGTTGCAGTGCAGGATGACGTCGCAGCCGGCCTTCAGCGACTGTTCGGCGCGCTGGGTCAGGGCCCCCGACAGAGCCTTCATCGACAGGTCGTCGGACATGATCAGGCCCGAGAAGCCCAGATGCTCGCGCATCAGGCGGATGCCCTTCTTCGACGTCGTGGCCGGACGCTTGGCGTCGACGGCGGTGAAGACGACGTGGGCCGTCATGGCCATCGGCATGTCCGACAGGGCCTTGAACGGGGCGAAGTCCCAGCCGTCCAGCGTGGCCAGATCCGTCTCGACCACCGGCAGGGCGTGGTGGCTGTCGGCGAAGGCGCGTCCGTGGCCGGGGATATGCTTGATGATGGGCAGGACGCCGCCCGCCAGCAACCCTTCCGCCGCCGCCCGGCCCAGCTGGGTCACGGTGGCCGGGTCCTGGGCATAGGCGCGGTCGCCGATGATGTCGTGGGCGCCCGGCACCGGCACGTCCAGCACCGGCACGCAGTCCACCGTGATGCCCAGCTCGCGCAGGTCATGGGCGATCAGCCGCGCCCCCAGCCGCACCAGTTCGCGCGCCGCGACGGGATCGTTGACGGCCTTCAGATAGGCCGAGCCGGGCGGATACTTGGGCCAGTGCGGCGGGCCGAGGCGCTGCACCCGGCCGCCCTCCTGATCGATCAGGACAGGGGCGTCGGCGCGGCCGATGCTGTCGCGCAGGTCCTCGACCAGGGCCTTGACCTGGGCCGGGCTCTCCACGTTGCGGCGGAACAGGATGAAGCCCCAGGGGCGCGCCTCGGCGAAGAAGGCGCGCTCCTCCGCCGTCAGCTTGAGGCCGGAACAGCCGTAGATGGCGGCGGAGGTCATGCGCTCAGGCCTAGCGGACGATGCAGTCGCGGCCGGCGGCCTTCAGCGCGTTGCAGAAGGCGACGGCGCGCTCGCGGCTCAGGCCGGTGAAGGTGGTGCGATAGACGGTCGAGCCGTTGGCGGCGGTGACTTCCTGAACGCGCTTCTCGGCGCCCGAGGCGAACGAGCCGAAGCGCGCGGCCACGGCGGCGTATTCACGGTCGGCGATGGCGGTCGAAGAGAAGGCGCCGATCTGCACACCCGACGATCCACCGGCGGCGGGTGCAGCCGCAGCTGGGGTC
>NZ_DASWXW010000171.1:0-4571 GCF_036405315.1 Brevundimonas sp. | reverse complement strand
GGACAGGTCACCAGCGACAGCTTCAGATGCCCCTGCCAGGTGGGTCGCGCAGCCATGGTTCGTCTCTCCCGTAACGGCGGAAGAACGCGGAGGTGGGCGAGTCGATCCGAGTCCGCTCCTCCCCACCTTGTGGGGAGGTGGATCGTCGCGCAGCGGCGAGACGGAGGGGGCGTCGCGACAGCAGAAACCTGCGCCGCCCCCTCCACCGCTACGCGGTCCCCCTCCCCACTGCGTGGGGAGGAGAGCCGGGCTCAATCCACCTTGACGATGTTGTCCTCGGAGTTGCGGTCGATCCATTTGTTGTAGGGATCGACGCCGGCGAAGGCGGGCTTTTTCGTCGTGACGAAGCGGAAGGTCTGGGTTCCGCTGCGCAGGGGACGGCGGTCCAGGGCCACGACGGCGGCGCGGTCGAAGGCGCGCTTGCCCGGTTCGGCGGTGAACAGGCCGACGTCGAAGGTCTCGGCCAGCGGGGCCTTGGTCTCGACGCCCTGGCCGTCGGCGTACAGTTTGCGCGCCTCGACCGTGACGGCGACGTCCCAGCGGCCGTCGGCGCGCTTGGTCGCCGTCGCCGATTTGGTCTTCACGTCATACAGGGTGATCTTTTCGAACAGATCGGTGATCAGGGCCTGTTTGTCGGCCGGCGCCTCGGCGCGCAGGGCCGCGACCAGGTCCAGCGAGCGCGGATAGGGCGCCGACTTGAAGGCGTACTGCTGGAGCACCCGGCGCAGGGCGCGATTGACCGCTTCCTCGCCGATCTGATCGCGCAGCAGGTACATGACCAGGCCGCCCTTCTGATAGTGGATATAGCCCTGGTTCTCGACCCGCTGGAGCGGCAGCTCCTCGATCATCTCGCCACCGCGCGAGCGCAGATAGTTGTTCAGTTCATACTGTAGGAAGCGACGGATCTGATCGGGGCCATAGGTCTTTTCCATCACCATCAGGGCCGAGTATTGCGCCAGGGTTTCGGACAGGACGGTGGAGCCCTGCATGTCCGCCCCGACGACCTGGTGGGCCCACCACTGGTGCCCCACTTCGTGCGCGGTGATGTAGGTGACGTAGTCGATCTTTTCCGGGTTCGAGAAGTCGGCGATGAAGCCGATCCCTTCCGAATAGGGCATGGTGTTGGCGAACGCCTGGGCGAAGCTGGCGTAGGCCGGGAACTCGATGATCCGCGCCTGGCGGAACTGATAGGGGCTGAAGGCGGCCTGATAATAGTCCAACGACGCTCGCATCGCCTGAATCATGCGCGGCGCGTTCCGGGCGTGGGCCGGGTCGTGATAGACGGCCAGCTGGACGCCGTTGTGGGTCTCTTCCAGCACCTCGTAACGGGCGGACTGCACCGAGAAGAAGTGCAGGATCGGCGCCTCGGTGACGAAGCGGGCGGTGCGGCGATCGCCCTGGGTCTGGTCCGACACCTTGTAGCCGGGCGCGATCGGCGTCTGGTCCGCGTCGGTGGTGACGGTGATGTCGGCGTTGACCCAGTCGGCGCCGACATAGTTTCTGGCCTGGGCCGAGGTATCCTCCAGCTTGGCCATGCGCAGTTCGGCCGGCAGGCCGTGCTTGCGGCGCTTGGTTCGGTCCTGCAGCAGGCCGTCGCGGCTCATGCCGATGCTGGGCGCGAACTCGCCGTTGTTGAGGAAGGTGCCGTTGTCGACCAGCCGGGTGGTGTTGCCGCTGTTCTTGAAGCCACGCTGGGTCAGCACCGTCTCGAAGGCGATGGTGCGACGCTCGCCCGGCAGCAGGGGCCGGTCGAAGCGATAGATGCGATAGTTGAAGCGCGGCCATTCGCGGGCGATGCGGGCGCCCGGGACGTCCAGCCGCGTCATATCCAGATCGTCGTTCCAGCGCAGGTGGATTTCGGTCTGCGGCTGGGTGGTCTTGTTCTCGACGACATAGGCGCCCTTGGTCACCAGGCGCGGATCGTGCGGGTGAATATCCAGGTCCAGCGTGACCGAGACGATCGCCGGCTGAGGCGTGTCCTCATAGCGCAGCAGGGTCTTTTCCAGATCGGCCTGCAACAGCTCGATATCGTCGCGGCTGCGATACTCGTTCCAGACGTTGGTGTTCAGATAGACATAGGCGCCCAGGCCGATGAAGGCCGCCAGGGCGACGCCGCCGATCAGGCCCGCCGGTCCCTTCAGACGCAGGGGCGCGCGCATCAGCCGGGGCTTGAGCCGGGTCTCGGTCCCGCGCCGCCACAGGGCGAAGGCGCCGACCAGCAGCAGCACCGCAAAGGCGGTCCAGTAGGCGCTGAGCCACGCCTCGAACGTGGCGAAATCGCCCGTGCCGTTCATGTCCGACAGCGGCACCGCCGGCGTCGCGCCATAGCGGTACATCAGGTGGTCAAAGCCCAGATTGGTCAGCACGATGGTGCCGATCAGATAGACCACCATGATCGCCCAACCGACGAATTTGTTCGGCGACAGCGACTGAACCACGATGGCCAAGACGGCCAGCAGGCTGAAGCTGACCGCCTGCGGCCAGACGTACCAGGCCAGGTAATGGCCCAGCTCGTAGTCGGTATAGCCCTTGAAGGTCTGGACGATGACGCCCGCGACCACGGCCGCCAGCAGGGTCGAGGTCAGGACCGCGATCAGGGCCAGGGTCTTGGGGACCAGGAAGGTCCAGTCCGGCGTCGGCGAGGCGTCGATGATCTCATGCATCTTGCGGTCGCGGTCACGCCAGACCAGCTCGCCCGCATAGTAGATGGCGATGATGATGACGACGAGGGCGAACGAGCCGCTCAGCGTGTCGATGACCACGCGCGTCACCAGCAGGATCGGCGCCCCGTACATTTCACCGCTGAAGGCCAGGGCGGCAATGGAGAAGGCGAAGCCCAGCAGCAAAAGCACCGCATAGGCCGGGCTCTTGAACACCAGGGCCATCTCGAACCCCGTGCGCTTCATCAACTGGGCCCAGCCCGAGCGAAGGCCATAGCTGGGGGCCGGCAGGGGGCCGGACGGCGCGGGGGCGGCGGTCGCCGCCTCCTTGTCCGCCAGGGCGCGCAGGCGGTCGGCCTTCTTCAGCTTCGCACCGCGGGCGGCGGGGCGGTACAGCACATAGGCGGCGGCCAGGAACAGGACCGCGACGCCGGTCCAGATCACCCGGTTCCACAGCAGCACGCCTTCCAGCGGGGCGACCAGGGTGTTGCGCTCGGCCGCCGTCCAGTAGCGGCTGACCAGCTCATAGGCGCCGATGCCGAACGGCTCGGCCCAGGCCATCATGGTCTCCAGCTCCGGCTTGGGGCCGAAGATGCTGGTGGTCACCAGATACAGGATGAAGACCGCGACCACGCCGACATAGGTCGCCATCATCGACCGCGTCACCGTCGCCAGGGCGAAGAAGATGGCCGAGGTCAGGAACAGCCCCGGCAGGCCCATCACCAGATAGGCATAGGCGTAGTCGCCGGGCCGGAAGGCGCCCAGGGTTTCGGGGTCCACCCACGGCATCAGCGTGCCCAGCAGGATGCCCAGGCTGATGCTGAGGAAGCTGAGGGCCACCGCGGCGAAGGCGCCGAAGAAGCGGCCGTACAG
This sequence comes from Brevundimonas sp., assembly GCF_036405315.1. GTDB lineage: Bacteria > Pseudomonadota > Alphaproteobacteria > Caulobacterales > Caulobacteraceae > Brevundimonas. Next base: position 1,038 of record NZ_DASWXW010000171.1, on the reverse strand, counting down.
ATAGGCGCCCTTGCTGATCCGGGTGGTCTGGATCATGGGGCCGAAGCCGGTCGTGGCGTCGCGCGCCACGACGTTGGCCACGATGGCCGTGGTCGCCAGCATAAAGAAGATGTTGAAGACGGCGTGCGCCTGAACCAGCGCAAAAGGCGCGTTCTTGTGCACATTGCCGCCCGTGCCCAGGGACACATTCTCGCTGGCCACCAGGCCGAAGCCCAGCAGGGCGAACAGGCAGAAGATCACCCAGAAGGCGGGCTGGCGCAGTTGATAGCGGAGCTCGAAGGCCGCGATTTTTCCAAACATGATGCGGACCTCAGGCGGCGACGCGGCGCGAGGCGCTGAGGGTCGAGAAATAGACGTCTTCCAACCCGCCCGAGACGGGCTCGAACCCGTCGCCCGGGCGCTTGTCGGCCAGGACGTGGATCACGGTGCGGCCCGCGAACAGGCGGGTGGAGATGACCTCGTGACGGGCGCGGTGATCGTCCAGCGCTTCCTTGTCGATGGTCTTCTTCCAGACGCGGCCGTCCAGGCGCTGCATCAGGTCGGCGGGCGCGCCTTCCAGCTGGATCTTGCCGCCGGCCAGGACCGCCATGCGCGGGCACAGGTCGGCCACGTCCTCGACGATGTGGGTGGACAGGATGACCACCACATTCTCGCCGATCTCGGCCAGCAGGTTCAGGAAGCGGTTGCGCTCTTCCGGGTCGAGGCCGGCGGTCGGCTCGTCGACGATGATCAGGCGGGGATTGCCGATCAGGGCCTGGGCGATGCCGAAACGCTGGCGCATGCCGCCCGAGAAGCCGGCCAGGGCCTTCTTGCGGACGCTCCACAGATTGACCTGGTTCAGCAGGCTTTCGACCGTGTCCTTGCGCTCCTTGCCCGAGGCGACGCCCTTCAGCACCGCCATATGGTCCAGCATGTCGTAGGCCGAGACGCGCGGATAGACGCCGAAGTCCTGGGGCAGATAGCCCAGGGTGCGCCGTAGCTGTTCGGGATCCTTGATCACGTCGATGTCGCCGAAGCGGATCGAGCCCGACGTGGGCG
>NZ_DASWXW010000170.1:0-4810 GCF_036405315.1 Brevundimonas sp. | reverse complement strand
CATGGCCGAGGCGCCGCCTCCACCGCCGCCGCCGCGCGGACCGCCCGCGCCGCCGCCGCCCGGCAGGGTTCCGCCCGACTGGATGGCCTTCAGCGCCTCTTCCGGTCCCGGCAGGTCGGCGGCGTAGGCCAGACGCACGATGGCCATTTCCACGGCGTCGGCCGGATTGGGCGCGCGCCGCACCTCGTCCAGAGCCTTGAGCAGCATCTGCCAGGTGCGCGACAGGGTTCCGGCGGAAATCGCCGCGCCCAGCGCCGTCAGTTTCTGCGCCTGATCATTGGGCAGGCGGGTGGCGTTGGGACCCAGCATCTTGGCCACCGAAGCCGCGTGGCAGTGCTCCAGCAGGTCGTTGGTGACCTGCACCGGATCGGCGCCATAGCCGTAGAGGGTGCGGAAGTTTTCCAGCGCCTCGGCGGTGCGTCCCGCCATGACGGATTCGAACAGGGCGATGGTTTGCGTGCGGTCGGCCAGACCCAGCATGTCGCGCACGGTGGCGGTCTGCACCGTCGCGCCGCTCTCGGCCTGAACCAGGGCCTGATCCAGCAGGCTGAGGCCGTCGCGGACCGAGCCCTCGGCGGCGCGGGAGATCAGCGCCAGGGCCTCCTGCTCGATCTTCATGCCTTCGCGGTCGGCGATGCGGCCCAGGTGGCCGACCAGGACCTCGGGCTCGACGCGGCGCAGGTCGAACCGCTGGCAGCGTGACAGGATGGTCACCGGGACCTTGCGGATCTCGGTGGTGGCGAAGATGAATTTGGCGTGGGGCGGCGGCTCCTCCAGCGTCTTCAGCAGGGCGTTGAACGCCTGCGTCGACAGCATGTGGACCTCGTCCAGCACATAGACCTTGTAGCGGGCTTCGACAGGCGCGTAGCGGACGCTTTCCAGGATGTCGCGGATGTCGTTGACGCCGGTGTGCGAGGCGGCGTCCATCTCCATGACGTCCATGTGCTGGCCGGCCATGATGGAGGCGTCGTGGCGGCCATGCGCCGTCAGGCTCAGCGACGGCTTGTCGATGACGTCGGTTTCGTTGTTCAGCGCGCGGGCCAGCAGGCGGGCGGTCGTCGTCTTGCCGACGCCCCGCACCCCGGTCAGCATGAAGGCGTGGGCGATGCGGCCGGTGGCGAAGGCGTTGGTCAGGGTCCTGACCATGGCTTCCTGGCCGATCAGGTCCTCGAAGGTGCGAGGCCGGTATTTGCGCGCCAGAACCTTGTAGGCGCCGTCGTCGGCGGGTTCGTCCGCAAAGGGCTCCGCCTTGGTCGGCGCAGGCGCAGGCGCGGACACCGGCGCAGCGGCGGCGACCGGTGCAGCCAGCTCAGGCGCAGCGGCGGGCGCGCCGAACATGTCGTCGGTGTTCTCGTCCCGCTCGGGAACGTCCTCCTCCCAGGGAGGGCCATCAAGACTCGGATCGACGTCGCTCATGATCCTGTCTTAGCGCGAGAGGGCGCGGTCGCGCACCCCCTCGCGAGAGACGGACCTCACAGATCGGTGGGCAGACGGCCGCCGTTGTCCCTGATCTTCTGGATCACCTGGGCGTGCAGCCAGATGTTCATGCTGGCGCTGTCGGACTTGTCGCCGGCATAGCCCAGCTCGTCGGCCAGTTCCTTACGCTCGGCCAGCGAGGATTCCAGCCCGACCAGCTTCATCAGATCGACGATGGAGGTGCGCCAGTTCAGCTTCTGCGCGCGCTGGTCGTTCATGAAGTCGAGGATGCCGGCGACATCGACCTCGGGCGCGGGGACGACGGCTGCGGGAGCGACCGGCGCAGCCTGAGGCGCGGCGGGCGTTGCGGTCGGCGCCGGCGCCGCCGGCGCGGTCGGGGCCGCCTCCGCCTTCTTCCTGAAGATGCCGCCGAGAATGGACCCGAGAATGCTCATCCGCCTGCTCCTGAAAGGGTGAAGTCCTTTCAGCGGGCCAGAGCGATTCCGGTTCCGTGAAGCTTGCGCGATGCGGCAGGCGGCTCCGTAAAAACAGAGTCCAATTCGTCTGAATTGTCTGAAATCGCGCTCAAGAAGCGAGCCAGCGCTCAAGCAGGCGATCATCGCATGATCGACGATAGCGCCAAAAGGATGAGGGTGGAGACCGCGACCCGAAGGGGAATTCGTTGTGGCTGCTGCCTTCCGGCCCTGACCAAGTTGGCGAAGCCTTCGCCCGCGATCTCCGAGAGGGGATATGACGGTTGGCGACGCGGGAATCAAGACCCCTCCCCGCGTCGTCTTCTCGGGGGTATGAAGCGGCCATGTCCCATACCCACGTCTTCTCCGGCAATCCGCTCGACCGCTCGGGCGACCTTCGCAACGATCTCGCCTGGCTGGGCGAGCAGGAGGCCAATCCCGAGGCCTTGGCCATGGTGCTGTGGGAGGGGCGGCCTCTGGTCGAGGACCATGAGGACGGACAAAGGCTGGTCTGGCTGGCGCTGGGCCACGGGCGCGACCTGGTTCCCGACCGCGACGTCTTCCTGGGCCTGTGGAAGGGGGCGCCGGTCTTCGCGGTGGAGTTCGAGGGCTCCATCGACCCGACCACCGGCCCCGCAGGGGGCCTGGGCCAGTTCATCGAGATGCGCGCGGCGGCGGCGGCCCTTTCGGAGGCCGACGTCGCCATCGCCGGGACGGCCAAGAGCCTGTTCGACTGGCGCCGCCGTCACGGCTTCTGCGCCGCCTGCGGCAAGGCGACGGATCAGGCCTCGGGCGGCTGGCGGCGGGTCTGTCCGGCCTGCGGGGTCGAGCATTTCCCCCGCGTCGATCCGGTCGTCATCATGCTGCCGGTCTATAAGGGCGGGGCGGAGCCGCGCTGCCTGCTGGGCCGTCAGGCGATCTGGCCCGAGGGGCGGATGTCGGCCCTCGCCGGCTTCATGGAGCCCGGCGAATCCATCGAGGAGGCCTGCGCCCGCGAGGTGATTGAGGAGGCGGGCCTGACGGTTTCAGATGTGGCGTATCATTCCAGCCAGCCTTGGCCCTTCCCCGCCCAGTTGATGATCGGCCTGATCGCCGAGGTCACGACCGACGAGGCCGCGCCGGACCAGACCGAGCTGGAAGCCGTGGCCTGGCTGACCCGGGCCGAGGCGCGGGCGGTTCTGGCCGGAACGCATGGGACCATCCATGCGCCGCCGCCCTTCGCCATCGCGCGGCGGCTGCTGGAGAGCTGGGCGAACGAGGAAGCGTAGCGCCGATCCTCTCCCTCCCCTTCATGGGGAGGGTGGCTGACGCGAAGCGGCAGACGGGTGGGGACGCTTTGGCAAAGCGCCGCGCTCCGTATCGCCTCGCCCTCCCCACCCGGTCGCTGCGCGACCACCCTCCCCATGAAGGGGAGGGAGAAGGTCGAGCTACGCCAGCTTCCCGGCCGCTTCCAGATCGGCCGGATTGTCCACCGACAGCGGGGCTTCGTCGATGACCGAGGCCCAGATCTGCAGGCCCATTTCCAGGGCGCGCAGCTGTTCCAGCTTTTCGCGTTTCTCCAGCGGCGAGGGCGGAGCGGCGCAGAAGCGCATCAGGGCCTCGCGGCGATAGCCGTAGATGCCGACGTGGCGCCAAATCGGGCCGTCGCCGTACAAGGTCGAGCGGGTGAAGTAGAGGGCGCGGCCGCTGGCCTCGCCTTCAGGCAGGGCCAGGACGGCCTTGACCACGTCGGGATTGGTGCGGTCCGACATGCCCGCCTCGGCCGCGACCAGGGTGGCGATGTCGCAGGCTGATTCGCGGGCCAGCAGGTCGGCGCAGGCGCGCGCCAGATCGGGCGAGGCGAAGGGCATGTCGCCCTGGACGTTGATGACCAGGTCATGCGCGCCGTCGGGATCGACCGCCTCGACCGCCGCGCGGATGCGGTCCGAGCCGCTGGGCAAGGCCGGATCGGTCAGGATCGCCAGGCCGCCCGCCGCTTCCACGACCTCGACGATCTCGGGATCGCCCGCCGCCACGGCGACGCGGAAACCCGACAGGGCCGCCTGTTCCCAGGCGCGCACGATCATGGGCTTGCCGCCGATGTCGGCCAGGGGCTTGTTCGGCAAACGGGTCGCCGCCATGCGAGCGGGTATCATTATCAGCGGATTCATCGGCTTGACGACGTCCAGAGACGCCCGGAAGCGCCCGGGCCGGTTGCGAAGGTCGCGCTAGCGTGTAAGAGACGCCCACGCAAGAATACGCCTGACGCCGCTTCGCGGTGGGGGGGCTCATTAGAGACGGGAAGCGACGACGCGCATGAGCGGCGATCTGAAGTGGAACAAGATTATGGGCGCGTGCCTGGGCACCGCCTTTGTCATCCTGGTGGTCCAGCAGGTTTCGGGCATGGTGTATCACACCAAGCAGCCCGAAAAGATGGGCTACTTCGTCGATGCGCCGGAAGAATCCGCCGGCGGCGAGCCCGCCGCCCTGCCGATCGACTGGGGCACGGTCCTGCCGACCGCCGACCTGGCCGCCGGTGAAGCCGCCTTCGCGCGCTGCCAGGCTTGCCACACCGCCAACGCGGGCGGCGCCGACGGCATCGGCCCCAACCTGAACGGCGTCCTCGGCGGCCCGGTCATGCACCGCGCCGGCTTCGCCTATTCGGACGCCATGGCCAAGCACAAGGCCGAGGCCCCGACCTGGGGTTATGACCAGATCGACGCCTTCCTGACCGCGCCGGGCCGCTACGTCCCGGGCACCAAGATGTCCTTCGCCGGCATCCGCGACGAGAAGACCCGCATCAACCTGATCGCCTGGCTGCGCACCCAGGGCTCGGCCGGCTTCGCCATCCCGGCCGCCGATCCGGCGCGCCAGCCGGGCGCCGCTGCTGCGGCGGCTCCGGCGGCTGACGCGGCTGCGGCTCCGGCCGAAGGCGCTGCGGC
>NZ_DASWXW010000169.1:0-16946 GCF_036405315.1 Brevundimonas sp. | reverse complement strand
CGCCCACTGGGCGGGCGCCGACGCCCCCTCGCCGGTCTGGCCCGAGGGCGTGGCCCCGCTGGCCGCCCATGTGACCGCCCCCGCCGAACTGGCCGCGCGCCTGGCCTTCTGCGGCGTGGCGAGCAAGGACCGCATCGCGGCCCTGGCCAAGGCCCTGCCCACCGGCGCCCGCCTGGTGACGGCGGAAGGCGACCTCTATCGCTGGGACGGCTTCGTCAGCCGCGCCGAGGCCCCGCGCCCCGCCGCCGTGCGACTGGCCCAGCGCACGCGGCTGGCCGAGCTGGAAGCCGAGATCGACACCGGCAAGCCGGCGCTGGAGGCCGCGCAGACGGCTCAGAAGGCGGCGACCGAGGCCTTCCGCGCCGCCGAGGAGGCGGTGAAGACCGCCCGCCTCAAGCCCTTCGCCGCCGACAAGGCCCTGACCGTTGCCCGCGACCGGGTCGAGAGCCTGAGGCGCGACCAGACCCGGCGCGAAGCCCGCGCCCAGGCGCTGGACGAGACCGTCGCCCGGCTCGACGGCGAGGTCACGGAAGCAAAAGCCGCGCTGGAGGCCGCGCAGTCGGTCGAGGCCCCGTCGGAGACCATCGCCGGCCTGCGCGACGAACTGGCCGCCGCCCGCCTGGCCGCCGATGCCGCGCGCCAGGCAGCCCAGACCGCCCGCTCGACCCGCGACGAGGAGGCCCGCGACCGCGCCGGGCGCGAACAGCGTGTGGGCAGCCTGAGCCGCGCCCACGAGGGCTGGGCCGGGCGCTCAAAGGAAAGCGCCGCCCGCGTCGCCGCCCTGGGCAAGGACGCCGACAAGACCGCCGCCCTGCTGAAACAGGCCGAGATCGCGCCACAGGGCTTCGCCGAACAGCGCGGAGCCTTGATAGACGCCCTGATCGCCGCCGAGACGCGCAAGAGCGCCGCCGCCGAAGCCCTGTCGCTGGCCGAAAGCACGGCGAGTGAAAGCGACCGCGCCAGCCGCGCCGCCGAGGCCGCCGCTGGCGCCGCACGCGAGGCCCGCGCCGGTCTGGCCGCCCGCGCCGAGGCCGCTTCTGAGCGTCTGGCCGAAGCGGAAGCCAACGTCCGCGAAACGGCTCAGATGTCGCCGCACGAGCTGGGCCAGAAGCTGATCGACGACGCCATCGCCCGCCCGCCGGACACGGCCGGCGCCGAGAGCCTGCTGTCCGGGCTGGAGCGCGAGCGCGAGGCCCTGGGCGCGGTCAACCTGCGCGCCGAGGAAGAGGCCGCCGAATACGGCGACCGCCTGGGCGCCATGAAGTCCGAACGCATCGACCTGACCCAGGCGATCGCCAAGCTGCGCGACGGCATCGACGAACTGAACGCCGAGGGCCGCGAGCGTCTGACAGCGGCCTTCGACGTCATCAACGCCAACTTCAAGGCCCTGTTCGAGGCCCTGTTCGGCGGCGGTCAGGCCGAGCTGAAGCTGGTCGAGAGCGACGATCCGCTGGAAGCCGGTCTGGAGATCTACGCCTGCCCGCCCGGCAAGCGGCTGTCGGTGATGTCGCTAATGAGCGGCGGCGAGCAGGCCCTGACGGCGGCGGCCCTGATCTTCGGCGTTTTCCTGGCCAACCCGGCGCCCGTCTGCGTGCTGGACGAGGTGGATGCGCCGCTGGACGACGCCAACGTGGACCGCTTCTGCCGGATGCTGCACGAGATGCGGTCGCGCACCGACACCCGCTTCATCGTCATCACCCACAATCCCGTGACCATGAGCCGGATGGACCGCCTCTACGGCGTCACCATGCCCGAGCGCGGCATGAGCCAGCTGGTCAGCGTCAACCTGAACCAGGCCGAGCAGATCGTGGCGAGCTAGATGAAAGCGTCCGCTTCGGTACGGGCGCAAAAACAGAGTCCAATTCGTCTGAATCGTCTGAAATCGGCGCGGCGGCCTCCCTGTCATTGCGCCTCGACACGGGCGACTTGACCAGTATGTGGGCTTGGTAAGGCGCGTCAGGCCGTCTGTTTCAGACGAAGTCGTGGAAATTCAGGGCCTCAACCATCGTCATTGCGATGGCTCAGCGAGCACCCCCGAATTCAGGGCTTCTTGCGTTGCATCGCCGCCCGGACATCGCCCAGGGCCGGCCCGATCAGGAACCAGGGCTCGACGCAGTAGCGCGCGAACAGGCGTTTCGGGTCGGAGAACAGGCGGAACAGCCATTCGACGCCGAGCCGCCCCATCCAGCGAGGCGCCGCCTTCTGGACGCCGGCCTCATAGTCAAAGGCGGCGCCGACCGGCAGGATGACGGCCTCGGGCAGGGCCTCGATGTTGTCGGCGATCCACAACTCCTGACGCGGCATGCCCATGCCGACGAACAGGACGTTCGGTTGGAACTCGCGCACGGCGGCAAGGATCGCGGCGTTGCCCGCCGATCCCGGCGTGGCGTCGAAATAGCCGGACAGGCCCTTGATCACGGCCCCCGGATAGCGCGCGCTCAGACGCTCCGCCGCCGCGGTCGCCACGCCGTCGGCGCCGCCGACATAGAGGACGCGCCAGCCCTTGCGGTCAGCCATGCTCCAGAACTGGTCGCGCCAGTCCAGATAGGTGCAGCGGTGGAAGGGCCGGCTGTGCAGCCCCAGCAGCCGGGTGAAATGGATCAGGGGCGTGGAATCCAGCTCGACCACGTCGGCCAGATCATAGAGCCGCCGCATCCCCGGCGTGCGCGGCAACAGATAGAGACTGTGCAGGTTGTGGTTGGCGATAATGCTGCGCCGGCCCGCCTCAATGCAGCGTTCGACGTGCAGCAGGACCTCTTCGGGCCGCATCAGGTCGACGGTCTCGCCCAGGATGCGGACGCGCTCCTCGGGCCGGCGCGTCTGCCGGAACGGACGACGTTCGCGCGCCCGCCGGTCGGGCGGGGCGGCGGCGAGATCGACTCCGAGCGGTTCCTGATACATGGCTTGGTTCTAGACGCAGCGTCTCAACACGTGGTTTGCGGATGCGGTTAATGAAACGGGATACCCTGATGACGCGAGACCTTGCGATCCTGACGGCCGGCCTCGTCCTGTCCGCGACCAGCGCGGCGGCTCAGGATCACGCCCTGGTCCTGACCGGCGCGGGGCGGTTCGCCATCTTCGCCGACACGGCCTCGGTGACGCCCGACGGCGACGGGGTGCGGATGCGGTCGCTGCAGGTCAGCGAAGAGGACATGGTCATCGGCGGCGTCGCCTATGCCGGCGGCTGGTCCTGGTGGCGCTTCGACTGCGCGGCCCAGACGGCGGATAGACTGGACTTCGCCTCGCTGAAAGCCGACGGGACCGAGGGGCCGATCACCCCGGAAAACGCCCCGCCCTATGCCGTGGCGCCCGGCGGGGACGCGGCGGAACTGGCGGCGGTGGCCTGCGGGGCCGGGCTGCGGGCGGCTGATGCGGTCAACGCGGCGGAGGCCGTGCGGATCGGGCGCGAGCGGATGAAGGACTGACAAAACCTTCTCCCTCCCCTGCATGGGGAGGGAGGTCGCGCAGCGACCGGGTGGGAGGGGGAAGCGACAACCAAGCGCCCCACCCGTCTGACGCTTCGCGTCAGCCACCCTCCCCATCAGGGAGAGGGAGAACTCCGCGATCGTTCCGATCCAGGTCCACTCGATCCCTCGGCAAAGCTTCCGGGCATTCGTCCCGCATGAAGGCCAGCATCTTTTCACGCACCTCGCAGCGCAGGTCGAAGGCCAGGGAGGCGTTCCTGGCGCTGGTCAGGCAGCGGACCTGGGCCACGCGCTCGGTGATGTCCGTCACCTGCAGCGCCACCACGTCGCCGTCCCACAGGGGCGAGGCGTGGGCGATGGCCTCCAGCTTGACCCGCAGCCGGTCGATCGGCGCCTCATAGTCCACATAGAGGAAGGCCACGCCGATCAGGCTGGCGTCGTCGCGGGTCCAGTTCTGGAACGGCTTCTGGATGAAATGGGTCAGCGGCAGGATCATGCGCCGCCAGTCCCACAGCTTGACCACCACATAGGTCGAGGTGATCTCCTCGACTCGCCCCCACTCGCCCTCCACGACGACGGCGTCGTCCAGGCGGATCGGCTGGGCCGTGGCGATCTGGATGCCGGCCAGCAGGTTGGTCAGGAAGGGTTGCAGCGCCAGACCCGCGACGATGCCCACCACCCCCGCCGAGGCCAGCAGCGACAGCCCCCATTGCCGCACGCCGGGAATGGTCAAAAGCGCCAGCCCCAGGGTGATCAGGCCGATCAGGATGGCCGCCACCCTTTGCAGAATGCGCGTCTGGGTGACGTGCTTGCGGGCCAGGAGGTTGTCCTCCGTGTCCATGTTGAACTTCTTCAGATGGACGACGGCCCCCATGTCCACGGCGCCCGCCAGCATCCAGCCGCACACCAGGATGAAGCCGAACAGCAGGGTCCGGCGGATGAACAACGACGGCTCCGGGTCCAGCGGCGAGACCGTGACCGCCAGGGCCAGAGCGATGATCATGACCGCGATCCGGACCTTCAGCCGGGCGCGGTCGACCATCCCCCGCCAGAAGACGTCGCGCTTGCGCACAGCCAGCTTCAGCAGGGCGAAGACCACCTGATTGGCCGCCCAGCCGATGAAGACGAAGACGGCGGTGATGATCGACACCACGGCCCATTCGGGCAGCCAGTGGAACTGGGCCCACAGGGTGAAGACGTTGTTGGTCAGGTCGACGACGAACTGGGGCATGGCTTGACCATAGCCCTTCTCCCCGCCGTGGGAGAAGGGATTAGACCGCCGCCTCGACCAGATCAGCCAGCCTTTGCGCGGCGTCGGGGATGGCGACCGAACGGGCGGCGGCGGACATGGCGGTCAGCGCCGCCGGGTCGGACAGGACCTCGGTCAGGGCGGCGGTCAGGCTGTCGACCGTCAGGTCGTCCTCGGCGATGACGCGGGCGGCGCCAGCCTCGGACAGGGCGCGGGCGTTCAGGGTCTGGTGGTCGTCCATGGCGATCTTGAGCGGGATCAGGACCGACGGCAGGGCCGCCACCGCCAGTTCCGAACAGGTCGAAGCCCCGGCGCGGCCGATGACCAGATGCGCCTTGGAAAGACGGTCGGCCATGTCGCGGAAGAAGGGCGCGACCTCGGCGTTAATGCCCGCCTCCAGATAGATCTGACGGGCGCTTTCCAGAGTTTCGGGCCGCGACTGCTGCTGGACCTTCAGGCGGCTGCGGATCGCCTCGGGCAGGGCCGCCAGCGCGCGGGGCGCGGTCTCGGACAGGATGCGGGCGCCCTGGCTGCCGCCTGTGACGAGGACATGGATCGGGCCGTCGCCTGCGGGCGCGACATAGGCGCGGTCGAACAGGGCGCGGATGTCGGGGCGGACCGGGTTGCCGACGACCTGCGCCCGCGCCTTCACCGCCTCGGGCGCGCGGCCCAGGGTCGGGAAGGCCGAGGCCACGCCGCCGACGCGCGGGGCCAGCATCCGGTTGGTGCGGCCCAGGACGGCGTTCTGTTCGTGGATCAGGGTCGGGCGCTTTTGCAGGATGGCGGCGACCAGCGCCGGGGCCGAGGGGTAGCCGCCGAAGCCGACGACCACGTCCGCGCCCGTGCGGTCAAAGGCCGACTTGGCCTGCCCCACCCCGCGCCAGATCGCCAGACCCGCCTTCAGTAGACCGATGGGGCCGCGCCCGGTGGCGGCGTCCAGCGCCAGACGCTCCTCGGCGGGGAAGGCGTGGGCGTATTGCTCGCCGCGCGCATCGGTGGCCAGCACCACGCGCCAGCCACGCGAGGCCAGCTCGCGGGCCAGAGCCTCGGCGGGGAACATGTGACCGCCGGTGCCTCCGGCGGCGACGACGCAGACCTTGGTCATGGAAACTCTCTTACGGCAGCAGGCGACGACGCGGCGGGGAGATGTTGGAGCCTGGCTCATAGGCCCCAGGACGGCGCCGCGTCAGGGCCAGGGCGAAGCCCATGGTCAGGCCCATGGCCATCATCGACGAGCCGCCATAACTGATGAAGGGAAGCGTCATGCCCTTGGTCGGGATCAGGTTCAGGTTCACCGCCACATTGATGCAGGCCTGCAGCCCGATCAGCATGAACAGGCCCGCCGCCGCCGTCTGCTCGAACGGGTCGTTCAGCTTCATCGCCTTCTTCATCCCGCGGATGACGATGAAGGCGTAGAGGCCGATCATGGTCAGCGACAGGATCAGGCCGAACTCCTCGGCGCCGACGGAATAGATGAAGTCAGTGTGCAGATCGGGCACGTGGCGTTTCATCACCCCCTCGCCGATGCCGCGCCCGACCAGACCGCCGGCGCGTATGGCCTCGGAGGCGCGGTCGATCTGGTGGGTGTCGGTCGTCTCAGGCGACAGGAAGCGGCTGAGGCGGTCGCGCATGTGGCTGAAGGTGAAATAGAGCGACACCACCCCGCCCGCCCCCATGGCGGCGATGACGGCCACCCACTTCAGCGGCACCCCGGCCATGAAGAAGACGGCCATGAAGGTGGTGGTGATCAGCAGGGTCTGGCCGATGTCCGGCTGGATCAGCAGCAGGCCGACGGTCAGGGCCCAGAAGCCGAAGGCGATGCTGACGCCCGGCACCCCCTGCCCCTTTTGCGCCTCGGCGAACATCCAGGCGGCGAAGACGATCAGGCCGGGCTTGGCGAACTCGGACGGCTGCAGACTGAACGGGCCGAGGTTCACCCAGCGCGCGGCGCCCTTCACCGTGTCGCCGATGAAGGGCAGGGCCGCCATGACGACGATGGCCCCGAACAGGGCCAGGACCGCAATCCGCCGCACCCCGCGCGGCGACAGCAGGGAGGTGGTCAGCATCAGGCCCGTGCCCATCGAAGCCCAGACGATCATCCGCCACGAATAGTGGAAGGGATCGGTGATCGATTCATCGGCCAGGATGGCCGCCGGGCTGGAGGCGAAGCTGAGCGACACGCCCAGCGCCACAAGGGTCAGGGCCGCGCCCAGCAGGCCGCGATCCACGGTCCAGAACCAGCGCGCGATCAGGCTCTGGTCGTTGCGCGAAAAGGGGTGGCTGTAGCTCTGGCTCATGCGGCGGGCTCAGGCTTGGCGCCCAGCGCCAGCACGGCGGCGCGGAAGGCTTCGCCCCGCACCTCGAAGTCAGGGAACTGGTCAAAGCTGGCGCAGGCGGGCGACAGCAGGACGACCTGCTCGCCTCCGGCTTTCGCGGCGTCGGCGGCGGCCAGTTCGACGGCGCGCTCCATGGAATGCGCCACGACGTGCGGGGTGTCGCCCAGGGTTTCAGCAAACGCCTCGGCCGCCTCGCCGATCAGATAGGCCTTGGCGACGTGGGGGAAGAGGTCGCGCAGACTGTCGATGCCGCCCTCCTTGGCCTTGCCGCCCGCGATCCAGAAGACCGAGGGGTAGGAGGCCAGCGCCTGACGCGCGGCGTCGGCGTTGGTGCCCTTGGAGTCGTTGATGAAGCGGATCGGGCCGAGGCGGCCAACCGCCTCCATGCGGTGCGCCAGACCGGGGAAGGTCAGCAGACCCTCGACCGCTGCGTCGTGCGACACGCCCAGCGCCCGGGCGGCGGCATAGGCAAAGGCGGCGTTCTGGGCGTTGTGACGGCCGGGGAGCGAGCGGGCGACGGAGAGGTCGGCCAACACATCGCCATCGGCCAGCAATGCGCCGGGCTCAGCCTCTATCCCGCTCATCGCGGAAGCGGGCACCCAGGTCTTTGGCTGTAGAGGTTCTGGCGGCGTCGCGTGCGCGGCTCTCACTGGGCCCTCGCTTCCGCGGGGATGAGCGGAGGTGGAAACCGTGCAAATCCGCCGTCCCTGCGCGCACAGGTCCGCCGCGATCCCCTGCCCCCAGGCCTCGTCCACGCCGACGAGCGCCAGCGCCTCGGGTCCCTGCGCCTGGAAAATCCGCCGCTTGGCCGCGACATAGCCTTCCATGCCGCCGTGGCGGTCCAGATGGTCGGGGCTGATGTTGGTCAGGATGGCCACGTCGGGCGCGAAGCGGGTGGTCAGGTCCAGCTGATAGGACGAGACCTCGATGACATAGACGGCCTCGGGGGTCGGGGCCGGCAGGGCCAGGACGCCGATGCCGATATTGCCGCCGATGTGGACGCTCAGGCCCGCCGACTTCAGCACCCAGCCGATCAGGGCCGTGGTGGTCGACTTGCCGTTGGTGCCGGTGATGGCCACGACGCGGGGGCGCTGGCCCGTCGGCAGGGCGTCCAGGGCGCGGGCGAACAGTTCGACGTCGCCGATGACCGGCACGCCCGCCTGAAGGGCGCGCTCGACCGTCCAGTGCGGCTTGGGGTGGGTCAGGGGGGCGCCCGGCGACAGGACCAAGGCGGCGAAGCCGGACCAGTCGGCGCGGGTCAGGTCCTCGACCACGAAGCCTTCGGCCTCGGCCTGCATCCGGCCCGAGACGCCGTCGTCCCACAGGACCGGGACGGCGCCCCCGGCCTGAAGCGCGCGCGCCGCCGTGATCCCGGACCGGCCCAGGCCGAAGACCGCGACGCGACGCCCCTCGAAACCGGGAACGGGGATCATGTGATCAGCGCAGCTTCAGCGTGGCCAGACCGAGCAGCGCCAGCATGGCGGCGACGATCCAGAAACGGATGACGACGGTGGATTCCGGCCAGCCCATCTTCTCGAAATGGTGGTGGATGGGCGCCATCAGGAAGATGCGCTTGCCGGTCAGCTTGAAGTAGCCGACCTGGATCATGACCGAGGCCGCCTCGACCACGAACAGGCCGCCGACGATGCCCAGCACCAGCTCGTGCTTCGTGGCCACGGCGATGGAGCCGAGCGCGCCGCCCAAGGCCAGCGAGCCGGTGTCGCCCATGAAGATCTTGGCGGGGGGGGCGTTGTACCAGAGGAAGCCCATGCCGCCGCCGATCATGGCGGCGCAGAAGATGGCCAGCTCGCCCGCGCCGGGCACGTGGTGGACCTGCAGATAGTCGGCGAACAGGAAGTTGCCGACCAGATAGGAGATGATGCCGAAGGCGCCCGCCGCCATCATCACCGGCACGATGGCCAGGCCGTCCAGACCGTCGGTCAGGTTCACGGCGTTGGAGAAGCCGATGATGGTGAAGGCCGCGAACGCCACATAGAACCATCCGATGTTCAGCAGGATGGCCTTCAGGAAGGGGAAGGCGATCGAGGTTTCCAGCCCCGGCGAGGTCGGGGAATAGGTCATCCAGACGACGGTCAGGATCCCCGCGATCACGGCCACGACGGCCTGGGCCGCCAGCTTCTGTTTCGAGGTCAGACCCGCCGAGGTCTGCTTGGTCACCTTGGCGTAATCGTCGATGAAGCCCAGAACGCCAAAGGCCGCCGTCACGCCCGAGACGATCCAGATATAGGGGTTGGTCAGGTCGCCCCAGAGGAAGACCGCGACGCCGATGCCCGCCAGGATCATCAGGCCGCCCATGGTCGGGGTGCCGACCTTTGACAGGTGCGACACCGGGCCGTCGTCGCGGATCGGCTGGCCCCGACCCTGCTTGGCGCGGATCCAGTTGATGAAGCGGCTGCCCATGGCGACCGCGACGATCATGGCCGTGGCCATGGCCAGGGCGACGCGCACCGTCTGATACTGGACCAGGTGCAGCAGCGGATATTCCTGAGCAATATCAGCGTAATAGAGATAGAGCAGGTAGAACATGGCTTTTTAGTCCCCTATCGGACCGCGCGCGGCGCGGTCCTGCTTGAGGGGGTCTCTCCTCATTTCTCTATCGGTCCACGCACGGCGTCATGCAATCCGGCCAGGGCCGCCGCGACCAGCGAGGCCCTGGACCCGTTCGAGCCCTTGACCATGGCCACGTCGCCCGGCTGGACCAGACTGGCGGCCTCGGCGGCCAGTTCGGCGGCGGTTTCGCGCCATTGGCCCCGCAGCGACGGCGGAAGGATGTCGTAAAGCTGGCGCATCTGCGGTCCGGCCGCGTGGACCACGTCCAGACCGGCCGCCTCGATAGCCGGGGCCAGACCTTCGTGCAGGGCGCGGCTGTGCTCGCCCAGCTCCAGCATGTCGGTCAGGACGACGACGCGGCGCCCGCCCGGCCCCACGGGCTTGGCGCCGAGACTGACGAAGCCCGCCTTCATCGACAGGGGATTGGCGTTGTAGCTCTCGTCGATCAGGGTGAAGGCGCCGCCGGGAATGGCGACGGTCGCCATCTGGCCGCGCCCGGCCAGAGGCTGGAAGCCGGCCAGGGCCTGTAGCGCCGCGTCCAGCGACACGTCCAGCGCCTGCAGCATCAGGATGACGCACAGGCTGTTCAGGCCCCAGTGCACGCCCGACTGGGGCAGGCGATACTCGATGCGCTGGCCGTCCAGCTCAGCCGTGACGGTCGCGCCCTCGCTGTCAGGCATGAAATCCAGCAGGCGCGCGTCGCAGCCGACGTCATGACCGAAGGTGCGCAATGTCGCCCCGGCGTCCAGCGCGCCCTGACGCACGATGTCGGCGTGGGTATCGGCGGCGTTGACCACGGCGATCCCGCCGGGGATCAGCCCCTCGAAGATGGCGGCCTTTTCACGCGCCACGCCCACCTCGCCGTCGGCGAAGGCTTCGATATGGACGGGCCCGACCGTGGTGACGCAGGCCGCGTGCGGGCGCACGAAGGCCGACAGCGGCCCGATCTCGCCCGGATGGTTCATGCCGATCTCGAACACGGCGCGGTCGGTGCCGTGCGGCATCCGCGCCAGGGTCAGGGGCACGCCGATGTGGTTGTTGTAGCTCTTGATCGAGGCGTGGCTGGAGCCGGCCAGATCGAGACCGGCCTTGATCGCCTGGGTCACGCTGGTCTTGCCGACGCTGCCGGTGACGGCGCCGCGCAGACGGGCGCGATCGCGGGCGGCGACGCCCATGGCCTCCAGCCCCTTCAGGGTGTCGGGCACCTGAACATAGGGCCCGCCCTCGACTGGGCGATCGACCAGAGCGACCACAGCCCCGGCGGCGAAGGCGGCGGCGGCGAACTCATGCCCGTCGCGCGCGCCGTGCAGGGCCAGGAAGAGGTCTCCCGGCTGGATTTCGCGGCTGTTGTAGGTGAGGCCCGAGACATCAGCGTCGGGTCCGTGGAGCTGGCCGCCGGTCGCCGAGGCGATGGCTTCGGCGGTCCAGAGCGGTGTTTGGGTGTCAGGCATGATCGCGCAGGGCTTCGGTCGCTTCGGTGGCGTCGTCGAAGGGATGCACCACCCCGGCGACGATCTGTCCCTGTTCATGCCCTTTTCCGGCGATCACCACCACATCTCCTTCGCGCATCAGCGATACGGCGTGGCGGATGGCTTCGCGGCGGTCGCCGATTTCCAGCGCGTCGGGGCAACCGGCGCGGACCTGGGCGCGGATGGCGGCGGGGTCTTCCGAGCGCGGATTGTCGTCGGTGACGATAGCCACGTCGGCCAGACGACCGGCGATCTCGCCCATCATCGGCCGCTTGGCGCGGTCGCGGTCGCCGCCCGCGCCGAAGACGACGATCAGCTTGCCCGTTGCGTGGGGACGCAGGGCGTTCAGCACCGTCTCCAGACCGTCGGGGGTGTGGGCGTAGTCGACATAGACCTCGCCGCCGCGCGAACCCTCGCCCGGGATGCGTTGCAGACGGCCCTGCGCGCCCTGGATGAACTCCATGGCCGGGATGACCCGGTCGGGGTCTTCGCCGCCGGCGATGCACAGGCCCGCCGCCACCAGGGCGTTCGAGGCCTGAAAGGCCCCGGCCAGCGGCAGCAGGATGTCGTGGATGCGGCCGCGCGCGTCGATGGTCAGGCGCTGTCCTTCCGGCGTCGCCCGGCGCGCCAGCAGCGACAGGTCGCGCCCGCGCTCGCCCACGCCCATGACGCCCAGGCCCGCCATGATCGAGGCCGAGGCGAAGGCGGAATAGGCGTCGGAATCCGCGTTCAGCACGGCGGTGCGGCCGCGCGGCAGCAGGGCCTCGAACAGGCGCAGCTTGGCGGCGCGATAGCTCTCCATCGTGCCGTGATAGTCGAGATGATCCTGGGTCAGGTTGGTGAAGCCGGCGGCGCGGATGGCCACCCCGTCCAGACGGCGCTGCTCGATGCCGTGCGACGAGGCTTCCAGCGCCAGGTGCGTCACCTCCTTGGCGGCCAACTCGGCCAGCAGGCGGGCGGCGTCGGCGGCGTCGGGGCTGGTCAGGCCGGGGCCGGTCAGGGCGTAGGTCTTGTCGCCCTTCTGACCGACCACGCCGAGCGTGCCCATGCTGGCCGACTTCAGGCCGAGGCCCGCCCAGATCTGGCGGCAGAAGTTGGCCACCGAGGTCTTGCCGTTGGTGCCGGTGATGGCGACGCAGGTCTTGGGCTGGGCGCCGTAGAAGCTGCGCGCGGCCAGGGCGTAGGCGCGGTGCACGTCGCCCGAGGCGACCAGCAGGGGCGCGGCGCCCGCAGGCGTGTCGGCCGGGGCCAGGATGGCGGCGGCGCCCTTGGCCAGAGCTTGCGGAATGAAGGCGCGGCCGTCGGCCGAGGCGCCCGGCAGGGCCACGAACAGGGCGCCGGGGACGACCTTGCGGCTGTCGGCGGTGACGGCGGTGATCTCGGGGTCCGAGCTCACGTCGCGGCGCAGGATTTCGGACAGACGAAGCGCGCTCATCGACCGTCGCCCTCGACATCCTGGAACTCGGGGATCTTCTCGCCCAGGGCGGTGGACCAACGGTCAGCCTTGCGCTCGACGCCCAGGAAGGGGGCGATGCGGTCGGCGATCTTGCCCACGGCCGGCGCGGCGACATAGCCGCCGGTGCGCGGATAGGAGGACGGCTCGT
The DNA here is from genome assembly GCF_036405315.1 of Brevundimonas sp. GTDB lineage: Bacteria > Pseudomonadota > Alphaproteobacteria > Caulobacterales > Caulobacteraceae > Brevundimonas. Next base: position 4,292 of record NZ_DASWXW010000169.1, on the reverse strand, counting down.
CCACCAGGACGAAGATGGTGTAGCGCTTGGCCGTCACCGGGCCGTCGGCGGGGAAGACGGCGGCGAATGAGCCGACGGCGTGGGTGGGGTCGTAGCGGCCGTTGACCAGCTTGTTGGCCGAGCCGGTCTTGCCGCCGACCCGCAGGCCGGGGGCGTCGGCGAACCGACCCGAGCCGCGCGTCACGTTGCGACGCATCAGGTCCAGCATGGTGGCCGAGGTCTCGGGCGAGACGACCTGACGGGGGCGGGCGTTGGGCAGGCCGCCCTTGCGCAGGGTCAGGGGCACATAGCGCCCGCCGTTGGCCAGCGAGGCGTAGGCGGCCACATACTGGATCGGCGTGACCATGATGCCGTAGCCGAAGGACAGCGAGGCCAGGGTGCTGTCGTCCCACTTGCGCACCCGCGACGGACGGGCCGATTCCTTCAGTTCGATCGGCGCGGCCTCCAGCAGACCCAGCCGCTGGAAGTAGTCGCGCATCACGTCGCCGCCCATTTCGACGGCCAGACGCGAGGTGCCGATGTTGGACGAGTGCAGATAGACCTCTTCCAGCGTCAGCACCTTGTTGGTGGCGTGGAAGTCCTTGATGCGGCGATTGCCGATCTGCAGGGCCTGCGAGGCGTCGAACAGGGTGTTCATGTCGGCCCGGCCGGTGTCGATGCCGGCGGCGACGGTGAAGCTCTTGAACACCGAGCCCATCTCATAGTGGCCCGAGGTGACGCGGTTCAGCAGGGTCTCTTCGGGCGCGCTGTTGCGGCGGTTGGCGTCGTAGGTCGGCCAGCTGGCCATGGCCAGGACCTCGCCGGTCTGGACGTCCGTGACGACCGCGACGGCGCCCTTGGCCCCGGCGGCCTCGGCGGCGGCGGCCAGTTCGTTCTCGACCACGCCCTGAACGCGCAGATCGATCGACAGCTGGAAGTCCTCGCCGGCCGCGCCCGCCGCGCGGATTTCCTGGTTGAAGGCCAGCTCGGAGCCGGACACGCCCTCGCCGCCCGTGTCGGCCCGGCCGATCAGGTGCGCCGCCGAGGCGCCCAGCGGATAGACGCGGCGATCCTCGGGCTCGAACGAGACGCCGCCCAGGGCCAGGGCGTGGACCGCGCTGCGCTCGGACGGGGTCAGCCCATTCAGGACCAGCAGGCGACGGTCGCCGTCCAGCACGCGCTCCAGACGCTTGGCCGAGACGCGCGGCAGGGCGCGGCGCAGCTGGGCCTTGGCGGCGGCCGGATCCCAGATCTCGCGCGGGTCTATGTAGAGGCCGTAGTGGGTGATGTTGGTGGCCAGCAGTTGGCCGTTGCGGTCCACCAGATCAGCGCGCGTCAGGGCGTTCGGATTGAAGCCCGCGCCCGCCGCGCCGCGCGGCGCGAACAGGGCGGCGTGGGCCGCGCCCAGGGCCAGGCAGGCGAAGACGACCGAGAAGACCGCCAGGATCAGGAAGATGCGGACGCGGGTGTCTTCTTCAGGACGGCCGTCGGCGCGGGCGCGCTCGAACGAATGCTCCATCCACCAGACGCAGTTGGCGACCCAGCGGCCCCAGGCGGCGAACAGACCGCCGACCGACGGGCCTTGCGGACGCGCCTGCGGACGGCCCGGCGCGGGGCGGCGATAGTCCATGCCGTGGTGGTCATGCACGCTCAATGCAGACTCTCCCCGGCAGCGGGCGCAGCGACGGGCGCGGCCGACGCCACGACGACAGGAGCAGGCGCAGCCACCGCCGGCGGCGGGGCGATGGCGGGCAGGCCCGTCTCGACCGCCTGGCGACGCACGTCGACCGGCCCCAGGCCGATCTCGCGCGACAGGGCCTCCAGCCGCGCGGGCTGCTCCAGCCGGGTCGCTTCGGCGCGCAGCAGGCGGACCCGCTGGCGATTCTCGCGGATCTCGCTCTCGATGCGGCTGATCTCGGCGCTTTCGCGCGCGGCGGCGGCCTTGGCGATATAGACCGAGAAGACCAGGGCGGCGACGCAGACCACGCCGATGATCTCGACGCAGCGCACGCCGCGGACCTTCCAGTCGAACAGACGCTTCACCGGGACGGGAACGGCGATCATGCGCGCACACTCCCCGCTCTGGGCCCGATCTTGCCCCAGGCCGGAGCCTCGGTGCGGATCGCGGCGCGCAGACGGGCCGAGCGGGCGCGCGGATTGGCGGCCAGTTCGGCCTCGCCGGCTTCCTTGGCGCCCTTGAACATCAGGTCGAAGCTGGGCTTGCGCAGCTCCACCGCGACCGGGGCGTGGCGCGAGCCGCCCGGGGCATTGCCGGTGCGCTCGGTCAGGAAGGCCTTGACGATGCGGTCTTCCAGCGAATGGAAGGTGACGACGACCAGACGGCCGCCCGGCGCCAGGGTCGCCTCGGCCGCTTCCAGCCCGCGCTCCAGCTGGCCCAGTTCATCGTTGACGGCGATGCGCAGGGCCTGGAAGACGCGGGTCGCGGGATGGATGGCCGCGCCGCGACGACCGCCCAGGGCCTTTTCGACCACCTCGGCCAGATCCAGGGTGCGGCTGAAGGGCTGCTCGGCGCGGCGGCGCAGGATGGCGGTCGCCACCCGACCCGACTGACGCTCGTCGCCGTACTGCTTGAAGATGTGAGCCAGCGGCCCGTGATCCCAGGTGTTGACGATGTCGGCGGCGGTCGGCCCCGTATCGCCCATGCGCATGTCCAGCGGCCCGTCGCGCATGAAGGAGAAGCCGCGCTCGGCCTGATCCAGCTGCATCGACGAGACGCCGATATCGAAGACAGCGCCGTTCAGCTGGGCCTTGCCGCTCTCGGCGAAGGCTTCTGCCAGACCCGAAAAGGGGGTGCGGATCAGCTGGAACTGACCCGGATATGCAGCCGCCACCGCGTCGGCGTGCGGCTGGACGGTCGGGTCGCGATCCAGACCGATGACCTGGGCGCCGCGCTCCAGAATGGCGCGAGTATAGCCGCCGGCGCCGAAGGTGGCGTCGATGATCACGTCGCCGGGCTGCGGGTTCAGGGCCTCCAGGACTTCGGCCAGAAGGACAGGGGCGTGCGGAGACGTCATGCCGCGCCTCCGGCTTTCACCACCGAGGCTTGGCGGCGCATTTCGCCGAACTGCTTCAGGCCCTCGCGCGCCATGCGGCGCTGCTCGGCGCGGTGCGCGGCCCACCTGTCCTTGTTCCAGATCTGGAAACGCTCGCCGACGCCGTAGATGACGACCGTGTCGGACAGATCGACCTCGGCGCACAGGTGCTCCGGCAGGGTGATGCGGCCCGCCGAGTCATAGGATAGCGGCTTCTGCTCGCCGAAGATCGAGGCCTCCAGCGCCGAGCGGTAGGGATCGCCGAAGGGCAGGCTTTCGATCACAGCGCGGTATTCGGCGAACAGCTTGTCGCCGCCCGCTTCCAGGCAGTCAGCCTCGATGGAGGGGAAGCAGAAGACGCCGTGCTCAGCGCCGTTTTCGGCCGTGCGGAATTCTTGGGGGATCAAGAGACGGCGCTTGCCGTCCAGCTGCTTCTCGTAGGTCGAGAGAAACACGCCCTGCCCCAATCGAGCCCTCGGCCCGCCCCTGAAATCCGTTGATGACACCACGCGTCGGGCGACAGCCCCTACTCATGAAGTTGTGGGATAGCATGGGATCAAATGGGCCTCAATGGGATTAGTTGACACCCTTTAACCAAATTTGCAGTTCGCCGAACGGCTCACACAGTCAAAAACGAGAACATACAAGCAACATCAAGAGTATTCACAGCCTGTGGGCGGCTTTTTCCGCCATGTTTTCAACGAAGAGGTTAACGGACGCACCCATCGCGCAGCCGGACAGCCCGACCCTCGGGTCAAGCCCGAGGATGACGGCGAGAAGTTGAATGGAAACACCCTCAAGCAGCGCAACGCGCGGTGGCCCAACAAAAGTAGGCCAAAGGCCGATAGGCCCAAGAAAAATGCCAGACGGCCTGTAAGCCGGGTTCTGTTCCGCCTCGAAAGGCGGCGACGATCATTCCTCTGGACCGCCCATTGCTGAGCGGTTCTCGCGACCTACCCGGACGCCTCGGGCGGTGAACCCTGCGGCCGAAACCGCGCGACGTCCCTATTCGGTCTTGCTCCAGGCGGGGCTTGCCATGCCGCCGACGTTGCCGCCGACGCGGTGGGCTCTTACCCCACCCTTTCACCCTTCCCCGGGCCGAAGCCCAGGCGGTTTGCTTTCTGTGGCGCTATCCCTCGGGTCGCCCCGGGCGGGAGTTACCCGCCGCCTCTTCACCGTGGAGCCCGGACTTTCCTCGACAAGAGCAAGCTCTCGCCGCGACCGCCCGGCCGTCTGGCGGGGGCTAAGTGCGCGCGAACG
>NZ_DASWXW010000168.1:0-6334 GCF_036405315.1 Brevundimonas sp. | reverse complement strand
GATGTTCTCGAAGATCTTCTTGCCGCCGGGGAAGGTCTTGGTCAGACCCTGCATCTGGAAAATATATTGCTGCGCCATGAGGTGCGGTTTCGCCCTGTCGTCTGATCTGATGGGGAGGTTGGCGCGGGATGTAGCCGTCGCAGACCCTTTGGGCAAATCTCTAGACGTAACGCGGGGCGGTTTGAAGGCGCGCTGCATCCGTTCCGGCCCGTCGCGGCCTCTACCCGGCACGCCCGTTGGGGGCGGGGGAGCGGCTATCATGAAGTCACGGTCGATGGGCGTGCTGCTGGCGGCGGGGCTGGCATGCACGGCGGGCGGGGCCGGAGCGCAGGACCGCGCGGCCTTCGGCGCGGCGATGGACGCCTTTGCGAGCCGGGTGATGCAGCGGGTCGAGGCGGCGCCCGGCCTGGCGGTCGCCGTGGTGGACAAGGACGGACTGGTTCACGCGGCGGCCTCGGCGTGGCGGACGTGGCGACGGGCGCAGCCGTCACGACGGACACGCGATTCTACATCGCCTCGGCCACCAAGGCCTTCACCGCCCTGTCGTTCGCCGCCATGGCGCGGCGGGGCGAGGTCGATCCGGATGCGCCCCTGGCTGACTGGGCGCCGCCATCCGGCGTGCCGGCCGACATCGCCGCGCGGATCACCCTGACCGACCTGCTGAGCCACCGCTCCGGCGCGGACAACGCCCCGATCGCCTTCCGGGTCGCCTATTCCGGCGACTGGACGCCCGAGGTCCTGTGGCGGCTGACGGCGGAGACGCGGCCGCGCGACACCCCCTATGGCCAGTTCGTCTACGCCAACTCGGGCTACAACCTTGCGACTGTCTTGAGCGAGCGTCGCTGGGGCCGCGACTGGCGCGAGATGGTCGAGGACGAGGTGCTGACGCCGCTGGGCATGACGGCCACGACCGCGCGCATCGACGCGGCGCGGACGTCCGGCGCGGTGGTCGCCGCCGGTCATTTCGGACGCATCCCAGGCCAGCCCGAGCGGTCGCCCTTGCAGAAGACCGACGCGACCATGCAGTCGGCGGGCGGGCTGATCTCGACCGCGAACGACATGGCCAAATGGCTGGAGGCCCAGATCAACGACGGCCGGGTCGGCGGACGGCAGGTGTTTCCCGCAGGACTGGTCGCCTCGACCCATGCGCCGCGCGTGGCGCAGGAAGCGACCTTCGGCCCCTATGTCCGCGCCGGCTATGGTCTGGGCTGGCAGGTCGGGCGCTATGGCGATGACGTGCTGATCCACCATTTCGGCAACTTCTCTGGCTCGCGGGCCCACGTCTCCTTCATGCCGGAACGGCGTCTGGGCGTGGCGGTGATGGTCAACGAGGACGCCTTCGCGGGGGACCTGGCCGATCTGGTCGCCAACTACGCCTATGACTGGTTCGCGGGCCTGCCGGACATCGAGGCGGTCTATGACGCGAAGCTCGACGTTTTGATCGCCGAGCGCGACCGTCGTCGCGCGGGCATTGCGGGGGCGCTGGAGGCTCGGGGCAAGCGGGCGCGCACCCTGTCGCTGCCGAACGCAGCCTACGTCGGCGACTACGTCAGCGCAGCCTACGGAACCCTGACGATCCGCGAAGCGGGCGAGCGGCTGTCGGTCGCCATCGGCGTGCAGCAGGCCCTGGCCGACTACCTGACCGAAGCGGAGGGTCTTCGCGTCGAGCTGACCCCGTTCCGGGGCGAGGGGGTGGTGTTTACACTGGACGCCGACGGCCGCCCGACCTCGCTGACCTATCAGGACGCAGTCTTCGTGCGGCGCTAGGGCTTGGCCGGCAGAACCGCCATCAGCGCCCGCGTGAAGCCGACCGGGGCGACCGTCAGGTGGTCCTCGTCCGTCAGCACCGTCGATTGCAGGCTCAGACCCGGATAGGCGCGCGACTTCAGCGCCCGCTCCATCGCGCGCATGTCGCCGACCATGTCCGCCTCGCTGTCGTGCCGGGCGGTGGGGCCGGGGCCTTCGAAGGCCCCGACATACATGAAGACCTCGGCGGGCAGGTCGGTATGGCTGCGGGCGTAGTCCGCCTCCATCTTCATCATGTGGCGCTGGTCGAACCAGAAGGACGGGCTGCCCAGCACATAGCCGCTGAAAATCGTCGGATCGGTGAACATGATCTGGGCCCCGAGCAGCCCGCCGTAGGAGTGCCCCAGCAGGACGCGGCGCGCCGGATCGGTGCGGAACTTCTGATCCACGAAGGGCAGGGCCTGGGTCTTCAGATAGGTCTGATAGGCCGCCCCGCCGCCGTGAACGGCGCCGCCCGAACTGCGCGGGCCGTTCGGCGTCGGGGTGTAGTCGCGGCGGCGACTGTCGGCGCCGTTGTCGCCCTTGGCGTAGGACAGGCCGACCAGGATGAACTCCTCGATCACCGGCCCCTCCAGATTCACCCGGCGAGCGATCTGGCGGATGATGGGAAAGGCGTAGTCGGCGTCGGTGACATAGAGGACCGGATAGCGGCGGTTCGGCTCGGTCTCGTAGCTGGCGGGCAGGCTGACGAAGACCTCGTAGTCGCGGCCGGAGACGGGGTCGGGCACCGACCAGACCTGGGTGCCTTTCAGCACATAGGGCGCGCCGTCGGCGGCGGATGCCGAGGTGGTTTGAGCGTCCGCCCGTTCGCCGCAGCCCGCTATGATGCTCGCCGCCAGCAGAATCGTCGCCAGTCCCAATGCCCGCATGGAGGCCCCCTCAAGCTTCACAAGAACGGCAGACTTCAGGGCAAATGCGGCGCTGAGAGGGCGCCTCAGGCATAGTTGAAGCTGATCGAGATGCGCTGTTCCTCGGCGCGGTTGGCTGGGACCTCGTGGCGCAGCCAGCTTTCCCACATCAGCACCGTGCCCGAGGCGGGCTTCAGATAGACGAAGGGCTTTTCGGCCTCGGTCGCCTCGGCGGTCAGGCCGGGGCGGGCCATCATCATGACCAGGCGCGGGTCCTCGATCTTCAGCGACGAGGCGCCGTCGGGGACGTGGATGTAGATGGTGCCCGAAATGATCGCGTGGGGGTGGATGTGGCCGGTGTGGCCGCCGCCGGGCATCAGGACGTTGACCCACAGATTGTCCAGCTTGGGTTTGCGCGCCAGATCGAAGTGCAGGGCCTTGGCGTAGGCGGCGGCGTGCTTGTCCAGCAGCTTCTTCAGTTCCGCGAACTCGGGGAAGCGGTGCGGCAGGTCGTTGATCGAGCCGTAGGAGGTGTAGCCGGGATAGTGGTTGGCCTTGCACCATTCGATCCCGGCCTCGTCCTCCTCGGCCATGACCAGGCAGAGGTCGAGGATCTCCTCGTGCAGTTCGGGCCAGGCGGGCGCGGCGGCCAGCGAGGCTTCGTAAACCTGGGTCGGAAAGAGGGGGCGCAGGGACATGGCGGTTCCATACCGCTCCGCCATCAGTTTGGGGAGGGCGTTGCATTCCTATCGCTCCTCCCGGCGAAGGCCGGGATGAGCGGTGTGGGGTCAGAAAGGCAGCCCCGCCTCGCCGCGCAGGATGGCCTCGGCCTCCGGGCTGTGCTTGGCGCCCGAGCGGTCGTGCAGGACCAGCGGCGGCAACAGCCGCAGCGGCGCCTTGCCGGTCTTGATGGCCTGGACCAGCACCCGCTTGGCGGGCTGGTCGGCGTAGGGGTGGATGGGGCGGATGGCGAAGGAGCCGGCCTTGTCGCCCAGCAGGGCCAGCAGGTCGGCCAGACGGTCGGCGCGGTGGATGACCACGATGCGGCCGCCCTCGCGCACGGCCTTCAGCAGGAAGCCGGTCCAGGCCTTCAGCCCGTCGTCGGCCATCCAGGCGCCCATCTTGCCGGGGGCGGGCGCCCGCAGCGCGCCGGGGTCGTCGAAGAAGGGCGGATTGCTGACGGCCCAGTCGAAGGGGGCTAGGTTCAACGCCCGAAACCCCTGCGCCACATCGCCGCTGAGGATGGAGGTGCGGTCGTCGACGCCGTTGAGCGCAGCGTTTTCGCGCGCCAGCCCCGCGGCGGTCAGGTCGCGCTCCAGTCCGGTCAGGGCGACGCCGGGGCGACGCGCCGCCACCTGCATCAGCACCGCGCCCGCGCCGCAGCCGGCCTCGATCAGCCGCTCGCCCGGTTTGGCGTCCACGGCGGCGGCCAGCAGGGCGGCGTCCATGCCGGCGCGATAACCCTTCACCGGCTGGCGCAGCCGGACGCGACCGCCCAGCAGGGCGGATTCCGCAACTTCGGCGGCGACAGTAGGGGTTGACCCGGCTTGACCCGTCATGACGCCGCCACCATTGTGCGCCGCATCGCGTTCGGGCAAGCGGATGCGTGTGATTTCCGGGCGAATCTCCCTGTTCGCCCCTGTGCTGAAAGAGAATTTCGTGGACGCAGCTCTCGTCGCCGCTCCCCGCCCCAAGGGCGATGTGGACGCTCTTGTTCGTCTGGCCAAGGACGACATGGCGGCGGTTGACGCCCTGATCATCGCCCGGATGCAGTCCGACGTGCCGGTCATCCCCATGCTGGCCGAGCATCTGGTTTCGGCGGGCGGCAAGCGTCTGCGTCCGCTGCTGACGGTGGCTGCGGCCCGCGCCATCGGCGCGACGGGCGAGATCGAAGGCGCCAAGAAGCTGGCCGCCTCGGTGGAGTTCATTCACACCGCCACCCTGCTGCACGACGACATCGTCGACGGCTCGGAAATGCGGCGGGGCAAGGTGGCGGCGCACCTGATCTGGGGCGCGGCCTCGTCGGTGCTGGTCGGCGACTTCCTGTTCGCGCGCGCCTTTGAACTGATGGTCGAGACCGATTCCCTGCGGGCGCTCGGCATTCTGGCGACGGCCTCCAGCGTGATCGCCGAGGGCGAGGTGCTGCAACTGACGCGCGCCCACGACCTGAATCTGGATCAGGACACCTATCTGCAGATCATCCGCGCCAAGACGGCCGAACTGTTCGCCGCCGCCGCCGAGTCGGGCGCGGTGGGCGCGGGCGCGACCGAGGAACAGGTGAAGGCCCTGCGCGACTACGGCATGGCCTTGGGCATCGCCTTCCAGCTGGCGGATGACGCCCTGGACTACGGCAGCGACACGGCGACCCTGGGCAAGAACGCGGGCGACGACTTCAACGAGGGCAAGGCGACCCTGCCGCTGCTGCTGGCCGTTCAGCGCACCAAGGGCAAGGAAGACCTGTTCTGGGATCGCGTCATCACCAAGGGCGAACGCACGCCCGAGGACTTCAACCGGGCGCGCGAACTGATCCTGGGCACGGGCGCGGTCGAGGCGACGCTGGACGCCGCCGGCGACTACGCCGACCGGGCCAAGGCGGCGCTGTCGGTCCTGCCGGCCAGCGACTGGCGCTCGGCTCTGGAAGACCTGGCCGACTTCGCCGTCAGCCGCGCGGCCTAGTTTCGACGACGCAGGCCGCCCAGGCCCCTTAGAATAGACCGCGCGGCGTCGCCCACGGTGGGCGGCGCAGGAACACCGCGGTCCTGAGCGCGCGCGCCGTCGGCCCCGTCGCCCATGTCCATGTCCGACATGTCCATGCCCAGCATGGTCGTGGCGTTCGAGGCGTAGCGCACCTTGACCACGTGCTCGATGTTCCAGGGCTCGCGCCGGTTCGCCGGGCGCGGCGGATAGGTGAAGTCGGCCTCTCCGCCGAAGGCCGTGACGCGCAGCATCGACTGCGGCGCGGCGGTCATGACGGCGCTAGGGATCGGGCAGCGCGTGGTCGTTGCGGGCAGAACCACCTTCTGCGCGATCAGCCGGTCCAGATCGCCGGGCGACAGGAAGTCGGGGATCATGCCGGGGGCGATGGCCACGTCGCTGGAGCTCCATATGACGACATCGCCCGCCTCGTTGGCGCCCATGGTCAGGGCGAAGTAGCCGCGCGCGTTCGGCACGCTCCGCCAGCCCAGGCCCGAGGCGTCGTTCGGCCCTACGCCGGTCAGTTGCAGCGAGGCGAGGAAGTCCTGGTCGCCGTTCAGGCTGAAGGCGATGTCGGGCGTGTAGTCGCCCTGAACCTTGTGCGCCCCGATCAGGGAGCCGTTTGGCGGCACGGTCTGGCTGTCGCGGCTATTGGGCCAGTCGCCGTAGGTGCGGCCCGAGCCGGGCGAGGGCGGGGTGGGCGAGGACAGGCGGATGTTGCTGGCCAGGGCGCCGAACTGGCTGGCGCCGCCGCGCGACAGTTGGATCACCACGGGCTGGCCGGCGCCGGTCGCCTCGCCGCAGCCGTGATAGATCAGCATCCGGACCGAACCGCCGTAGTCCTGGGGCGCGGTGCGGTCATGGTCGGGACCGTGCGGCGGCGCGTCCGGCGTGATGAGGGGCAGGCTGGGGCCGACGCCCAGCGAGGCGGGCGGCAGATGTTCGGCGTGCGGTGAGGGAGTGGTCCTGCTGGACTGAAGCTGCAG
>NZ_DASWXW010000167.1:0-25726 GCF_036405315.1 Brevundimonas sp. | reverse complement strand
CCGCCGTGCCGTGCGGTCCCTGCGGCTCCGACAGCCCCCGCGCCGCCGCCGCCCCCGCCGCCGACGCAGACCGCCTCGACCCAGCGCGCCCAGGCTGGCGGGGTCCAGCTTCCATTCATCGTCAGCGCCGTGTTTTCGCGGCGCGTCGCCCCTTGCGCGAACCACAGGCGCCCCGTCGTTCGCTCCACCGAGAAGGCGTCGCGCCAGGTCCCGCCGTCGGCGCTGACCTTGAGCCTCAGATCGTCGTCGCCGATCAGCCCCAGTTCGGCCCGCCCGCCCCAGCCGCTCTGGAACAGCAGGGACAGGACGTCGCTCGCCCCCTGTTTGTTGAAGGTGAAGCGCAGATCGCCGTCGCCGCCGCTTTCGCTCTCCAGCGCAGTCCACAGGGCCTTGTTCAGCCGGGCGGCGAAGACGTTGGTCGCATCCGCCTCGGTGTTCACGCCCAGGCGGGTCAGGTTCTGCAAGGCCGCGAGGGGTTCGCCCGTCAGCGCCGCCCAGGTCCCGGCGCGGCGGACCAGCACCTCATCGCTGTCCAGCACCACGGCCAGCAGGCCGTCGGGCGCCTCGATCGCCAGCCAGCCGCCCGCCTCGGCGCGCATCAGGCTGCCCGCCGGTCGACCGCTCCAGTCCAGGCCCGTGGCGCCGGGCGGCAGGACATAGAGGGCGCCGTCGGCGGGACCGGCCGGCTGGTCGATGGTCGTGCGGCTGACGACCGCCGTCTGGGTCAGGGCGTCCAGGCGCGTCAGCGCCTCGTTCAGGGTCACGTGCTTCTGCAGCTGCCCCGCCGCCAGATAGGGCAGGCCCAGCCGCGCGCTGGCGTCGTCGCTCATCGAAGTATCTCCAAAGGTTGGAGGATCAGTCTGCTCAGGCCCGTCGCCCCGGCGCGCTGAAGGGGCGCAGCGCGCGGCAAACCCGGCAAATCACTGGGATTGCCCTGCCCGAATGCGCGCGAGGTCCCGCGTCGGGCGCACAGCCCTCGACACGCGCCGCCCCGTTCGGATAGGCCAAGGGAGCGGTCCGCCGCGTCACGCCGCGAGGAAGTCCGCTTGATCTCACCGTTGAAGGCCGCGATCCATCTGGCGGCGCTGGGCGTCCTCGTCGCGCCCGCCGCCGTCGCCCTGTCGGCGCTCAGCCGGATCGGCCACCGCTGGACCGACCTGCTGGCTCAGTTTCCGGCCCCGGCCCTCGGCGCCACACTGGTTCTGACCCTGCTCTACGCCGGGCTGCGGCTACGCCCGGCCGTGATCATGGGCCTGGGCGTCACCGCCCTGCTGATCCTCGCCGCCTGGCCTCAATGGTTTCCGCGCGGCGGCGCCCTGCCCCGCGAGGGCGCGCCGGCGCTCAGCCTCTATTCGGCCAATCTGTGGGCGTGGAACGAGGACGTGGACGCCATCGCCCGATCCATCGCCGAGGCCGACGCCGACATCTTGGTGCTGGTGGAGCTGGGCGACGCGCCATCGGCTCGGTTGGATCGCGTGCTGGCAGGCTATCCGCACCGCGTCCTCAACGCCCGCGTGGATCGGCCCGGCGCGGCGCGCGCGGCCATCGCTTCTCGCTATCCCCTGACCGCCATCGCCGACCGGCCCGACGGCCTGGTCTCCGTCGCCGCGACCGCCCAGACGCCGCTCGGCCCCGTCAACATCATCGGCGCCCATCTGACCCGGCCCTGGCCCTTCCAGTATCAGTGGGGGCAGATCAATCAGGCTGCGGCCCTGACCGCCATTCGTCGCGACATGACCGGCCCCGTCATCGCGGCGGGCGATTTCAACAGCGTGTCCAGCGCCCGCATCGGGCGTCAGATTCAGGCCGAGGCTGGTCTGATCCCCGCCCCCGGCTGGCCCGGTACCTGGCCGGCGGCCGCGCCGTCAGCCGTCGGCCTGACCATTGATCAGGTCTGGCGTTCGCCCGACCTGGCTTTGCTGGAACGGAAGCTGGGCGGCAAGACCGGCTCGGACCACCGCCCGGTCGTCACCAAGTTCACGCTGGCCGCAGAAGGCCCCTGAGCCGTTCTTCATGGCCGTGATCGGGGAAGTCGTCCGCGACCCAGCCGGCCTCGAACGCCTTCAGCACCCGCCCCGTCTCCGGTCCCGGCGTCAGGCCCAATTGCGCCAGATCACGCCCGCCGACCGGCATGGACGGCCGCGACCAGTCCCGCGCCAGAGCCAGCAGACGCCGGGCGTCCGCCTCACCTCCGCCCGCCGCCCAGGCCCGCAGAACCCGATCCTCGAACGCCTGTCGCCCGTCGCGATAGAGGGCCGCACGCGCCTGCGGCTCCGTCAGCGCCGTCGTCGCTTCGCCGCTGACCGCCGCAGCCAAACGGTCACGCTGGGCGTTGGACAGACGCAGACGCCGCGCGACCTCGCCCGCTCGCGCCGGATCGGCGGGCAGCAGGGCCGACAACCGCAGCACCGGATCACCGCTCAAAGCCGTCATCGTCTCGAACAGGGTCAGGTCTGCGGGCTCCGGCACGACCCGCCCCAGAACCCCCGCCTCATCCATCAACCGCACCGCCGGGCGCGGATCGGGCGCGGCCAGCAGCTTCAGCAGCTCCTTGGACACCCGCTCGGCCGACAACTGCTCGACGCCTTCGGCCAAGGCTGCGCAGGCCGCCACCGCCGCCGCATCGGGCGCGCCGCGCCCATACCAGGCATGGAACCGATAGAAGCGCAGGATGCGGAGGTAGTCCTCGCGGATGCGGCCTTCCGGCTCGCCGACGAAGACGATCCGCCCCGCCAGGGCGTCGTCGAATCCCTGGCCCGTCGGGTCCAGGATGACGCCGTCCGCATCGGCGTAGAGGGCGTTCAGGCGAAAGTCCCGCCGTCCCGCATCCTCGGCCCAGTCGGTCGTGAAGGCCACCGTCGCGCGCCGCCCGTCGGTCGAGACGTCGCGGCGCAGGGTGGTGATCTCGAACGGCTGATGCTCTGACAACGCCGTGACCGTGCCATGTTCGATGCCGGTCGGGACAGACCTCAAGCCCGCCGCTTTCAGCGCCGCCACCACGGCGTCAGGCGTCAGGGTCGTGGCGATGTCGATGTCGTCGATGGGCGCGCCGATCAGGGCGTTGCGCACGCAGCCCCCGACGAACCGCGCGCAATCCGCCCCGCCCGCCGCCGCCAGCGCCGCCGTCACCGCCCGCGTGGCCGACGCCGTCAGCCAGTCCTGCCCCTGCAAACGATGGCTCACGCCGCGTCCTCGGCCGCCGCCGACAGGGGCTCGATCTCGTCGCCGTAAAGCCTGATGAACAGGCCTTTCAATATGCCCGCCGTCGCCCCCCAAATGTAGCGCTCGCGATAGGGCATGGCCCAGAACCAGCGGCGTGGACCGTTCTCGGGATCATAGTAGTCGCGGCGGTGATTGACCGGGTCCATCAGGAAGTCCCAGGGCGCCTCGAACACGTCGGCCACCTCGGCCGGCGACGGCGTGACCAGAGGCGGCGCGGTCAGCCAGCCGACCACCGGCGTCACCAGAAACCCCGTCACCGTCTCGTATGGATCGCCCAGCCCCAGCAGTTCCACCACGCCGGGATCCAGCGCGACCTCCTCGAACGCCTCGCGCAGCGCCGCCTGTCCGGCCGTCTCGCCGGGGTCCAGCCGACCGCCAGGAAAGGCGATCTGGCCGGTGTGGCTGGCCAGGCTGTCCGAGCGCCGCGTCATCAACACGGTCGGGCCGTCGTCATGCACGACGATCGGCACCAGGACGGCGGCGGGCCGCAACTCGCGCGCCGGCCGCCCCGCGCCGGGGTTCAGATCATAGTCCGACCGGATAGCCGTCCGTTCGGGCGTCCACGACGCCACCGGGTCCAGACGGGCCTCCAGCCGCTTCCTCAGGCTGCTGCAGCTCATTCCACGTCTCCTAGGGAGAAAACTTCGCCGCCGGACCGCACCACCAGACGCCCGTCCGTCGCCTCCGCCCGTTCGACCAAATCATAGAAGACCGGCCGCGCGATCCGCGCCCACAGATCGGCCCGCACATGGACGCGCGGCGCCGGTTCGCCAGTTTCGGCGTCGGTCTCGACGATGATCGGATGATCCGCCCCTGCCTCGACCTCGTCGCCCACATCGGTCGTGAAACTCAGCACGCCCTCGCTCGCCTGCATCGTCACCGCACGGAACGGCAGGTCCTCGACCCGGATCTTCAGCTTCTCGACCGGCGTGACCAGATGATAGCCGTCCGGGTCCTTGCGCAGCACCGTCGAGAACAGCCGCACCAGTTCGACCCGACCGATGGGCGAGCCTTCATGCATCCAGACGCCGTCGGCCCGGATCAGGATGTCGATGTCGCCGCAATGTTCGGGGCGCCACAGATGCACCGGCGGCAGGCCGCGCCCGGGCGCCTGCCGCGCGGCTTCGGCGACGCCGGACAGGCCGGGCGGTGTCGCGGGGTTCGTCATATCCGAACTATGGGCCGCGTCGCCCGGCAAAGGAAGGTCAGTCCGCCCTCAGGCGACGGGACGCACCGCCCCGACCGGCGGAACCTCGGTGATCGGCAACCACATCACCCGGCGCTGGTCCACCGGCCCGGCGAACACGGCCTGCGGCGCAGGCAAAAAGCCGAAGCGCGAGAAATAGGGCGGATCGCCGATCAGCAGCACCCCGTCCAGCTTCATCGCCTTCGCCTCGTCGAGACAGGCCCGCACCAGTTCGGCGCCCAGTCCGCCGCGACGGCTGGAGGCGTCGACGGCGATCGGTCCCAGAAAGACGGAGCGCGCCTGGCCCGCCATGATGGACCACAGCCGCACCGAGCCGATCAGGCGCTCGCCTTCAAAGGCGCAAAAGCCGGCCGCCAGGGCCGCCGCCTCGCGCAGCCGTTCCGCCGTCTTGGCGAACCGGCCTGGTCCAAAGGCAGCCAGCACCAAGGCGTCGACGGCCGCGGCGTCGCCCGATCGTTCTCGCACGATGCGGACCGGCGTTGCGGCATCAACAGGTACTGGGGCGACGACGGCGTTCATGCGCGGCGCCTAGACCCCCTGCCCCCTCGAATCAATCGCGTTTGCGCGAAATCAGCCGGCCTTAGTGAAATCCGGGGCGCGTTTCTGGCTGAAGGCCATGAAAGCCTCCATCGCCTCGGGACTGCGCATCTGCGAGCCAAAGGCATGAGCTTCACGCTGCATCAGGCCCCACAGGGCCTCGGCGTCGCGCATCAGGGCCTTGGTCTTGCGGATGGAATTGGGCGCCCGCGCCGCCAGCTTGTCGGCCAGCTGGCGCGCCGTCGCCTCGACCTGATCGGCCGGAACCGCGCGATTGGCCAGCCCCCAGGCCAGGGCCGTCCTGCCGTCGATGGCCTCGCCCAGGGCGAACAGCTCGAACGCCCGCTGATGGCCGACGGCGGCCGGCAGCAGCAGGGACGACGCCGCCTCGGGCGCCAGGGCCAGGTTGACGAAGGGGACCGACAGCAGGGCGTCCTCGGCCACCACCACCATGTCGCAATGCAGCAGCAGGGTCAGGCCGATGCCCACCGCCCGACCGCGCACCGCCGCCACCGCCGGCTTGTCCAGGTCGGCCAGGGCCTTGAGAAAGCGAAACACCCCCATCTCGACCAGATCGCAGCTGCTCTGCGAGCCCAGGGCGATGAAGTCGGCGATGTCGTTGCCGGCCGAGAAGGAGTCGCCCTCGCTGCGGAACAGGACCACGCGCACGGCGTCGTCGACCTTGGCCCGCTCGGTTGCCTCGGCCAGGGCCGAATACATGGCCTGGGTGATGGCGTTCTTCTTGTCCGCCCGATTGAAGGCGACGGTCAGGACGCCGCCGTCCAGGTCGATCTTGATGTGTTCGCTCATTGTCCTGCCTCCGTCAGTGTCCACCAATCGACGCCCGCTTCATCGCGGTCGCGTCGGGCCCGCCCCTCGCGGGCCAGATAGTTCAGATGCGCGATCGCCTCGCCCGTCGCCATGCTCAGCACCGCGTCGCCCACCGGGCGCGCGAACAGGGCCGAAAAGACGTCGACGGCCCGGCACGGCGCCTTCAGCGTCCGTTCCAGCCGCTTGAGCGCCACTTCATGCCCCCGGATCAAGGCTTCCAGCCGCGTCGTGACGCCATAGAAGGGCTCGCCGTGCGAGGGCAGGACGAACAGGTCGCCCGGCAGCCGCGTCTTCAACGCCGCCAACGACCGCAGCCATTCGCCCAGGGGATCGCCCTCGGGCTCGGTCGGCCAGACCGACACGTTCGAGGATATGCGCGGCAGAATCTGGTCGCCGGACAGCAGAACCCCGTCGCCCTCGCGCCACAGGCAGACGTGTTCGGGGCAATGACCCTCGCCGATCACCACGCGCCAGTCGTCGGCGCCGATTCGCACTACGTCGTCCTGCGCCAGCCGCAGATAGGCCGAAGGCATGGGAGCCACCGCCTTGCCGAAGCCGCCGTATCCCGTCCGCCATCGCGCGATCTGTTCGTCGGTCCAGCCGGCGGCGCGATAGAAGACCTCGCCCTCGTCCGGAGCCGGTCGGCCCTCGTCCGCGATCAGCATCCGCGCCGTCACATACTCCAGCCGCGACATCAGCAGCGGCGCGTCGAATCGCCCGCAAAGCCAGCCCGCCAGCCCGATATGGTCCGGGTGCATATGGGTGCAGATCACCCGCTTGACCGGCTTGCCGCCCAGCGGTCCCGCCAGCGCCGCTTCCCAGGCCGCTTTCGACGCCTCGGTCTTCAGCCCGGTGTCCACCAGGGTCCAGCCGTCGCCGTCCGCCAGGGCGTAGACATTGATATGGTTCAGGCTCAACGGCAGCGGCAGGCGCAGCCACAGCACGCCCGGCGCGACCTCGACCGCCTGACCCGGCTCGGGCGGCAGTCCCGACGGATAGGTCAGGCCGCGTGCGGTCGTCGCCGTCTCATCGCTTATCGCGCCGTCCGCCAAGTCCGTCTCCAATCGCAACCCTCGCAGGTTAAACCCGATTGAGCGGTTCGGGTCCAGACCTGTCTCGCGCAGCCGCGCTTGACCGAACCGAAAGACCCCGCCAAGGCTGCCGGCATCCAGTAGAGGCCGAGGGAGCCCTTCCAGTGACCATCAAACGTTTCAGCCGCGCCATGGGGATCGCCGCCGGCTTGGCCGTCATGACCCTGAGCCCCGCGCTCGCCTTCGCCCAGGAAAGCGGCGGCGCCAACGCCGCCCGCTCCGGCGATGAGAACGTCAGGACGGAACGCGTTCAACCCAGCCGCCTCGCCCGTCAGCAGCGCCAGCGCCCGCAAGCGCCCGCCCCCGTCGATCCGGCCGTGATCAAGGCCGAAGTCGAAGCGGTCTTCGCTACGGGATCGACCCCGTGCCAGGTGACGGAGGCCAAGATGCTTGGCGTCACGGCGGAACAGGTCAAAATCTACGAAGCCACCTGCGTCGGCGCGCCGGGCTATATCGTCGTCGCCTCGACCCCGCCCCAGTTCGCCGACTGCCTCGTCCTGGCCAACCAGGCTGCGGACGCTCGCGCCGCAAACCCCGAGGCTCCGCCCAGCCAGACCTGCTCGCTTCCCGGCAATCAGGACAATATGGGCTTCCTGAAAGGCTATGCGACCCAGGCTGGCGTCGCTTGCACGGTCGATGAAGCCAAGGTTCGGGGCCAATCGAGCGACGGCGTCGTGGTCTACGAGATCGGCTGCGCCGGCGCCGACGGCTATTGGATCCAAAAGAACGCCTCGGGCTGGGAAAAGACCGAGTGCCTGCAGATCATCAGCCAGAACGCCACCTGCCTGTTCACCACCCCGGCTGAACAGGCCGCGACGGTCAAGTCCTGGCTGACCGGCTCGGACGCCGCCGCCTGCGACGTCCAGCAGGTCCGCCTGATGGGCCAAAACCCCAACGGCCGCTTCATCGAAGTGACTTGCGCCGGCGCCGAGGGATCGATCATCCGCTTCAACGCCGAACACGTCGTGCAGCAGGTTTACCCCTGCGCCGAGGCCGCGCTCATCGGCGGCGGCTGCAAGCTGACGACGACGCCTCCGGCCGCCACGCCGCAAGCCTGATCGACGCCTGATCGTCCAACGAAGCGCCGCCGGAGCGATCCGGCGGCGTTTTTGTTTTGCGTCTTAGTTTTCGGGGACCTCTTTTCGCCGAACGCGACGCGCCTTAGCCTTGGCCCCATGCGCATCGCCACCTGGAACGTGAACTCGGTCAACGCCCGCCTGCCCACCGTGCTGGCCTGGCTGGAATCCGCCAATCCTGACGTCGCCTGCTTCCAGGAAATCAAATGCGTGGACGAGAAATTCCCGCGCGAAGCCTTTGAAAGCCTGGGCTACAACGTCGAGACCCATGGTCAGAAGACCTACAACGGCGTCGCCATCCTGTCGAAATTCCCCCTGTCGGACATCCGGCGCGGCCTGCCCGGCGACGACGGGGACGAACAGGCCCGCTATCTGGAGGCCGTGATCGAGGCCCCGGTTCCGGTCCGCGTCGCCGCCATCTACCTGCCCAACGGCAATCCGATCGGCACCGAGAAATTCGCCTACAAGCTGGCCTGGTTCCAGCGCCTGCAGGACCACGCCAGGACCCTGCTCGCCTATGAAGAGCCGCTGGCCCTATGCGGCGACTACAACGTCATCCCCGAGGCCGAGGACGCCAAGAACCCCGCGAACTGGGCCGAAGACGCCCTGTTCCAGACCGAAAGCCGCGAGGCCTTCCGCGCCCTGAAATGGCTGGGTCTGGCCGACAGTCATGAACTGGGCAGCGAACCGGCCGGCACCTACACCTTCTGGGACTATCAGGCCGGCGCCTGGCAGAGGAACAACGGCATCCGCATCGACTTCGCCCTGCTGTCGCCGCAGGCCGCCGACCGCTTCCGCGGCATCGAGACCCACCGCGACGCCCGCGACATGGACAAGCCCAGCGACCACGTCCCCGTGGTGGTCGATCTCGACCTGGAGGCCTGATCCATGAGCGAGGCGTTCAGGGTCATCCTGCTGATCGCCCTGACCGCCGCCTTCCTGACGACCGGCGCCCTGATGCTGTCCTGGTGGATGGAGCCTGAGCGGCGGCTGAAGCGGGCGCTGATGAAGTCGCTGGGCGTCAAGGCGGACACCGAGGCCCTGTCCCCCGCCGAGGGCCGCGCCGCCGGTCTGGATTTCGACGGCGGTCAGGTGGTGGTGCTGTGGCAGCGCGGCGCCCAGGGGCTGGTCTACGCTTTCGATGAGGTCGAGGGCGGCGAGATCATCGTCGACGGCCACGTCGTGGCTCGCGCCCGTCGCGGCGCCCTGCGCAAGGACCTGGACGTCGTGGTGCCCGAGGCCGAGCAGGTGGTGCTGCGCCTGATGTTCGCCGACGCGCGCAATCCCGAGTTCGAGATGGCGCTGTGGAACGCCGACCTGCCCGCCTCGACCGGCTCGCCCACCGAGGCGCTGCGGCTGGGGCGCCGCTGGTTGTCGCATGTCGAAGCCCTGATGAAGCGATGATCGCCCTTCCCGGCCCCCTTCCCGGCATCGTCGCGGAAGGCTAGAACCCCCGCCTCTGCTGTTTACTGCGTTTCTTCAGGAGCCCGCCGTGGCCCGTCTCTTCGACGCCTACATCATCGCCGACTGGACCGCCGCCGAAGGCAAGAAGCTGGGCGAGCAGACCCTGTGGGTCGGCGTCGCCAAGCGCGACGTGCGCTTCCGCCTCTATACCGAGACCCACAACGTCGCCACGCGCGCCGAGGGCGAGGCCCTGATCGCCGACCTGCTGGCCGAACACAGGAAGCGCGGCGACCGCGTCCTGGTCGGCTTCGACTTCGATTTCGGCTTCCCCGCCGGCACGGCCGCGCGCCTGAAGCTGGACGGTCGTCCGTGGGACGCCATGGGCAAGTTCCTGGCCGCCAACATCGTCGACAAGGCCGACAACACCAACAACCGCTATCAGGTCGCGGCCAAGATGAACCGGCTGATGACGGATCAGCCCTGGCCCTTCTGGGGCGCGCCAGCCAGTCAGGCGCAGCGCTGGCTGACCACGACCAAGCCGCCCGAAGGCGCCGGCGCCGACATTCCCGAGTTCCGCGCGACCGAACTGGCCGCGCGCAAGGACAAGCTGCCGCCCAAGAGCGTCTGGCAGATGCACGGCGCCGGCGCCGTCGGCGGCCTGACCCTGCTGGGCGTGCCCATGCTGCGCCGCCTGCTGGACAAGCTGGGCGCATCGGCCGCCGTCTGGCCCTTCAACACCGGCTGGCGCGAACTGACCGAAGCCGATGTAGAGCCCCTGTCGGCCGTCGTGGTCGAGGTCTGGCCCGCCCTGTTCGACGCCAAGCGCCAGGTCAACGCCGAGGGCGTCAAGGAATACAAGACCCAGGCCCAGGTCCGCACCGCCGCCGAAGCCTTCGCCCAGATGGACGACGCCGGCGACCTGCAGAAGGCGTTTGCGCCCCCGAAGTCGGCGAATGAGACGCTGGTGGCTCAGGTCGAGAACGAAGAAGGCTGGATCCTGGGGGTCTAAGCTCCCACTTCCGCCCATCCCGGCGAAGGCCGGGATGAGCGGAGACAACTACCCGATCAGCACCCGCGCCGCCGCCCGCGCCTCATCGGTGATTTCGGCGCCCGACAGCATCCGGGCGATCTCTTCCTGACGGGGATGGGGCTCCAGCACGTCGATGGACGTGCGCGTGTGGCCGTCCACGTCGGCCTTGCGGACCTTCCAGTGGGTGTGGCCGCGCGAGGCGACCTGGGGACTGTGGGTCACGACCAGGACCTGAGCCCCGTTGGACAGACGTTGCAGACGCCCGCCGACCGCCTCGGCCACGGCGCCGCCGACGCCCTGATCGACCTCATCGAAGATCATGACCGGCTGGCGCTGGTCCTCGCGGCTGGCCAGGGCCGCCTTCATGGCCAGGGCGAAGCGCGCCAGTTCGCCGCCCGAGGCCACGGTGTCCAGCGGGCCGAAGGGCGTGCCGGCGTTGGTGGCGACCTCGAAACGCACCGTCTCGACGCCCAGGGGACCGCGACGCCCCTCGATGGGATCCAGCGTCACGCGGAAACGAGCTCGGTCCAGCTTCAGCGGACCCAGTTCCCCCATGACGGCGGCGACCAGACGATCACCCGCCGCTTCGCGCGCCGAGGTCAGCAGCATGGCCGCCACGTCATAGGCCTCGATCGCCACGGCCACATCCCTACGAGCATTGGTCAGGGCCTCGGCCCCGTCCTCGATCAGACGCAGTTGTTCGCGCAGCCGCACGCGTAAAGCGGGCAAGGCGTCGACCGTGGTGTTCAGCTTGCGGGCGGCGGCGCGCAGGCTGAACAGGCGCTCCTCGGCCTTGTCCAGGCGGCCAGGCTCAAAATCGAAGGCGTCGGCGGCGGCATCGACAGAGGCGACGGCCTCGGTCGCCTCGACCAGGGCGCGGTCCACCGCCTCGGCCGCCAGGGCCAGCTTGACGATGACGGGGTTGTCGCCCTCGGCGCCCGCCTGAACGGCGCGCTGACGGGCGTGTTCGACCGCGCGCAGGGCCGAGGCCAAACGCTGGCTCAGCTTATCCCCGCCCAGAAGATTACGAGCGTCGGCCAGATCGGCCACGGCCTTTTCCGCCGCGCCCAGGATGGCGCGCTCGCCGGCCAGTTCGGTCTCTTCGTCCGGCTGCGGGTCCAAGGCGTCGAGCTCAGAGAGGTTGAGCGCGATCTCCTCGGCCTTGGCGGCGGCTTCGGCGGCGGAGGCCTCCAGGTCGTCCAGACGGCCCTGCGCGGCCTTCAGCCGGTCGGCGGCGGCGGCGACGCCCGACAGTTGGGGCTGCAGGCCGCCGTAGTTGTCCAGCAGGGCGCGGTGCGTCTTCCAGTCCAACAGGCCGACCGTCTCGTGCTGACCGTGGACCTCGACCAGCAGGGCGCCGATCTCGCGCAGCGCCGTGACCCCGGCGGGCTGGCCGTTGACATAGGCGCGGCTGCGGCCGTCGGCCGAGACGACCCGGCGCAGGATCAGTTCCTCGCCCGGCGCGACCTCGAAGCCGCGCTCGGCCAGCAGGGCGATCAGAGCCTCGTCGTCGGGGGCGGTGAAGACGGCCGTGGCGACCGCCTGTTTGGCGCCCGCGCGCACCAGTCCCGCGTCGCCGCGCGCGCCGAGCGCCAGGCCCAGGGCGTCGAGAATGATGGACTTGCCGGCCCCGGTCTCGCCGGTCAGCACGGTCAGCCCCTCGCCGACCTCCAGGTCGAGGGCGTCGACGAGGACGACGTCACGGATCGAGAGAGTGGTCAGCATGGGCCAGCTTGATTCGACTTTACAGCCCACTGTAGCCGGAAACAGAAAGGGAACGCAGCGTCTTTCCGCATGCGTCCCCCTATTGCCCCTGTCGAGCCGGCTTAGCCCGGGATGATGCGTTGCAGCCAGCTTTCACGCTTGGCTTGCGGCTGCACGTCAGGGCGAACGCCGCGCTCGTTCAGCAGAGCGTAGGCCTCGGCGTACCAGGGGCTGCCCGGATAGTTGTAACCCAGAACGGCGGCGTTGCGCGTCGCTTCCTCAGTCAGACCCAGGCCGACATTAACCTCGACCAGGCGATACAGGGCCTCCGGCGTATGCGAGCTGCGCTGGAAGGCCTCGTTGTTGATCACGGCCTTGTAGCGGTTAATCGCGGCCAGCGGCTGATTGGCGCGCTGATAGAAGCGGCCCACGGCCATTTCCTTGCCGGCCAGCTGGTCGTTGACCATGTCGATCTTGACGCGGGCGTCGGTGGCGTAGGGCGTGTTGGGATAGCGGCGGGCCACATCGCGCAGACCGGCCAGCGCGGCCTCGGCGTAGGCCTGATCCCGACCGACATCGACGATCTGCTCGAAGTTGCAGATGGCGCGCATATAGAAGGCGTAGGCCGCCGACGGATTGCCGGGGAACAGGGCGATGAAGCGGTCAGCCGCGGCGATGGCGTCCTGATAATTGTTGTTCTGATAATAGGCGTAGACCTGCATCAGGATCGCGCGCCGCGACCATTCCGAATAGGGGTGCTGACGCTCCACTTCCTGGAAATAGTCGACGGCGTCGGTCCACCGCTTGGACTGCAGGCGCTGATAGCCCGTGTTGTAGAGCAGCTCGACCGGACGCTCTTCATAGGCCAGCCGCTGGCGCGGCTTGGTCCCGGAACAGGCGGAAACCGTCAGGGCGGCGACGGCGACCGTCATCAGGATCAGGCCGGAACGGGACTTCGAAGCGGGCAAGGGCGACCTCTCAAGATGCCTTGGCTGCAGCGCACCCCCGGTGCGCCGCTATCGTTATGCCGATCTCTATAGCAGCGACGGCCACCATGCCAATGCAGCGAAATCCGTCATGACGGGTTGATGCATGGCGATCCGCTGCTAAAGAGCGCGTCCAGAAACGACTGCGCTCATTGGCGCAGCGATGACGGCAAAAGGATGTCCGGTAATGAAGCTGCTCTCTGGCAATTCGAACCGGACTCTGTCCCAGGCCATCGCCAATCATCTGGATATGCCGCTGACCAAGGCCCAGGTGAAACGATTCGCCGATAACGAGGTTTTCGCCGTCATTGAAGAGAACGTCCGCGGCGAGGACGTATTCATCATCCAGTCGACCTCCTATCCGGCCAACGACAACCTGATGGAGCTGCTGATCATGACGGACGCCCTGGTGCGGGCGTCGGCGCGTCGGATCACGGCGGTCATGCCCTACTTCGGCTACGCGCGTCAGGACCGGAAGACCGGCGGCCGCACGCCCATCTCGGCCAAGCTGGTCGCTAACCTCATTACGCGCGCCGGCGCCGACCGCGTCCTGACCATGGACCTGCACGCCGGTCAGATCCAGGGCTTCTTCGACATTCCGACCGACAACCTGGTGGCCACGCCGGTGCTGGCCCAGGACATCAAGGACCATTATCCGCGCGGCGACGACCTGATGATCGTCTCGCCCGACGTCGGCGGCGTGGTGCGCGCCCGCTCGCTGGCCAAACGCCTCGACGCCGATCTGGCCATCGTCGACAAGCGCCGCCCCAAGGCGGGCGAGAGCGAAGTCATGAACATCATCGGCGACGTCGAAGGCCGCCGCTGCATCCTGTTCGACGACATCGTCGATTCGGGCGGCACCCTGGTGAACGCGGCTCAGGCCCTGATCGATCGCGGCGCCACCGAGGTCTCGGCCTACATCAGCCACGGCGTCCTGTCGGGTCCGGCAGTCCAGCGCGTCGCGAATGGTCCGCTCAAGGAACTGGTCATCACCGACTCGATCGAGCAACCTGACGAAGTTTTGAAGTGCGGGAAAATCCGCACGGTGTCCGTCGCGCCCTTGATTGGCGAGGCCATTCGCCGGATCGCCAACGAAGAGTCCGTCTCCAAACTTTTCGATTAACCTTCGAATAACCATTCCCTTCACGATATAAGCGCCATCAGTTCCTGGGGCGCCGCGCGTGTCCCGCGTCCAATACGTAGGGAAGTTCGCCGATGTCCCAGGCCTTTCTGAGCCGCGGTCTGTCCGTCGCCGCTATCGCCGCCGCCGCCCTTCTGGCCAGTTGTTCGACCCCCACGCCGGAGGCGCCGCCTCCCCCGCCGTCCGTCACGCCTCCGCCGCCTGTGGCCCTCAATGAAAGCGTGGCGCAGGCCGCCTCCGTCTATGTCGCCTTCGTCCGCGAGGTCGGCAGCATCCAGGCCGGCTTCCCCGACGCGGAATCGATTCAGGCCGCCATCCGCAAGGGCGCGGCCTATGAGCCGGGCCAGCTGTCGCGCGGCATGATCGCCTATGGCTCGATCCTGGCCCTGCAGTCGCCGGAATACGTGGCGGGCGTGCGTCAGTTCGCGACCGACCCGGCGCAGCGCCAGCAGATGATCGCGCGCATCGTCCTGGACCCCGCCTACGCCGCCACCCTGCCCGGCGCCGACGCGGCGGCCGGGCTGATCGTCTCGACCATGGGCAAGGATATCGCCTCCCTGACCGCCATCGCCGAAGCCGTCGAAGGCGACGCCTATACGATCCAGGAACGCCGCGACCCACGCCGCCGCTGGGCCGTGACCCCCATCGCCAACCGCGATGCACGCCTGCAGGGCGCCAAGACCCTGTCCGTGACCCAACTGCCTTCCGCCGAGGAGAGCGCGCGCCTGTTCGCCGCCGCCAACAGCGGCTCGGGCCTGGGACTGACCCCGGCCCAGCACGGCGCCCCCTTCACCCCGGCTGTCGTCAATTCGCTCGCGATCGCCGCCCTGGCCGCCCTGGGCGCCGCCGGCGATGACGCCCGGACCAATACGGACGCGTTGACGACCGAATCGAACAACGAGTTCTGCCTGAACATGTCCAAGCTGATGCTGTTCCAGTGCCTGGCGGCGTCGCGTCCCAGCTATGAAGACATCTTCTGCACCGGCAGGCATATCGTGCGCGATCTGGCCGCCTGCACGGCCCAGTATACGGGCCCGGCCCAGTCGCCGGCGACGCCGGCTGTCACCGTCACAGCGTCGAATTCGACGCCGGGCGGCGCCAATAACTGACGCCAAGGCGGGCAGATCGGACCGGGGCGGTTGCGTCCTGCACCTGTTCCGTGTAATAGCCCGCCCTCTTGAATTCGAGGGTTCATGACCCCGCCGCGCGGGCCCTTAAGTTGGCGCGGCGTTACTGTTGTTGTTGAGGCGAGCCCGATGGCCGAGATCATTCTGAACGTTGACGTCCGTGAAGGCGTGGGCACCGGCAGCGCACGCGCTGTCCGTCGCTCGGGCGCCGTGCCCGGCATCCTGTACGGCGGCGACAAGGCCCCCGTCGCCATCTCGGTGAACGAGAAGGACTTCCGCAAGTCCCTCTACACCGGCAAGCTGCTGGGCCACCTCGTGACCCTGAAGTACGGCGAAGAGACCCAGCCGGTCATCGCCAAGACCGTTCAGTTCGACCCGGTGTCGGACCGCCCGCTTCACTTCGACCTGATGCGCGTCGACGCCAAGGCTCCGATCAAGATCGAGATCGCCGTTCACTTCAAGAACGCTGACGAAGCCCCCTTCACGCGCGCCGGCGGCATGCTGGAAGTCGTTCGTCACTCGGTCGAGATCCTGGTCGCCGCCGACCAGATCCCGGAAGAGCTGGTCGTCGACCTGAAGGGTCGCGAAATCGGCGAAACCATCCGCATGTCGGACATCACCCTGCCGAAGGGCGCCTCGGCCACCATCACCGACCGTGACTTCGTGATCGCCACGATCAAGAACTCGGCTGCTTCGCAGTCGGACGCCGGTGACACCACCGCTGAAGCCGAAGCCTAAGAGGGTTTCTTTCCCTATCGCTTCGCGCGCGGCGCGAAGCTGCCTGAGGGAAGACGCCAAGATTTCAGCCCCGCCCGGTTCGCCGGCGCGGGGCTTTTCTTTGCCCGGAGCACAGGGCATGAGAGCCGCATGATCATCATCGCAGGGCTCGGCAATCCGGGCGCCAAGTACGAAAAGAACCGCCACAACATCGGCTTCATGGCTGTGGACGAGATCGCGCGTCGCTGGCGCTTCGGTCCCGAGCGGGCCAAGTTCCAGTCCATCATCAGCGAGGGCGAGGTCGATACCGCCGACGGCCCGGTCAAGGTCCTGCTGATGAAGCCGCAGACCTATATGAACGAAAGCGGCCGCGCGGTCGGCGAAGCGGCGCGCTTCTACAAGATCAAACCCAGCGAGATCATCGTCTTCCACGACGAAATCGACCTGGCCCCGGGCCGTTTCCGCGTGAAGACCGGCGGCGGCGCGGCCGGTCAGAACGGCATCCGCAGCCTGATCAGCCATCTGGGCGCCGATTTCCGCCGGGGTCGCCTAGGCATCGGACATCCGGGCGAGAGCCATCTGGTCATGCCGCACGTGCTGGGCGACTTCCACAAGGCCGAAAAGCCCTGGCTGGACGCCCTGCTGCAAGCCTGCGCCGACGCCCTGCCCTTCGCCGTGGCGGGCGACGACGAACGCTACCAGGGGGAGGTCATGCGCCTGGCCCCCGCGCCCAAGTTCAGCCCGCGTCAGGCGGCGCGCGGGGAATAGCGCGACGCCTCTCCCTCCCCGTCATGGGGAGGGTGGTCGCGCAGCGACCGGGTGGGGAGGGCCAAGCGATCCTGGGCGTTGCGCGTGAATAGCCGAGCCGCCCCCACCCGGCTTCGGCTTCGCCTCAGCCACCCTCCCCATGAAGGGGAGGGAGAATCAGGAAATCAATCCGTCGTCGTCCAGGCCGCTGTCAGCGTCGCCGCGCCGTTGGCGGGCACAGTCACCATCCAGACCGGATAGCCGGTGTCGTCGATGCGGCTGCGCAACGACTGGCTGCGGATGCGGAAACCGCGTTGCATCGCCGCGCCAGCGACCAGTTCAACCGTCACGGGCTCCGACCGCGCATTGGTGACGGTCGTCTCGACCTCCGAGCGTGCCGTCGTCAGCGCCCCGCGTGTCGTGCGGTTCGACTTCACCAGCCGCGTCTGCACCCGCACGTCGGGCGATTCGCCAAAAGTCAGACGCACCGGCAGCCCCACGCCCTTGTCCACGAACCGATCCTGTCCGGCCAGCAGCACGCCGCCCGCCCCGTCCGGCTGCATCACCGCCACCGAGCCGCCCGGCAGGGGCAGGCCAAGCCCGGCGCTCTCCTCGTTCTTCAGCTTCAGGACGATCTCGGTCGGACGCGATTCGTCGTCGGCGTTCAGCACGCCCGCGCGATAAAGCCGCTCATAGGCCACGCCCTCGCGCTCCAGGAAGCGCACCTGCTTGGTCTGGCGCGCAGCCACCGTGGTCGGCTCCGGCAGGGTGTAGATCTTGTAGTCGCCCAGTTCGCCTTGACGCGCGATGCGGCTGCCGGTGACGACGATGTCTTCCACGGCAGCGCGCATGGCCATGACGGGCGGCGCCGGCGGCGGTGGAGGCGGCGGCGGACCGTATTCCATGCGATCCTGCTTGTAGGTCGGCTCCAAGCCGCTGCCATACGTCGTCGTCCCCTGCGGCCAGCAATTGTTCCGCGGATAGCGCAGCAGCGGCTCGACCGGCACGGTGCCCGCATCCTTCCGCAGCGTCCCGGCCACCACCTGAACCGGCGCATCAGGGAAGCCCGTGCCGCCGAAATTGGCCAGGGTCAGCCAGCCGGTCAGGTCCAGCGTCCCGTCCGTGGGGTCCAGACGCGCCACATAGTCGGCCGACCACTGCAGCCCCGTCGCCAGATAGGCCAGGGTGACGGTGTGGCGCCCCGCCCGTTCGGCGCGGGTGCGGACGGACAGGACCGGCTGGTCGCCCAGCCCCTCGGGCACGCGGTCGAAGATGATCCGTTCGGTCTGGCCCGAACAGTCCAGCGCCTCGAACCGCCCGTCGATCTCCAGCACCGTGCCCTGCGCCCCCGCGCGGACGACGGCGGCCTTTTCCACCTGTTCGCCGGTCGCGGGATTGGTGCGGACGACGCGCACCACCTCGCCCACGGACTTCTCCATCAGGCTGGCGGGCGACAGCAGGTCAAAGTCGGCGTTGCGCTCGACCACATGGGCGGGCAGGCCCTCCAGCACCGCGCTCTGGGGCACGACGCCGGTGGCCAGGCCGCGGAAGCGGATGATCCCCTCGCCCGCCGGAAGGTCGACGGTGCGCGTCTCGACGATCAGGGCCAGACCCTCGCGGTCCAGCCGGTTCCACGGCTGACGCGACTGCTCCATCAAAGCGACCGTATCGACCGGCTGGTCGCGATAGATGACCACGGTCGCCGCATCCGGGCGGGCGGACACGCTTTCCGTTTGCGCCCAGGCGATTGGGGCCCAGGCCGTGGGCGCCAGCACGGTCAGCGCGGTCGTGATCGCCAGAAGGCGGCGCATCGGATCAACCGCCGGTCGTGATGGTCGCGGTCAGCTTGGTCTCGCCGTTGGCGGGCACGGGCACCCGCCAGACCACAGTGCGAGCGTCACGCATTTCGCCCTGGATGCTCTGCTCGCTCAGTTCGGTGTCGCGGCCCAGACCGCGCTGGCGTACTTCGACCGTCACCGGCTCGGGCCGGGCGTTGCGGACCGTGTACTCCATCGCATAGCGGGTGCGGAAATAGTCCACGAGGCGCTTCGACACACGCTCCGACATCACCAGACGCGGCTGCACCGTCACGTCGAAGGCGTCGCCGGTCGTGACCACGATCTCGGACCCGGCAGGCGAGTGATCGACCTGATCCTCGCCGATGAAGCGCGGTTCGCCCGCCTCATCCTTCACATAGACGCGCATGACCCCGGCCGGCAGGGCGCGCGCCGCGGTCCCGGAACCGTTGCTGAAGATGACGCCCACCTCGGCCGCGATCGGCTCCTCGGCCGTCTGGAAACCGTTGATGACGTTTAGATAGCGTTTGGTCGCGGGCACGCCCGCCGCGTCGATCAGGCCGACCTGCTTGGTCTGGTTGTTGGCGACCGTGACGGCTTCCGGCAGCGGATAGACATAGACGTCGGCCAGGGCGCCCTGCCCGCCCGTCTGCGTGCCGTTGCCGCGCACCGAGCGGGGCGGCTGGCCATAGCGCGGGTTGTAGCCGTTGTTGCCGTTGACCAGGTTGACGTCGCCCGCCACCACCCGCGTCTGGGCGTTGCTGAAGGTCGCGCCGGAATTATTGGTGATCGTCACCCAGCCGGTCAGGTCCAGCTTGCCTGCCTTCTCGTCGAAGCGGGCGACATAGTCGGCCTTCCACGCCAGGCCGGTGGTCAGATAGCTGAGCGTCGTCTCGCGCCGACCGCCGCCTTGAGCGTCCAGGGTAACGCTCAGCGTCGGGCGAGGACGCAGGTTCTGCGGCACGCGGTCGAAGATGACCCGCGTCGGCACGCCGTCGTCACGCAGCACCTCGATCCGGTCGCCGATTTGCAGCACCACGCCCTGATTCGCCGCCAGGACGCGGGCGCGCTCGGTCGTCTGCGCACCCGAGCCCGGGTTGGTGCGGATGATGCCGATGTCGCCGCCGACGGCGCTTTCCATCAGCTTGCCCGGCGTCAGCAGGTCATAGTCGAAGTTCTGCTCGACCACCGACAGGCCGCGCCCCGACAGGCCGACCGTCTCGGGCCGGATGCTGGCGGATACGCCCGGAAACTCCTGACGCGAGCGCCCGGCGGGCACGTTCAGATTCCGCACGTCCTCCACCAGGGCGATGTTCTGATTGTAGACGGTCAGGGAGACGCGGTCGGGACCGCCCGGCCCCTCCTCCACCTGTTGTGCGACTGCGGGCGCGGCCAGCAGCATGGCGACGGCGAAGGGTCCGAGAGCGCGGATCATAGGATATTCCCTGAGCTTGTCCGACGGCCACGCTGACACGGAGAAACAAGCGTTGTCGAGGGTGCGCGGCGTCCCGTCGCTATAGCTTCACATCACGAGAAGGTTTACAGCCCGGCGCGTGACCCGGCCCCAGAGTGAAAACTGGTCGATTGCGCGCTCGCTGGCCTTCCTGGCCGCGACGTTCGCCATCGTGATCGGAACCCTGCTGCCTTTCGCGGCGCTGGCGGCCTCGGTCCCGGGCCAGCCCATCGTCATCTGCTCGGCCGAAGGCCCGCAGACGATCCAGTCAGGCGGCGTGGACGGGCCGATCAACAAGCATATCGGGGCCAAGTGCGCGGCCTGCGTCATGCCGTTGCTGGCCGTCCTGCCCGAACCGCCTGCCCCCGCCCCGGCCCCGGCGGTCCGTCTGGTCGAACCGGTCGCCTATACGCCCTTCCGCGTCAGCCCCCCGCCGCCCGTCCGTGCGCCGCCGCGCCCGCCGTCCACCGCCCCGCCTCACGCCTGAAAACCAGAAACCTCTGCCGCCTCGCGCGCGTCCCATGACGACGCCCGCGACCGCACCTCTGTTTTCAGGATTTGACCTTCCATGTCTTTCAAGACCACCGCGGCGCCGTGCGCGCTGCTCATCGGCGCCTGCCTGGCGCCCGCCCTTGCTCACGCCTCCGAGGCTGACGGGCCAAACGCTGAAGGTCCGGCCACCGTCGTCGACAGCATCATCGTCACCGGCCGCCGCAACGCCGAGGACCCCGCCGTCGTGGCCGAGGCCCGCGACCGTCTCAGCCGCACCCCCGGCGCTGTCGCCGTCGTCTCGGCCGAGAGCTATGCCGACCGCTTCGCCCAGGGCTTTTCCGACACCCTGAGGAACGTCCCCGGTGTGCTGGCCCAGAAGCGCTATGGCGAGGAAAGCCGCCTCTCCATTCGCGGCTCGGGCATCGCCCAGGGCTTCCACCAGCGCGGCGTCCTGTTCGCCCAGGACGGCGTGCCCTTCGCCGACGCCGACGGCTTTTCCGACTTCCAGAGCGTGGACGCGCTGAGCGCCCGCTACATCGAGGTGTGGAAGGGCTCGAACACGCTTCGCTTCGGCGGGGCGCAGCTGGGCGGGGCGATCAACCTAGTGACGCCGACGGGCCGCACGGCGCTGCAAGAGAACCTGCTTCAGCTGGAAGGCGGCAGCTTCGAGTCCGGGCGCGGCCACGCCGCCGTGGCCCGCACGCATGGCGACTGGGACATCTACGCCGCCGTCACGGGGATGCAGAGCGACGGCTGGCGTGATCATAGCGAGCAATCGCAAGGCCGCCTGACCGTCAACGCCGGGCGTTCGTTCGGCGAGGACCGCGAGGTGCGCCTGATCGCCCAGGCGGCGGACATCAAGCAGGACATCCCCGGCGCCCTGACCCTGGATCAGGCGCTGAAGACGCCGCGCATGGCCTCGACCTCGGCCCTGACCGGCGATCAGGCCCGCGACCTGACGGTCAAGCGCCTGACGCTGCAGACGCGCTGGCGCTTCAATGAATCGACCCTGTTCGAGGGCGCCGTCTGGGGCTGGGAGAAGTCGCTCTATCACCCCATCTTCCAGGTCGTGGATCAGGAAAGCGCCACGCGCGGAGCCTTCGCCCGCATCGACTGGACGGGTCAGGTCGCGGGCCTGCGCGCCGACGCCTTCTATGGCTTCAGCTGGCGTGACGGGGACCTGGACGCCCTGCGCTATGTCAACATCGCCGGTGATCGCGGGGCCCTGACGGCCAAGGGCAAGCAAGAGGCGAACGGGCTGGACGTCTTCGCCGAGGGGCGGCTGTTCGTCACAGACCGGCTGGCTCTGGTCGCGGGCGGGTCCTGGGGCCGCGCCACGCGCGACTACGCCGACCGGCTGAAGCCCGCCAATGACGACAGCATCGACTACGACTGGTTCTCACCGCGTCTGGGCCTGTTGTGGGAAGCCGAGGACGGCGCCCAGGTCTTCGCCAACGTGACCCGCTCGGTCGAGCCGCCGACCTATGGGGCGCTGGTGCAGGCCCCGCTGCCCGGCTTCGTCCCGGTCGAGGTTCAGGACGCATGGACCGCCGAGATCGGCACGCGCGGCAGACGCGACGCCTTCGCCTGGGACCTGACCGCCTATCGCAGCCAGATCGACGGCGAGATGCTGAACTTCATCACCGGCCCCGACATCCCCGCCGCCACCTTCAACGCCGACAAGACCCTCCACCAGGGGATCGAGGCCGGTCTGGACTGGCGCCTGCCCGTCGAACTGGCCGACGGCTCGCTGCTGCTGCGCCAGACCTGGACCTGGAGCGACTTCCGCTTCGACGGCGATGCGCGCTGGGGCGACAACCGCCTGCCGGTCGTGCCCGAGCATCAGTACCGGGCCGAGCTGACCTGGCGTCATGCGTCCGGCGTCTTCGTCACCCCCTCGGTCGAATGGCGGATCAGCAGCCCCTATGTCGATTACGCCAATACGATGAAGGCGCCCGACTATGCGGTGCTGGGCCTGACCGGCGGCTTCAACATCGGGTCCAACGCCTCGGTCTATGTGGACGCGCGCAACCTGACGAACGAGCGTTACGTCGGCGAGTTCTCCGCCGTGACCGACGCGCGCACGACATCGACCGCCGTCTTCTTCCCCGGCGAGGGGCGCTCCGTCTTCGTCGGCGTCAGGCTGGCCTACTGATGGGCGGTCCCGCCAACAGCAGGGGCGAGGCGCCGGACATCATGTCCGGCGCCTATCGCGCGGTCTGGCGCTGGCACTTCTACGCCGGGGTCCTGGTCATGCCCTTCCTGATGCTGCTGACGCTGACCGGCGCTCTCTATCTGTTCAAGGACGAGATCGATCAGGCGGTCTATCGCGCCATGATCCAGGTCCCGGTCAGCGCGCAGACGGCCGATCCCGATCAGTGGCTGGCGGCCGCCGCCGACGCCGGACGGGGACGAGCCGCAAACGTCCTGGTCCCGGCGCAATCCGATCAGGCCGTGCGCATCCGCGTGGATCGCCCGGACGGTTCGCAACGGACCGTCTTCGTCGATCCGCACACCGCCCGCGTCACGGGCGTCACCGCCTATGGCGGCGTGACCGAGACGATCAAGGCGCTGCATTCCCTCAGCCTGGTCGGCGGGCCGGTTGGAAAGGCGCTGAACATCCTGGTCGAGATCGTCGCGGGCTGGGGCCTCATCCTGTGCGCCACCGGCCTCTATCTGTGGTGGCCGCGCCGGAGAGCGGGGGCGGTGCTGCGGCTGAAGGAAACCGATGCGGGTCGTCGTCCCTTCTGGCGCGACCTGCACGCCGTGACCGGCTTCTATGTCGGCGGGGTGATCATCTTCCTGGCGGTGACGGGCATGCCCTGGTCCGCCGTCTGGGGCGATCAGTTCATGGGGGTGATGCGCGGCACGGGTCTGGGCCGTCCGCCCGCGCCCGCCGCCGCCAGCCCCTGGAGCCACGCCAAGCCGCATGACGCCCCGGCCGGCGTGGGCTGGACACTGGAGAAGGCCGTCCTGCCCGCGCCAGCTCACGGCCATGCAAACCCCAGCCTGAGCCGCGTGCTTCAGACGACGCATGAACAGGGCCTGCCCCGCCCCTTCACCGTCAGCATCCCGCAATCGTCCGACCTGGCCTGGACCGTCGCCCGCCAGACCCGCCAGGCCCAGGACGCACGCAGCCTCTATGTCGACGGCGCCAGCGGAGCGGTGAAGGCCGATCTGCGCTGGGAACAGTTCGGCGTCATGGCCAAGGGCTTTGAGTGGGGCATCGCCGTCCACCAGGGGATGCAGTACGGCTGGATCAACCGCATCCTGATGCTGGTCGGCTGTATCGCCGTATGGGTGCTGGGCCTCAGCGGCCTGGTCATGTGGTGGAAGCGCCGTCCGCCCAGCCTGTCGCGCCATCGCCTGGGCGCCCCGCCCTCGCCCCCCGGCCCTCGCGCCCGGACGGCGGTGCTGTGCATCGTCATTCCCCTGTCCATCCTCTATCCCTTGACGGGACTGAGCCTTGTGGCCGCCCTGCTGCTCGATCGAGCGGTGCGGACGGTCGCCGGGTCCAAGATCGTCGCCTCCTGGAAAGGAACACCTTGATGAAATCCCTGTTCGCCCTGGCCGGTCTGTCGGCCGCCGCCCTGACCCTGGCCGCCTGCGGCCAGCCGGCGGAAAAACCCGCCGAGACCGCCGCCGTCGCCGGAACCGTCACGGTCGCCGACGCCTGGTGCCGCCCGACGCCGAACGGCGCCAAGGTCGGCGGCTGCTACGTCACCCTGACGGCCGGGTCCGACGACCGCCTGCTCAGCGTCTCGACGGCCTTGGCCGAGAGCGCCCAGATCCATGAGATGAAGATGGAGAACGGCGTCATGAGCATGGGCGAACTGACGGACGGTCTGCCCCTGCCCGCCGGTCAGAAGGTCGAGCTGAAGCCGGGTTCGACCCACGTGATGCTGATGGGTCTGCGCGATCCGCTGGTGGACGGCGGCGTCGCCTCCTTCACCCTGACCTTCGAGAAGGCCCCGGCGATTGGCGTCCACGCGGCGGTCAAGCAGCCGCCGGTCGTGGATTCCGAGGAGTAGTCAGACACCCGTCTTTCCTCCCCGCTCATGGGGAGGGGGACCGCGTAGCGGTGGGGGGGGCGGCGTAAACGTCAGCCGTCGAGTCGCCCCCTCCGTCACGTCGGCTTCGCCCCCGCGCCACCTCCCCATGGAATGGGGAGGAAAGCTCGATATGCCGCCGCACCTGACAAACAGGCCCGAACCCGCTAAAGGCTCGCGCTCACGAGGAATCCCATGGCTCTTAAAGTCGCGATCGTCGGCCTGCCCAACGTCGGCAAGTCCACCCTGTTCAACGCCCTGACCAAGACGGCGGCGGCCCAGGCCGCCAACTATCCGTTCTGCACCATCGAGCCGAACACCGGCGACGTGGCCGTGCCGGAAGCTCGCCTGAACACCCTGGCGGAGATCGCCGGGTCGAAGGAAATCATCCCCGCGCGGATCACCTTCGTCGACGTGGCCGGCCTGGTGCGCGGCGCGTCCAAGGGCGAGGGCCTGGGCAACCAGTTCCTGGCCAACATCCGCGACTGCGACGCCGTGGCCTTCGTGGCCCGCTGCTTCGTCGACGACGATATCACCCACGTCGAGAACCGCATCGACCCGATCTCGGACCTCGAGATCATCGAGACCGAGCTGATGCTGGCCGACCTCGAGAGCCTGGAGCGCCGTCGCGTTCAGGTCGAGAAGCGCGCCAAGGGCGGCGACAAGGAATCCCAGCTGACGCTGAAACTGATCGACGCCGCGCTGGAGAAGCTGCGCGACGGCAAGCCCGCGCGTCTGGCCGAAGTGTCCAAGGAGGACAAGAAGGCCTGGGACATGCTGCAGCTGCTGACCGCCCTGCCCGCTCTCTACGTCGCCAACGTGGAGGAAGGCTCGGCCGACAAAGGCAATGAGCTGTCGGACCTGGTGGCCAGGCGCGCCGCCGAGGACAACGCCAACTCGGTGGTCATCTCGGCGCAGATCGAGTCGGAAATCGCCGTCCTGGACGACGAGGAGCAAAAGGAGTTCCTCGAGACTCTGGGTCTGGAAGAGCCCGGCCTGAACCGCCTGATCCGCGAAGCCTACAAGCTGCTGGGCCTGCAGACCTACTTCACCGTCGGTCCCAAGGAAGCTCGCGCCTGGACCATCCCCGTCGGGGCCACCGCCCCCCAGGCCGCC
>NZ_DASWXW010000166.1:0-3454 GCF_036405315.1 Brevundimonas sp. | reverse complement strand
CTCGGCCAACCTCAAGGCGTTCGAACTCGACCGCGCGGCTATCGAAGCCCGCAACGAGAAGAACAAGGCCGAAGCTCAGAAGGTCGCCGACAAGATCGACGGCCAGACCTACGTCATGATCCGTCAGGCCGGTGAAACCGGGCACCTGTACGGTTCGGTCGCCGGTCGCGACGTGGCTGAAGTCATTCAGTCCGAAGGCGGCAAGGTCGAGCGTTCGCAAGTCGTGCTGAACGTCGCGATCAAGGCCCTGGGCGTCCACGAAGTGCCGGTTCGCCTGCACCCGGAAGTCCGCGCCACGGTCAAGATCAACATCGCGCGTTCGGCCGAAGAAGCCGAGCGTCAAGCCAAGGGCGAGGATGTCATCCGCGCCCAGTTCGACGACGAGCGTAACGCCGCCGAACAAGCCGCCCAGGAACTGATCGAGGGCGGCGCCGGTCAACAAGAAGGCTTCGGCGACGAAGCCTGATCTGTTGACTGACGGTATCGATCAAGGGGCGCGTCCTTCGGGACGCGCCCCTTTTTCTTGGCTGAACGATTTAGATTTTCTACAAATTCTCTGACAGATTCTCGATATTCCGCGCCGTTTTCGCACCGCAATATCGTCACAGCTCATCTTCCCCGATGGGCGGGAGATGACGATGCGAATGCACTTCTACGCCGATATTCATCGCGCGGTCGTTCGACCGGCGCGATGTCCGGACCGCTGCTGATCCCCTTCGGGCCGATCCGCCGCCGGCCCTGACCACACAGACAATCGACGCAGTCTCACGACGCCGGTCAACGGCGGCGCCCGAACCCTTGCGTTCAAATCAGAAAAGCTGACCTCTCGAGATGACCCGTTCCCCCGCTTACCGTTCCGGCCTGTTCCTGGCCGCTTCTTCCGCTGCCCTGCTGATCGCCGGAGCCGCCGCCGCCCAGGAAACGCCCGCCGACAGCACCTCCGTGGACGACGTCGTCGTCACCGGCAGCCGCGTGCCCAACCGTTCGCGACTCGACACGCTTGCCCCTGTCGATGTCGTGACGGCCGAGACCCTGTCGACGCGCGGCACCACAGAGTTCGCCGCCGCCCTGGCCCAGAGCGTGCCCTCCCTGGTCTTCGCGCGGCCGTCGGTCGTGGACGGCACCGACTCCATCCGGCCCGCCACCCTGCGCGGCCTGTCGCCGGATCAGACCCTGGTGCTGCTGAACGGCACCCGCCGTCACGCCTCGGCCCTGGTCAACGTCAACGGCTCGATCGGGCGCGGCTCGGCCGCCGTCGACCTCAACGCCATTCCGACCGGCGCCCTGGACCGGGTCGAGGTGCTGCGCGACGGCGCCTCGGCGCAGTACGGCTCGGACGCCATCGCCGGGGTCATCAACCTGCGCCTCAAGGAAGCCCGCGAGGGCGGCGGCGCCAGCGTCACCTACGGCCAGTATTTCACCACGGTCGAGACCGCGCGAGGCGAGCGTGACGAGACTGACGGCCGCACCGTCACCGCCTCGGCCTGGCAGGGCCTCGGCCTCGGCTCCGACGGCTTCCTGACCCTGTCGGCCGAGTATCTGAACCGCGAGCCGACCAACCGCTCGGACCTGGACCCGCGCGTCACCCCGACCGCCGTCACGGCCCGCGCCGGCGATCCCAAGGTCGAGCAATGGACCGTCTTCGCCAACGCCGGCAAGCCGTTGGCCGCCGGGTGGGAAGCCTATGGCTGGGCCGGCTATCAGGATCGCGACAGCCAGAGCGCCGCCTTCCCGCGTCTGGCCAACAACGCCAACAACGTGCCCGCCGTCTATCCCAACGGCTTCCTGCCCAAGATCGCCGTCAACTCGCAGGACCTGTCGCTGGCGGGCGGAGTGAAGGGCGAGATCGCCGGGTGGAGCGCCGACGTCAGCCTGGTCTATGGCCGCAACGCCCTGGACTTCCGCACCGAGGATTCGCTGAACTCGACCTACGGGGCGGCTTCCCCGACCAGCTTTGATTCCGGCGGCCTGACCTATGACCAACTGGTCTTCGGCGCCGACTTCGCTCGCCAGTTCGAAGTCGGCCTCAGCGGCCCGCTCAACTTCGCCTGGGGTCTGGAGGCCCGCCGGGAAGGCTACAAGATCGACGCCGGTCAGCCGGAATCCTGGAACCGCGGCCCTCTGGGCTCCAACACCGCCCTTGCCGGCGGCGCCCAGGGCTTCGTCGGCTTCCAGCCCTCGAATGAGGTGGACGAAGACCGCGACGCCGTGGCCCTCTACGCCGACGTGGAAATCCCCCTGACCGACAAATTCACGGTCGAGGGCGCCCTGCGGGTCGAGGACTATTCCGACTTCGGCGACGCCCAGACGGGCAAGCTGGCCGCCCGCTACGACTTCAGCTCCAACTTCGCCCTGCGCGGCTCGGTCTCGACCGGCTTCCGCGCCCCGTCGTTGCAGCAGAGCTTCTTCACCTCGACCTCGTCGGTGATCCAGAACGGCGCCGTGGTCGAAACCGGCACCTTCCCGGCCACCAGCACGGTCGCCACAGCCCTGGGCGCCAAGGCGCTGAAGCCTGAGACCTCGACCAACTATTCGCTGGGCGCGGTTGTTCGCCTGGGGAATTTCGACCTGACGGTGGACGCCTACAAGATCACCATCGAGGACCAGATCGTCCTGTCCGAACTGATCAACCGCAGCTTCTCGCCCCAGGTCGCCGGTCTGCTGGACCCGCTGGGCGTTCAGGCCGCGCGCTTCTTCCTCAACGGCGTGACGACCGAGACCGAGGGCGTGGACGTGGTCGGTCGCTATCGCCTGCGGACCGAAAGCGCCGGCGACTGGGACTTCACCGTCGCCGCCAACGTCAACGACGTCAGCGTGACCAAGCTGCCGACCTCTTCGTCGGTGCTCAACCCGGTTCCGACCCTGTTCGCCCGCAGCCGCATCCTGACCATCGAGGAAGGCACGCCGGACACCAAGGTCTCGGCCTCGGCCGACTGGAGCCAGGGCCGGTGGGGCGCGACGGCGCGAGCGACCTACTACGCCGACGTGCTGCAACCTGGCTCGGCCCCGGCCAACGACTATTCGACCGGCGCCAAGACCACGCTTGATCTGGAGGGCCGCTTCCAGGTCACGGACCGCGTCGGCCTGGCCGTCGGCGTGGACAATGTCTTCGACGAATACCCCGACTTCGTGCCCGCGACGCTGAACAGCAACGGCGTTCTGGGCTTCCCCTTCTACTCTCCGTTCGGGTTCAACGGCCGCTACGGCTACGCCCGCCTGAGCGTGAAGTGGTGACGACGGCGGGACCCGAGCGCGAGGGAGTTCTCCCCTCCGCCTCGCGCCGGGCCCTGCTGGTCGGGGGCGGCGCAGCGGCTGCGGCGGCGACCGCCGCGGCCGCTGCGTCCCGACCGGCCGAGGCAGCGGTTCAGGTCGGCGACGAGAGCACCCTCAGCCCCTGGGGCGCGCATCCCAAGGGCCCGCCCGAGCCCCTGCCGCGCGGCATCGACCTGCCGGC
>NZ_DASWXW010000165.1:0-8408 GCF_036405315.1 Brevundimonas sp. | reverse complement strand
CGCTGGAGCGCCTGACATGGTCGAGCGCGTCATCACCTCCCTGACCAACGACACCATCAAGTCGGTCCGCGCCCTGCACATGCGCAAGGAACGCGACCTGACCGGCCGCTTCCTGGCCGAGGGTCTGAAATTCATCGGCGAGGCCCTGGATCAGGGCCGCGCCCCGGTCATGCTGCTGGTCGGCGACGAGGCCCGCCCTCATCCCCTGCTGGGTCGCGCCAAGGCCGAGACGATCAAGGCCGGCGGCCAGATCATCGTCGTCACCCACGCCATCCTCGAAAAGATCAGCCGTCGCGACAATCCGCAGACGGTGCTGGGCGTGTTCGAGCAGGTCTATACCCCGCTGGACGCCATCCAGCCCGACGCCAAACCCTGCTGGGTGGCGCTGGAGCAGGTGCGCGATCCGGGCAATCTCGGCACCATCATACGCACGGCGGATTCCGCAGGCTGCGGCGGCGTAATCCTGATCGGCGACTGCGTTGATCCCTTCTCGGTCGAGGCCGTGCGCGCCACCATGGGCTCGGTCTTCGCCGTCACCATCAGCAAGGCGACGCGCGAGGAATTCCTGGCCTGGCGCGCCAAATGGCCGGGCAGCGTCATCGGCACCCGCCTGGACGCCAAACACGGCTATCGCGACAGCCCTGTGCGGCACCCCGCCCTGATCATGATGGGCAACGAACAGGCTGGCTTGACCGACGAACTGGCCGCCGCCTGCGACCTGAACGTCAAGATCCCCATGCGCGGCCGGGCCGACAGCCTGAACCTGGCCATCGCCACCGGCATCATGGTCTATGCCGTGACCGACGCGGCCTGCGGCACGGACATCTAGGCCTAAACCTCGCCGTCGGTCTTGATCCGGTTCATGCCCAGCAGGGCCAGGATGGTCAGGACGGCGGCGACCGCCAGATAGGCTCCGACGGCCTTCAGCCCGTAGCGCCCCGCCAGCCAGGTCGCCGCGAAGGGCGCCAGCGACGCGCCCAAAATCCCCGCCAGATTGAAGGTCATCGACGCGCCTGTATAGCGCACCGCCGTCGGGAAGGGCCGCGCCAAGGCCGCGCCCAACGGCCCGTAAGTGCAGCCCATCAGGCTGAAGCCGATGATGAAGAAGACCACCACCCCGAAAAGCCCGCCGCTCCCGAACAACGGGGCCAACGCCACTCCGAACATAGCGATGGCGATGGACGTGGTCAGCAGGGTCCGCCCCTGCCCCCAGCGATCCGCCGCCAGCGCC
Organism: Brevundimonas sp.; assembly: GCF_036405315.1. Classification (GTDB taxonomy): domain Bacteria; phylum Pseudomonadota; class Alphaproteobacteria; order Caulobacterales; family Caulobacteraceae; genus Brevundimonas. The sequence continues at coordinate 7,177 of NZ_DASWXW010000165.1, read as the reverse complement.
GACAGCGGGATGAACAGTCCGAAGAAGCAGACCCCCAGCAACTGGATCGGCAGGAACTGCTCGCGGCTATAGCCCATTGCCGTCGTGCCCCAGCCCAGGGCGAAGACGGTCATCAGGTAGAAGAGGACAAAGGTGGCCAGCCCGGCCAGCGTCCCGGTCAGCAGGGCGAACTTGTGCCGCGCTAGCAGGGTCAGGATCGGCGTCTCGACGCGCTCGGCCTTGTCGATCGCGGTCTTGAATTCCGGCGTCTCGGTGATGCGCAACCGCACCCACAGGCCGACGAAGACCAGCAGCGAACTGGCGATGAAGGGAATGCGCCAGCCCCAGTTCAGGAACTGCTCGTTCGGCAGGGTCGCCGTCAGGATGATGAAGCTCAGGGTCGACAGAATGAAGCCGATCGGCGCGCCCAACTGCGGGAACATGCCGTACCAGGCCTTCTTGCCCGGCGGCGCGTTCTCGGTCGCCAGCAGCACCGCCCCGCCCCACTCGCCGCCCAGACCCAGCCCCTGGCCGAACCGGCACAGGGCCAGCAGCAGGGGCGCGATCACGCCGACGGAGTGCCAGGTCGGCAGCAGACCGATGGCCACCGTCGAGAGCCCCATGGTCATCAGGGCCGCCACCAGGGTGGCCTTGCGCCCCACCTTGTCGCCGAAATGGCCGAAGACGACCGCCCCGACCGGCCGCGCGAAGAAGGCGATGGAGAAGGTGGCGAAGGACGACAGCATGGCCGTCGTCGCGTCCTCGCCGGGAAAGAAGAGGGCCGGAAACACCAGCACCGCCGCCGTGGCGTAGATGTAGAAGTCAAAGAACTCGATCGTGGTGCCGATCAGGCTGGCGAACAGAATTCTCCGTTTGGAGGCGACAGGCGGTGAAATAGCAGCGTTGGCCACACGAAATCCTTGCGTTGATGCACGGTCCTTGCGGTGCGCCGCCAACCTCCGTCAAGCGGAGCCTCAGGTTCCCCGCGGCTTGACCCGGTTGGTAGGCGCGGCGTTGGCCGGGTCTTCCGGCCAGGGATGGCGAGGATAACGGCCCCGCATCTCGCTGCGCACAGCCGCCCACGACCCGGCCCAGAAGCCCGGCAAGTCCTTCGTCACCTGCACCGGCCTTCGGGCGGGCGACAGCAGGGACAGGGTCAGGGGCACGCGCCCGCCGCCGACCATCGGATGGGTCTTCACCCCGAACAACTCCTGCACCCGAATCTCGACGCGCGGCCCGCCCTCGGCGGCGTAGTCGATGGCGGCGCTGCCTAGCGATGTAATCAGGCGCGGCGGCGCCAACTCGTCCAGCCTGCGCTGCAAGTCCCAGGGGATCAGGCCGCGAAGGGCCTCGGCCAGCTTGCCGTCGCCGATGTCGCCCAGAGACCGCGCCCCGTCCAGCAACGGCCACAGCCAGTCCTCGCGCAGGGCCAGCAGCCCCTCGTCCGACACATCCGGCCAGGTCACATCCAAGCCGTGCAGGAAGGCCAGCCGCGCCCGCAGCACCCCTGCCTGCTCGCCCCAGTTCAGCGCCGACAGCCCCCCCGCCTCGATCTCTGATTTCAGCGCAGCCGTCATGGTGGCCGGATCCGGCGCGCCCACGACCTTCTCGTCCAGCACCAGGGCGCCGATGCGGCGGATGCGGCGGATCACCGGCTTGCCCGAAGGCTCGCGCGCCAGCCGATCCTCGACCTCGATCCGGTGCGCCAGGTCAGCCTCCAGCGTCGTGGCGTCCAGCGCCGCCGCCAGCCGGATGCGGTCGCGCGCCTCGCCGCCGCCCAGTTCGGCCACCGCCAGCCAGGGCTCGCGCGCCATATGTTCCGTCGGATCGAGGAAGGCCCCGCGCCCCGAGGCCAGCAGCACCTCGCCCGGCTTGCCGCGCGCCCGCGCGATCCGCTCGGGGAAGGCCTCGGCCAGCAGCAGGCCCGCGTCCACCTCGCCGCCGTCACCGCCCCCCGCCGCCCGCGCCCAGCGCTCGGCCAGCTTCATCGCGTCGCGCGCCCTTGGCGAACGGTCCCGCTCCAGCCCCTTCAACCGGTCGTGCAGATCGACGGCGTTCCCGCCCAGCCCCGGCTCGCTGAGCACCGCCGCGATCTTTGCCCCACCCAAGGCGTCGTCCTGATCCGAGGCGACCGCCACCATGTGCGCCAGTCGCGGCGGCAGGGGGATACGGGTCAACCGCCGCCCGTGCGCCGTCAGGTCGCCCTTGGCGTCCAGCGCGCCCAGCCGGGTCAGCACCTTCCGCGCCTCGGCCAGCGTCCCAGCGGGCGGCGGGTCCAGCAGGGCCAGTCCCTCGACCGACTTGGCCCCCCAGCGCGCCAGGTCCAGCGCGAAGGCGGTCAGGTCGGCTTCCTGAATTTCCGGGCGCTGATGCGGGACCAGGCCACGCGTCTGTTCCTCGTCCCACAGGCGGTAGCAGACGCCCGGCTCGATGCGACCGGCGCGGCCTCGCCTCTGCTCCGCCGAAGACCGGCTGACCTTGACCGTCGCCAGCCGGGTCAGGCCGCTGGACGGCTCAAACCGGGGCACGCGCGACAGGCCGCCGTCGATCACCACCCGCACGCCCTTGATGGTCAGGCTGGTTTCCGCCACCGAGGTCGCCAGCACCACCTTGCGCCGTCCAGGCGGGGCCGGTTCGATGGCCCGGTCCTGCTCGCCCTTGTCCAGCGCGCCGTACAGGGCGACCACGTCGACGGCCGGATCGCGCAGCCGTTCATTCAGGCGCTGCACCGTCCGGTGAATCTCGCCCTGCCCCGGCAGGAAGACCAGCACCGAACCCGTCTGCTCGCCCAACGCCTGAATGACCGCGCGCGCTGCGGCGTCCTCGAATCGCTCGGCGGCGTTGCGGCCCAGATAGAGGGTCTCGACCGGGAACATCCGCCCCTGGGCCTCGATGACGGGCGCGTCGTCCAGGAGTTTGGACGCTCCAACGATGTCGAGCGTGGCCGACATGACCAGCAGCCGCAGGTCCTCGCGCAGCACCGATTGGCTCTCTCGAGCCAGGGCCAGGCCCAGGTCGGCGTCCAGACTGCGTTCGTGGAACTCGTCGAACAGCACCGCGCCGACGCCGTCCAGCGCCGGATCGTCGAGAATCATCCGGGTGAAGACGCCCTCGGTGATGACCTCGATCCGTGTCTCGGGGCCGATCCGGCTTTGCAGCCGCGTGCGATAGCCGACAATTCCGCCCGCCTTCTGACCCAGGCTTGCCGCCATGCGGTCCGCCGCCGCACGCGCCGCCAGCCTGCGCGGCTCCAGCACCAGCACCTTTTGGTCGCCCAGCCAGGCCTGATCCAGCAGGGCCAAAGGCACGACCGTGGTCTTGCCCGCCCCTGGCGGGGCGGCCAGCACGACCGCGTTGGTCGCGCTCAGCGCCGCCATCAGCGGCTCCAGTACGGCGTGAATCGGCAACATCACATGCGCTCTAGCCGCAACGCCCCGGTTCACGAAAGCGTCGTCTGCGCTTCATCCAACCGAAACCGCGTTGCGCGCGGCCCTCTGGATGGTTAGCGTCCGCTCCCAAGAAGACGACCCGGGAGGGGTCGTTGCGTAATTGGGGGCGCGACTTCATGTCCGCAGACGGCGTTAAGCCAGCCGGCAACCGGCTATTCCTTAAAAAGTCCATTGCTCAGATCCAGAAAGAAGCCGCCAAGAGCGAGCTGAAACGGACCTTGGGCCCGATGAACCTGATGAGCCTGGGGATTGGAGCCATCATCGGCGCCGGTATCTTCGTGCTGACGGGTCAGGTCGCCTCGGCTCACGCCGGTCCGGCCATCATGTTCTCCTTCGTCATCGCCGGCATCGCCTGCGGTCTAGCGGGCCTCTGCTACGCGGAACTGGCCTCGACCATGCCGGTTTCGGGCTCGGCCTACACCTACGCCTACGGCACCCTGGGCGAGGTCTTCGCCTGGATCATGGGCTGGCTGCTGGTGCTGGAATACGGCGTCGCGGCCTCGACCGTGGCGGTCGGCTGGTCCGGTTACGTCGTGTCGATCCTGAATGACTTCGGCCTGAGCGCCAGTCTGTTCCCGACAATAAGTTTCGCCGGCGGTGAAGGACCCCAGTGGGCGACCCCGCTGATCCAGTATGTCGCCAGCGGTCCGGATGCGGGCTTCCCGATGACCGGCACCTTCAACCTGGTCGCCGCCATCGGCATCGCCGCCGTCTGCGGCCTGCTGGTGCTTGGCGTGTCGGAATCGGCGAACATCAACAACGCCATCGTCGTCATCAAGATCATCGTCCTGCTGACCTTCATCACGGTCGGCATCCAGTACATCAACCCGGCCAACTGGCAGCCCTTCATCCCGGCTCAAGGCGCGACCTGGGACCAGTTCGGCGTCGGCGGCATCTTCCGCGGCGCGTCGATCATCTTCTTCGCCTACGTCGGTTTCGAGGCCGTTTCGACTGCAGCAGCCGAAGCTAAGAACCCGTCCAAGGACGTACCGGTCGGCATCCTGGGCGCCCTGTTCGTCTGCACCCTGATCTACATGGCCGTGGCCGCCGTCATGACCGGCGTGGTTCCCTATCTGGAACTGGCCTCGCCGGCTCCGATCGCCGTCGCCATCGACCGCATGGGTCTGGAATGGGCCAATGTGCCGCTGGCCGTCGCGCCGAACGGCCAAATGAACCTGATCGCCTTCCTGATCAAGATCGGCGCCGTCACGGGCCTGTCCTCGGTCATGCTGGTGCTCTGCTACGGCCAGACGCGCATCTTCTACACCATGGCCCGCGACGGCCTGCTGCCGAAGGTGTTCGCCACCATCCACCCGAAGTTCCGCACCCCCTGGATCGGCACCATCCTGCTGGGCATCGTGATCGCGATCGCGGCCTCCTTCCTGCCGATCTCGATCCTGGGCGACCTGGTGTCGCTGGGCACGGCGACGGCCTTCGCCATCGTCTGCCTGTCGGTCATCGTCCTGCGCATCAAGCACCCCGAGATGGAGCGTCCGTTCAAGGTCCCGGGCGGCATCGTCACCGCGGTCCTGGGCATCCTGGCCTGCCTGGCGCTGGCCTCGTTCAACTTCGTCCCGATGGTTCAGCACGCCCTGAACGACAACCCGCTGCCCCTGACCATCCTGGGCATCTATGCGGTCGTCGGCGCCCTGATCTACGGCCTCTACGGCTTCGCTCACTCGAAGCTGGCCAAGGGCATCGACATCACCGAGGACACCACGCTGGAAACGGCCGTGGAAGCCCTCGGCCACGGCGTCGACAACAAGAAGGACTGATCCCCGGATCAGTCTCCAAGACAGAAAAGGCCCCGGAGAAATCCGGGGCCTTTTTTTCGTGCTCGACGGCGATGACGATTGCCCAATCCCACGGCCTCGCCTACAGGCATCGACCTACCTATGCGGATGTGGCGGAACTGGTAGACGCACCAGATTTAGGTTCTGGCGCCGAGAGGCGTGGAGGTTCGAGTCCTCTCATCCGCACCACAGGTCGTCAGCCGCGATACAGGCTGGCCAGCACCGTCGGAATCAGATCCGGCAAATCCTCAGAGATCAGTCCTGGCCCGAACCGCCGCCCGGCGTCCGAGTGCATCCAGACCGCTGCGCAGGCCGCGTCGAAGCTGTCCATATGCTGAGCCAGCAGCCCGCCGATCATCCCCGCCAAAACGTCGCCGCTGCCCGCCGTCGCCAGCCAGGGCGAGCCGTTGCCGTTGACGACGCAGCGTCCGTCTGGCGTAGCGATGACGGTGGCGGCGCCTTTCAGCACCACGATACATCCCCCCTGCTCAGCGGCCTCCACAGCCGCCTTCTCGCGCCCCTCGGACAGCAGGCCAGGGAAGAGCCGCTCGAACTCGCCCTCATGCGGGGTCAGGACGTCGTCACGGTCCAGGCAGGCGAACAGGTCGCCGGGCCGGTCTCGGAACAGGGTCAGGGCGTCGGCGTCGACGACCAGTGCCGCCCCGGTTCGCGCCAGCGCCGCCACATTGGCCCCCGTCGCCTCGGTGAGGCCGGCAGCGGGCCCGATCACCACGGCGTCCATCGGTTGGGCCAGCGTCGCCAACTGCTCGGCTGTGGCGAAGCTGGCCAGCATCACCGCCTCCAGCGTCGGCGCCAGAACAGGCGCCGCGTCGGGCGGGCAAAAGACCTTCACCAGCCCCGCGCCGATCCTCAGGCCCGCCCGCGCCGCCAGCCGCGCAGCGCCCGTCGATGACGCGCCGCCGGACACCACGCCGAGGCGGCCTCGGGCGTGCTTGTGCGCCTCCGCGCCGGGCCAGGGCAGCCGGCCTTGCCATGCCATGGGGTCATTGATCGGGTTCATGATCGAATTCCGTTCACGGATCGCCTCTGCGCTCGAAAATTGCTTGCCTTATTGTGCAATGCAATGTCCCTTTACCCCCCGAGCGTCGGACCAACCAAGGGAGCCGGCTCGGGACTCGCCATGAAGAAGATTGAAGCCGTCATCAAGCCGTTCAAGCTGGATGAAGTGAAGGATGCGCTCCAGGATATCGGGGTGCAGGGCATGACCGTGCTGGAGGCCAAGGGATATGGCCGTCAGAAAGGCCATTCCGAGCTTTATCGTGGCGCCGAGTACGTCATCGACTTCCTGCCCAAGATCAAGATCGAGGTGGTTGTCGCCGACGATCTGGCTCCAGCCGTGATCGACGCCATCCAGACCTCGGCCCGCACCGGCAAGATCGGCGACGGCAAGATCTTCGTCTCCACCCTGGAAGACGTGATCCGCATCCGCACCGGCGAAACCGGCGCTCAGGCCATCTGACACCCACCACGGCCGCCCCTTCCGGGCGGCCGCTTTTCGTTCCTTCTCCTCCCCGAACCCACAGGACTTCGAGCATGAGCGCCGCCCAAAAGATCCTTCAAGAGATCAAGGACAAAGACGTCCAGTACGTCGATATCCGTTTTACCGATACGCGCGGCCGCCTGCAGCACGTGACCTTCGACATCGGCATGGTCGATGAAGAGTTCCTTGAAGAAGGCACCATGTTCGACGGCTCGTCGATCGCCGGCTGGAAGGCCATCAACGAGTCCGACATGCTGCTGAAGCCGGACCTGACGCGCGCCTATATCGACCCCTTCTATCAGCAGACGACCCTGTTCCTGTTCTGCGACGTCCTCAGCCCCGACACGGGCGAGCCCTACAACCGCGACAGCCGCTCGATGGCCAAGAAGGCCCTGGCCTATGTCCAGTCCTCGGGCGTGGGCGACGTGGTCTATTTCGGCCCGGAAGCCGAGTTC
>NZ_DASWXW010000164.1:0-16237 GCF_036405315.1 Brevundimonas sp. | reverse complement strand
CGACGAAGGCGTCGATGTCGGCGAACCAGCTCATGATGGCGCGGCCGCCGTTCGACGGCAGCTTGCGGCCCACCAGGTCGAGCGCCTGAATGCCGTTGGTGCCCTCGTAGATCATGGTGATGCGCGCATCGCGCAGATACTGCGAGGCGGGGAAGTGTTCGGTGTAGCCCGAGCCGCCGTGGACCTGCATGGCCAGCGAAGCGACGTGGAAGCCCTTGTCGGTCAGATAGGCTTTCAGCACGGGCGTGATCAGGCCCATGTAGTCCTTGGCCTTGGTCGCCGTGGCCTCGTCCGAGGACTTCTGCAAATCCGCTTGAAGCGCGGTCCACAGGATGAAGGCGCGGCCGCCTTCGACGAAGGCCTTGGACTCCAGCAGCATGCGGCGCACGTCGGGGTGGACCATGATGGGGTCGGCAGGGCCGTCCGGGTTCTTGGCGCCGGTCAGGGCGCGGCCCTGCAGGCGGTCGTTGGCGAACTCGACGGCGGCCTGATAGGCGGCGTCGCCGATGGCCAGGCCTTGCAGGCCGGTGCCGAGGCGGGCCTCGTTCATGACCACGAACATGTTGTTCATGCCCCGGCCTTCTTCGCCGATCAGCCAGCCCTTGGCGTTCTCATAGGCCATGACGCAGGTGGCGTTGCCGTGGATGCCCATCTTGTGTTCGAGGCCGGCGCACTGGACGCCGTTGCGCTCGCCCAGCGAACCGTCGGCATTGACCAGGAATTTCGGCACCACGAACAGGCTCAGGCCCTTGATGCCCGGAACCGCGCCTTCGACGCGGGCCAGCACCGTGTGGATGATGTTGTCGGCGAAGTCGTGCTCGCCCGCCGAGATCCAGATCTTCTGGCCGGTGATCGAATAGCTGCCGTCGCCGTTGGGCACGGCCTTGGTGCGGACCATGCCCAGGTCGGTGCCGCACTGCGGCTCGGTCAGGTTCATGGTGCCGGTCCATTCGCCGGTCGCCATCTTGGGCAGATAGGTCTGCTTCAGCTCGTCCGAGGCCGAGGCTTCGATGCCGTGATAGGCGCCCGCCGTCAGGCCCGGATACATCGAGAAGGCCGCCGAGGCCGCCGCCGTGAACTGGCCCACGGCCATCGACACGATCGAGGGCAGGCCCTGGCCGCCGTATTCCGTGCCGAAGGCCAGGCTGGTCCAGCCGGCCTCGACCATCTGGTGATAGGCTTCCTTCCAGCCCTTGGGCGTGGTGACGACGTCGCCTTCGATATGGCAGCCTTCCTGATCGCCCTGACGGTTGATCGGGGCGATGACCTCCTCGGCGAACTTGCCGCCTTCCTCGATGATCTGGTCGATCAGGTCGCGCGACAGGTCGGCGTCGGCGAAGTGGTTGGCGTAGCGTTCGACCTCCAGCACGTCGTGCAGGACGAAGGACAGGTCGCGGACAGGCGCCTTGTAGGCCATGATCAGGCTCTCGCTTTGAAGGGCTGGAAGTGGTTGTCGGGGTTGAGCCGTTCGCTCAGCAGGTTGGCGTATTCGTCCGCCCCCGGCAGAAGGTCGGGGCGGTGTTCGCCCAGCTTGGACTCCATCCAGGCGCAGGCTTCCTCGGCCGTCTGGATGGCGCCCTCGATGTCTTCGAGTTGCTGTTTCAGCGCCTCGACCTGGGCGCGGTGACGGCGCAGGGCCACGGCCATCTGATGAACGTTGTGATCCTTGCGGTCATACAGATCCAGCATCTCCTGGATCTCCTGCAGGGTGAAGCCGATGCGACGCCCCCTCAGGATCAGCTTGAGCCGGGCGCGGTCGCGCGCGTCATAGACCCGGGTCTGGCCCTTGCGGGCAGGGGTCAGGAGGCCCTTGTCCTCATAGAAGCGCAGGGCGCGCGCGGTGGCGCCGAACTCGCGGCACAGGTGCCGGATGGAATAGGTGCGGTGATCGTCAGCGGTCGCCATGCGTCATCCATAACTTGACGCGGACGTAAAGGGAAGCTTCTCGCTCGCTCCCTCGACAAGTTGTGAACGCGGCGGGAGGCCAAACGCAAATCGGCCGCGGAGAGCTTGCGCCCGCCGCGGCCGATCCGGGGAGGAAACTTGTCAGAGGATCAGTGGCGGCGGAACCACAGCACCGGCGCCGTGATGGCGATCAGGAGCAGGTTGGTCAGGGCCAGGCCGACGTCCAGGCTGAAGGCGTGAACGCCCAGCATGACGGTTTCGAGCGCCAACAGGCCCGCGGCGGCGGTCAGCAGCAGGGGGCGGCCGAAGCGCCAGGACACCAGGGGCGCCAGCACCATCAGGGCCAGGACGATCTCGGCGACGCCGAGGCCGCGCACGAAGCTGGCGCTGGCCATGGCGGGCCAGTTCATCAGCACGGTCAGGTTCTCCATCGACTCGGTCAGCTTGGCGTAGCCGGCGGCGATGAAGAACATCGCGATCCAGCCCTGAAGCGTCCACAGCGTCAGGTTCAGATAATCGGCTTTTGCGCGGGAGCGGGGGGTGAGGGTGGTGGAGGTCATGGCCGTAACCAGGGGGGTTGATTGGTAACAGTTGCTAGATCAGATTGCGAGGCTCCGTCGTCAAGGAACTGTAACAATCTGTGAAGCGGGGTAGGCGCGACCTGCGGCGGGGATGGGGCTGAAACCACAATTTCCCGTAATCCGACACTGATCGTCAAACGGCATTAGGCCGCGCGAAGCGGCCTGTCAACGTTTGATGACATCAATTGATGACTTAGAGCGCCCAGGCGCTTCGCGCGGCATCCAGCCGGGCCAGCTTGGCGTTCAGCGGCGCCCAGTCGTCGCCCTGTTCGATGGCGGACCACAGAGCCTCGACCTCGTCGATCAGCATCTCTTCGGGCTCGGCGGAGGCGAACATCGGGCGCTCCAGCCGCTCGGGGCGGTCCGGCTCATGCTCCAGCAGGGCGAAGCGGAAGGCGTCGAAGGTCTCGCCCTGATAGGTCTTTGCGCGCACCCCGCCGAGCGCCCGCGCGCCCGAACTGAAGCCGCCGAACCAGTCGAAGAAGAGCGGCTCCCAGCGCAAGGCCTCGCCGCCCTGGCGCAGCAGGGCCAGGGTGGTGTCCAGCAGCCGCTGATCCGCCGCCTCGCCCAGGCTCTTCACGCCTAGCCGGTTGAGGAAGGCGGCGCGCAGATGACGGATGTAGGCGGGACCGAAGCCGTTCAGCGCCTCGGTCAGGGCTGCGACCTGCGGCTCGCTGTCGGCGATCAGCTTCAGGCATCCGGCCAATTGGGTCAGGTTCCAGAACACGGCCTCGGGCTGGCGCGCGAAGGCGTAAAGGCCCGAGTTGTCGAAATAGGCGGCGGTGAAGCCGGGCTCGTAGTGGGGCAGGAAACGCCAGGGGCCGTAGTCGAAGCTCTCGCCCGTTACGTTCAGGTTGTCGGTGTTCAGAACCCCGTGGACGAAGCCGGCGGAAATCCACTTCGCCGTCAGCCGGGCCGAGACCTCGACCACGGCGGCCAGGAAGCCGGGCGCGTCGCCCGCCGCCACTGACGGATGATAGAGGCTGCGGGCGTGCTCCAGCAGGACCTCGATCTGATCCTTGCGCCCATAATAGGCGGCGCGCTGGAAGGTCCCGAAGCGGATGTGGCTGTGCGACAGCCGCACCATGACCGCCGAACGGGTGGGCGAGGGCTCGTCGTGACGCTCCAGCGCCTCGCCGGTCTCGATCAACGACAGGATGCGGCAGGTCGGCACGCCCAGGCTTTCCAGCATGGCGGCGGCCAGCACCTCGCGCACCCCGCCCTTCAGCGTCAGCCGCCCGTCAGCGTGGCGCGACCAAGGCGTCTGGCCGGAACCCTTGGTGCCGAGATCGAGCAGGCGAGCATTCTCGTTTTCCCTATCGCCTCCCTCGCGGAGGGAGGCTGCTTGAGGGGTTTCCCTCAACTGCGCGGCCAGGAAGCCGCGTCCGTCGCCGATCTCGGGATTATAGGTGCGGAACTGGTGGCCGTGATAGCGCATGGCCGCCGGCGCGGGCTGGCCGGGCAGTGGCTGGAACCGGCCGAAATGGGCGATCCATTCCTCATCCGTCAGCGTCTCCAGCCCCACGCTCGCCGCCGCGCGATCATTGCGCACGCGCAGGATCGTCTGAGGAAAGTCCGCCGCCTGCACCGGATCGGCGTAATCGGGGCCGAGGGCGATGAAGCGCGGGTCGGGGCGATAGGCGGGGGAGACGGGCATGAAGCGGCAGATGCGCGTTCACCGCCCGTTTCGCAACCGCGAAGGCAGGGTTGAACCTCGAGGCGGCTCGGGTATTTTCAACCGCAGAGATCAGGTCCCGCGTCGCCAGCGCGCGTCGGGGCCAGGCCGGCGCCGTCGCTCGACGCGCGAATCCGGTCCGGCGTCCGTCGATAACCTGACGCCACGACAGTCCTTTTGATTTCGGAGACCGCCGTGGCCAGAAAAAGCACGCTCGCCTTCCTCAAGACCGAAGCCGGCTCGGGCGCCGCCCTGGGCCTTGCCGCCGTGGCCGCTCTGATCGTGGCCAACTCGCCCTGGGCCGGCGACTACTTCGCCTGGCTGAAGAGCGTCCACGTGCTTCAGATCGGCCCGCTGCGGCTGGAAGAGACGATCTCGGGCTGGATCAAGGAAGGCCTGATGGCGGTCTTCTTCCTCGTGGTCGGGCTGGAGATCAAATACGAGATCCTCAAGGGCGAACTGAGCAATCCCAAGAAGCTGGCCCTGCCGATCATCGCCGCCGTGGGCGGGATGGCGGTTCCGGGGCTGGTCTATCTGGCCTTCGCCCAGATGTTGGGCGGGCCGGGGCAGGGCTGGCCTATTCCCCTGGCCACCGACATCGCCTTCGCCCTGGCCGTCTTTGCGGTGGTGGGCAAGAAGCTGCCGTCGTCGCTGCGGGTCTTCCTGCTGACCCTGGCCATCGTCGACGACCTGGGGGCCATCGCCCTGATCGCCGTCCTGTTCAGCCAGGGCGTGCAGTGGCCGCCGCTGCTGGGCGTGGTCGGCGTCCTGGCCGCCCTGGCCCTGATCGGCCGTCGTCGTCTGGCCGGGCCCTTCTGGGTGCTGGGCTTCGGCGCGGTCTGGTATCTGACGGTGCTTTCGGGCCTGTCGACCTCGCTGACGGCGGTGGCCTTCGCCGTGATCGTGCCGGTCGAGCCGCGCCGCGAGACCTCGCAAAGCCCGCTGAGGGAGGCGATGCACGACCTGCACCCCTACGTGGCCTTCCTGGTCCTGCCGCTGTTCGCCTTCGCCAAGGCGGGCGTCTCCTTCGCCGGTCTGTCGCTGGAGCAGGCCTTCGCCCCCCTGGTCGTCGCCATCGCCCTGGGTCTGTTCGTCGGCAAGCAGGTCGGCGTCTTCGGCGCCGCCTGGCTGGCCGCCAAGCTCAAGATCGGGGACAAGCCCTCGGGCGCCAGCTGGCTGCAGCTCTACGGCGTCAGCCTGCTGTGCGGCATCGGCTTCACCATGAGCCTGTTCATCGGCGTTCTGGCCTTCCCGGGCGCGGTGGACTCGCCCGAGCAGATCGAGGTCAAGCTGGGCGTGATCGGCGGATCCTTGCTGTCGGCGCTCGCCGCCGCCGTGATTCTGAACCTCGCGGCCCGGCGTCAGCAGCAAAGAGAAGACGCCTCATCTGCCAAAATCTTGCGGTGAACGCTGATAATATTGACCTTGCGTAATCGGTTTTTGTCGCTTTCTCGCCACACGTAGAGCGACCTTGGCTGAAATCGCCTTTCACAGCTTGGCGGCTTCTTGTCGCTGTCCCGACCCTGGCTTAACCCTATCAACGGAGAATTCACGCCGTTCAATGAGCGTGAATCGACAGGGACAGGAATCGCCACGGTCGCCGCGGGCGGCCGGGCCATAGAGCCGGGGAGCCGCTTATGCGTTTCAACAACATTCTTCGCAGCACTGCGTCGGCCGCCGTCGTCGGCGTCGTCGCCTTCGGCTTCGCCGGCGCCGCGTCGGCCCAGGAAGGCCCCACCACGGTCGACGACATCATCGTCACCGCCCAGAAACGCGAACAGAGCCTGCAGGACGTGCCGATCGTGGTCACGACCCTGTCGCAGGAGGCGCTGGACGGCGCCGGGGTGCGCGACATCAAGGATCTGCAGATCCTGACTCCGGGCATGACCGTGACCTCGACCCAGTCGGAAGCCTCGACCACGGCGCGCATCCGCGGCGTCGGCACGGTCGGCGACAACCCCGGCCTGGAAAGCTCGGTCGGCGTGGTCATCGACGGCGTCTATCGCTCGCGCAACGGCGTCGGCTTCGGCGACCTGGGCGAACTGAGCCGCATCGAGGTGCTGAAGGGTCCGCAGGGCACCCTGTTCGGCAAGAACACCTCGGCCGGCGTCATCAACATCATCACCGAAGCGCCGTCCTTCACCCCCGGCTTCAACGCCGAGGCGACCTACGGCAACTTCAGCGCCTGGGGCGTCGCCGGCTCGGTCACGGGCCCGATCACCGATCAGATCGCCGGCCGCCTCTATATGGCCAAGCGCGAGCGCGACGGCTTCTACGACGTGATCACCGGCGCCGGCCCGCGTCAGGAAAAGGACGATCAGAACCAGGACTTCTGGACCGCGCGCGGCCAACTGCTGATCCTGCCTTCGGATGATGTGTCGATCCGTCTGATCGCCGACTATTCCAAGCGCGACGAATACTGCTGCGTCTCGACCCAGATCCGCACCGGCCCGACCTATGCCGCCGTCGCCGCCGTCGGCGGTCAGCAGCAACCGCCGGCCGCCGGTTTCGGCCCTCTGCCCTTCTCGCGCACGGCCTACGCCAACCGCGGCACGGGCCAGAGCATGGAGGACATGGGCTTCTCGGCTGAGGCCAACATCGACATTCCGTCGTGGAACGCCACCGTCACCTCGATCAGCTCCTGGCGGAACTGGGAGGGGGTCAACGGCATGGACCTCGACTACACCACCGCCGACCTGCTCTATCGCAACAATGACGGCAACTACGGCTTCGAGCTGGAGAACCTGACCCAGGAGTTCCGCCTGGCCGGGACCACCGACCGCATGGACTGGCTGGTCGGCGCCTTCTTCACCAAGGAGGACATCAGCCGCGCCGACAGCTACTGGTACGGGGCCGGCTACACCCCCTTCCTGTCGCTGCTGCTCTCGTCGCAGCTGAACGCCGCCAACCCGGCCTTCCCGGTCAGCCCCAACGACATCGGCTGCTTCAGCCGTCCGGGCCAGTCGGCCGCCGGTCTGGCAGGCTGTCTGGCGACGGGCGGCATGGCGCCGTCGGGCCCGACCGCCGCGACCGGCCCGGGCTTCGGCGTCGGCGAGGGCGTGCGCGACCACTACAGCCAGAGCACGGAATCCTTCGCCTTCTTCACCAACAACACGGTCCGCTTGACCGACCAGCTCGATCTGACCCTGGGCCTGCGCTACACCCAGGATCACAAGCGCCTGCTGGCGATCCAGGACAATGTCGGCACGAACGGCGCGGCCTGCGGCGGCGCTCTGGCCAACGCCGCGGCCATCCAGGGCGTCTTCGGCGCTGCGACCGGCCCGCGCCTGATCGGCAACATCTGTCTGCCGTGGGCCAACCCGCTGTATGACAACCGCAAGCTGTCCGAAGAGAACACCGGCGGCGACTTCACCGGCACGATCAAGGCCAGCTATCGCTTCAACGACAGCGTCATGGCCTACGGCTCCTACGCCCACGGCTACAAGTCGTTCGGCTACAACCTGGACCGGGTCCAGACCGGCGTCACCCCGACCGCTTCGCTCTACTTCCCGGCGGAAACCGTCGACAGCTACGAGTTGGGCCTGAAGAACACCCTGTTCGACCGCACGGTCCTGTTGAACGTCACCTACTTCCATCAGACGTTCGAGGACTTCCAGCTCAACACCTTCCTGGGCACGGCCTTCGTGGTCGAATCCATTCCCGAGCTGAAGTCGCAAGGCTTCGACGCCGACTTCGTCTGGTTCACCCCGGTCGAGGGCCTGTCGTTCAACGGCGGCGTGACCTACACCGACACCAAGTACGGCGTCTTCACCGCCGCCGACATGACCAACCCCGGCAACTTCCCGCAGCTGTCGCTGCTGCCGGGCGCGCGGGCCTCGTTCGCGCCGGAATGGTCGGCCACGGGTTCGGTCGCCTTTGACCGCTCGATCGGCGCCGGCCTGAAGGTGGGCTTCAACCTGTCGGCCAAGTACACGACCGAGTTCAACACCGGGTCGGACTTGCTGCCCTACAAGATGCAGGACGCCATGACCCTGCTGAACGGCCGCGTCACCCTGGGCTCGGAAGACGACCGCTGGACCCTGGACCTGTGGGCCCAGAACCTGACCGACGAAGAGTACAAGCAGGTGGCCATCAACGCCCCGCTGCAAGGTTCGGCCTTCCAGTCGACGGTCCAGCCGAACGGCACCTACTACAACCCGGCCCTGGACACCCAGACCTACAACGCCTTCATGGGCCAGCCGCGCACCTACGGCGCGACCCTGCGCGTCAGATACTGATCGACCCTTCGCCTGAGGGCGGAGGCGAGGCGGCCCGGAGCGATCCGGGCCGCCTTTTTCTTTGGGCGGGGCGGCGCGCCGCCCGGCACCGCCGGCGCGGCCTGCGGTCGCGGCGCCCGGCCCTGAAACCAGCCCCTGAAACCGGCCCACGAAAAAACCCCCGGAGATCGCTCTCCGGGGGCTTTCTGTTTCCCGAGGACCCGGAGCCTAGTCGGCGTGGGCCGGGTCGTCCGCCAGTCGGCGCTGGCCGGCGAAGGCCTTGCCGATGCGGCGGCGGCCCCAGCCGGCGATGTCGTCGACGATGGTGAAGATGGCCGGGATGTAGAGCAGCGACAGGAAGGTCGAGGAGATCAGACCGCCCAGGACCGCGATGGCCATGGGCGAGCGGAACTCGACGTCCGCGCCCCAGCCGATGGCCACAGGCACCATGCCCGCGCCCATGGCGAAGGTGGTCATCAGGATCGGCCGCGCCCGCTTGTGGGCGGCGTCCAGAATGGCCTCCATCCGGGGCATTCCGCCCTTCTCGGCCATGATGACGTAGTCGACCAGCAGGATGGAGTTCTTGGCCGCGATGCCCATCAGCATCAGCACCCCGATCAGCGAGGAGATCGAGAAGCTGGAGCCGCCGATCTTCAGCGCCACGAAGGCGCCGCCGATGGCCAGGGGCAGGGCCGCCATGATGGTGATCGGATAGGCGAAGCTTTTGAACAGCAGCACCAGGACCGCGTACATCAGCAGGATGCCGGTGCCGAAGGCGATGGCGAAGCCGGTGATCATCTCCTGGATGAACTCGGCGTCGCCGGCCGGAACCTGGCGCACGCCCTCGGGCAGTTTCTGCACCGAAGGCAGCTTCTGCACCCGCTGGGCGGCGTCGCCGCTGCGGATGCCGTCCAGTTCGGCCGTGATCGAGGCGATGCGCGAGCGGTCTTGACGGCTGACCGTCGCGGGGCCGGCGCCGAACTCGATGTCGGCCACGGCGCTCAGCGGCACTGCGGCGCCCGAGGCGGTGGGCACGCGCAGGGTCTCCAGCACGTTCAGGTCCTGGCGGGCCTCCTCGGTCAGTTGCAGCCGGATCGGCACCTGGCGGTCGCCCAGGTTGTATTTCGGCAGGTTCTGATCGACGTCGCCCAGGGTGGCGACGCGCACCGCCTGGGAGATGGTGCCGGTCGAGACGCCGGCCAGGGCCGCCTCGTCGGGACGCGGCGTGACCAGGATTTCCGGACGCGCGATGGCGGCGGTGTTGACCACATTGGCCAGGCCGGGAACGCCCCGCATCTCGTCCTCGACCTTGCGCGCCGCCGCCGCCAGGGCGGTCGGATTGTCGCCCAGGATGGCGAAGGTGTAGCGGGTGCCGTCGCTGGGGCCGCCGCCCTGCTGGGCGATGCCGGCGCTGATGCGGGCGCCGGGGATGGTCTTCAGCTTGTCGACCATCTCGCGGGCGAATTCCTGCTGACTGACCTTGCGCTCGCCCTTCTTGACCATGTCGGCGTAGACATTGGCCTGATTGACCTCCTGGCCGCCGACGGCGGCGTAGACGGAGGTCACTTCGGGGCGGGCCTGAAGCTCGCGGGTCACGCGCTGCACCACGGCGTCGGTTTCGCGCAGGGTCGCGCCGGGCGGCAACTGGATCTGGAAGGCGGCGCGCGACTGATCGCCCGAGGGGCTGAACTCGAACGGCAGGGTCGGGACCAAGGCCCCAGAACCAATGAAGACGACCGCGCCCATGCCGAACACCTTCCATCGGTTGCCCAGGCACCAGCGCAGGGCGCGCAGATAGCCGGGCATCCACACGGGGTCCTTGTCCTCATGCTTGGTGTGCTTCAGCAGATAGGCCGCCATCAGGGGCGTCAGCGTCCGCGCCACGATCAGGGAGAAGGCCACCGACACGCAGGCCGCCAGGGCGAAGGCCTTGAAGAACTGGCCGATGATGCCGGGCATGAAGCCGACCGGGGCGAAGACGGCGATGATGGTCGAGGTGGTGGCCACGACCGCCAGGCCGATCTCGTCGGCGGCCTCCATCGAGGCGTCATAGGGCGTCTTTCCATCGCGCATGTGCCGCACGATGTTCTCGATCTCCACGATGGCGTCGTCGACCAGGATGCCGATGGTCAGCGACAGGGCCAGCAGCGTCACCACGTTCAGCGACTGGTCCATCGGGCCCAGGATGGCGAAGGTCGGGATCAGCGACATCGGCATGGCCGTCGCCGCGATCAGGGTCGCCCGCCAGTCGCGCAGGAAGATGAAGACCACGATGACCGCCAGCACGGCGCCCAGCAGCAGGGCCTCGATCGAGGCGATGTAGCTTTCCTCGATATACTGGACGCTGGACGTGACCTGCTCGATGGTCAGGTCGGGGTGGGCCTCGTCGATCTTGGCCACCTCGGCGCGGACCTTCTCGGCCACCTTGACCTCGCTGGCCTCGCGCGAGCGCAGGAAGTTGAAGGTCACGGCCTCCTGGCCGTTATAGCGGGCCAGACGACGCGGTTCGGTCCACTTGTCCTCGACCACGCCCAGGTCGCCCAGGCGCACGGTGCGGCCGCCGCCCAGCGGCACCAGGGTCTGGCGCAGCTGCTCGACCGAACCGGCCGAACCCAGGGTGCGGATGGCGCGCTCGGACCCGGCCACGGTGACGCGGCCGCCGGGCTGGTCGGAGTTGACGCTGGTCAGGGCCTGGCTGACCGCCGCCGCCGTGACGCCGTAGGCGGCCAGACGGTCGGGGTCCAGTTCGACCCGCATTTCGCGGTTCACGCCGCCCGAACGGTTGACCTCGCCCACGCCGCCCAGGGCCAGCAGGGCGCGGCTCATCTCATTGTCGATGAACCAGCTGATCTGCTCCGGCGTCATGGTCGGCGAGCGGACCACATAGGTGATCAGGGCGTCGCCGGTGATGTCGATGCGCTGGACCGTCGGCTCCTGCATGTCCTGGGGCAGGGTGGCGCGCACCCCGCTCATGGCGTTGCGCACGTCGTTGGTGGCGCGTTCGGTGTCGGTGCCCAGCTCGAACTCGATGGTGGTCGAGGAGACCCCGTCCGAGATGTTGGAATAGATGTGGCGCACGCCCGACAGGCCGGCGATCGAGTCCTCGATCGGGCGGGTGACTTGCACCTCCATCTCGCTCGGCGCGGCGCCCGGACGGGCGGCGGTGACGGCGACCAGTGGGAAGTCGATGTCGGGGTTGTTGTTGATCCGCATCCCCATGAAGCCGATCACGCCGCTGATCGTCAGCATGACGAACAGCAGGATGATGGGGATGGGGTTCTTGATGGCCCAGGAGGAGATCTGGTTCATGGCCGGCCCCTACTTCTTGGCCGGGGCGGCCGCGGCGACGGGCGTCGGGGGGGCCTGTGCGGTCGAGACCGTCACCTTGTCCCCGTCGTTCAGGAAGCCGGCGCCCTGAACCACGATGCGGACGCCGGGCTCGATCCCGCTGACCGAGGTCTGGTCGTCGCGGCGCGACAGCACCGTCACCGGGCGGAAATGCGCCGCCGACTGGGCGTCCAGCACGAAGACGCCGGACTTGTTGTTGCGATAGAGGACGGCCCCGGTCGGCACCACGGTCGCGGGCTGGGCGCCGGCGTCGATCGCCGCGCGGGCGAACATCCCCGTTTTCAGGCCGCTGCCGGGCGACAGGGTGATGCGGGCCAGACCCAGGCGGGTCTGGGCGTCGACCTCGGGCGTGACGATGCGGACCGTGCCGCTGGTGGCCACGCCCTCGTTGGAGGTGACGGTCGCCGTCTGTCCCGCGCGGATGGCGGGCAGGTCGGTTTCCGGCACCTGGGCGTCCAGCTCAAGCCGGCCGTCGCGGACCATGCGGAACAGCTCGGTTCCGGAGGCGACGATCTGACCCTTGGTGACGCTGCGGCTGATGATCTGACCCGAGACGGGGGCCTTGATCTCGCTCTGGGCCAGTCGGGTGCGGGTTTCGGACAGCGAGGCGCGGGCCGAGGCCAGGTTGGCCTGAGAGGCGCGTTGATCCGCCAGGGCGAAATCCAGCGAAGCCTGGCTGAGGAAGCCGCGGGTCTTCAGTTCCTGGGCGCGAGCCAGGGCGGCGTCGTCGCGGGCGGCGTTGGCCTCGGCGGTCTGAACCGCCGCCTGCTGCTGGCGCAGCTGGGCCTGCAACAGGGCGTCGTTCAGCTTCACCAGAACCTGGCCCTGACGGACGTAGGCGCCTTCATCGACATAGACGCCGACAGCCGTCAGGCCGCCGGTTTCGGCGCCGACCGGCACCTCTTCCCAGGCCGAGACCGTGCCCGAGGCGACGATGACGCGCGGCAGGGCGACCGAGGTCGCGGTCGCCACGCTGACGGTCTGACGCGAGGCTCCGGCGGGCTTGTCGCCGGCCTTTTTCTTGTCGTCGCCGTGCCCGCCGCAGGCGGACAGGGTCAGAGCCGCGGCCGCAGCCAGCAACAGGGCCGGAGCGGCGCCCGGAATACGAAGGGTGTTCGCCACGTGCGAGGATCCTTGAAGGGTCGGTGCAGGGAGGGCGCGAACCTTCAGTCCGGCGCCGGACGCGAGTTTGACAGCTCCGCTTCATAGCGTTCAGCGAGCCGTTCTCAAACCTCGCACACCACCATTACCGCGAAGTAATCCCCGACGGGGCGTCGCCGTCAGGGGCGGTCACGTTCCGGCAGGGCCGCGACCTCGGCGTCGCTCAGACGCTTGACGATGCGGGCGCGGCAAGGCGTGACCGGGGGCGTCGCGCCCGACGGGACGAGCTGGGTCCAGTCGCCGGTGCACAGGCGGTTCAACCCGCCCTGCGGCAGGAAGGCCACGCCCATGGCGTCGTCCAGATCGCGACAATAGCCGGCCGTCTCCAGCTGAAACACCGCCTTGCCCGATCCGCGAATATAGATGTTCTGGTCCCGCACGCGGAAGCTCTGGATCTGGTTCTGGAAGAGGCACTGGCGTTCGGGGGCGAGCGACGTCGTGCGGTCGGGCGCCGTGGTCGGGGCGCATCCGGCCAGGGCGACGACGCCGGCGGCGGCGACCAGAAGGGCGGGGGCAAGCCGCGACATGGGGAGACTCCGTGAAAGCGTTGCGGCCGTCATACAGGCGCGATGATGAACCTTGGCTGTCTAAGCGCCCGACCCGCCGTCAGGTTGCCGGCGTGATCCTAGGGGCGGTCGCGATCCGGCAGGGCGGCGACCTCGGCCGCGGTCAGGCGTTTGACGACCCGCACGCGGCAGGGCGCCGGGGACGGCGACGACGTGATCGTGGTCCAGTCGCCGACGCAGACCCTGGAGACCTGGTCGACGACAGCCAGCCTCATGGCTTCGTTCAGCCCGTTGCAGTCGCCCGCCGGCTGCAGCTCGAACACGGCGTTGCTTGTCCCCCGCACGAAGACGGTTCGATCCGCGGCGCGCACGCGGAAACTCTGAACGTCGTCGGGGAACATGCATTGGCGTTCGGGCGTCGCCGCGGCGATCTGATCGGTCGAGGTCGGCGCGCACCCGGCCAGCAGGACGGCGGCGATCACCAGAAGGGAGGGCGTGAAACGCGACATGATGATGCTCCGCTCAAGGTTGAGATATCACCGTAACGCAATGGCGGAGGTTGCAAAGGTCTTTGCGCGCAACCGGCTCGCCGGCGATGTCAGCCGTCCGTGAAGCGCGCCGGCGACAGGCGCTGTCGCGCGGCGCGAGGCAGGGGCGCCGGCCGGTTCAGGATCTGCGCCGCCAGATCCTCGGCCAGCAGGGGGGCGACGCAAAAGCCGCGCGAGCCGAGGCCGGTCAGGGCGTAGAGGCCGGAGGAGGCGAGGCCGCCGCACAGGGGCAGACGGTCGGGCGTGGTGGCGCGCACCGCCTTGCGGCTTTGACTCGGGCCGGCGGCCTCCGTTCGCGCGGCCAGAGCCGGCAGGGCGGCGGCCAGGGTCGCGAGATTGCGCGCCGAGGCTTCTGCGGTCGGCGCGAGATCGGTCTGGCCCCGGTCGTGGGTGGCGCCGAACAGCAGGCCGGTCCCGGTCGGCACGGCGTAACCGCCCCAGGCGACGGGCGGCGTGACCGGGCCCTCGACCCAGTCGGCCTGACCGGCGACGGGGGCGAGCGGCAGGTCGGGCCTCGTGTCGCCCTTCAGGGCGGCGGTTCCCCATCCGGCGGCCAGGACCACGGCGTCGGCTTCGACGATGACCGCTCCATCGGCGTCGATCAGGCGCCAGCCGTCGCCTTGCGGCAGGAGGGCGGCGACGCGGGCGGTCCGGCGTTCGGCGCCCGCGAGCCAGGGCTCCAGCACCGCCGACGGCCGCAGGGCCATCGCGCCCTGCATCAGCAGGCCGCCGGACGGCGCGGCCTCGCCCAGGCGGTCGGAGGCGGCCTCGGCGTCCATGCGCGTCATGGCCTCGACGGGCCAGAGGTCCTGGGCGGCGATCTTGTCGAAGCGCGCGGCGTCGCGCGGGGCCTGCTCCAGCTGCAGCACGCCCTCGGCGATCACGGCGCCGGGCAGGGCGCTGTAGAGGGCGCGGGCGCGCTCCAGGGCCTGGGCGTGGAAGCCGGCGATCAGGGCGTCGCCGGCGTCGAGGCGGGGTGTGACCAGGGCGGCGGGAAAGCCCGAGCCGCCCGCGCCGGGGCGCTCGGGCTCGATGACGGTGACGCGGGCGCCCCCGGCGATCAGGGCGCGCGCGACCGAGGCCCCGGCGATTCCGGCGCCGACCACGGCTACATGCCGCGGCGGAACGGGCGAGGGCGGCGGCGAGGGCAGATGCGCCTCAAGCCGTTCGCGCTTGCGGCCGTGGCCGGGCTTCTTCTCGACGATGAAGCCGTGGTCGGCGAGGCCGCGTCGCACAGCCCCCGCGACGGTGAAAGTGGCGACCCGCGCGCCGGGCGCGGAGCGGGCGGCGATCAGGGCCATGATCTCGGGCGACCACATCCCCGGGTTCAGGGCGGGCGAGAAGCCGTCCAGGAACCAGGCGTCGGCCGGGCCGGACCATTGCTCCAGCGCCCACTCGGCGTCGCCGACGGCCAGGTCGATGGCGGCGTTCCATTGCGGCAGGTCGAGACGGTGGAAGCCGGGCGCGCCTTGCGGCCAGACGGCGAGGACGGCGGCGGCGGTTTCGGCCAGTTCCGGCCAGGCGGAAAGCGCCCGGGCGGCCTCGTCGCGGGTCAGGGGGAAGCCTTCGATGGAGAAGACGTGCAGGCGGCCCCCGTCCTTCTGGTGCGCGGGGCGGGCCCGGCGCCACAGGTCCAGCAGGGCCACGATGTTCAACCCGGTGCCGAAGCCCAGCTCGGCGACGGTGAAGGCCGCACGGTCGGCCCAGGCCTGAGGCAGGCCGCAACCGTCAAGAAAGACGGCGCGGGTTTCGGCCAGGCCGTCGTCCTTGGAGAAGTAGACGTCGCCGAAACGGCCGGAGCGCGGCGAGCCGTCCTCGGCCCAGACCAGCTGAGGGGAAGCGTCGTCGGGGGACTGTTCGCGCGGGTCGTCGATCATGGCCGGGCTTTAGCCGTCGGGCGTCCGGCTGGATAGCGGGCACGAAAAAAGGGGCCGCCCGAAGGCGACCCCTTTCCGCATCGCGAACCGAAGTCCGCGATCCAAGACATTAAGTCTTAGTGAGCGGCGGCCGGAGCAGCAGCAGCCGGAGCAGCGGCGGCCGGAGCAGCAGCGGCGTCGGCAGCAGCCGGAGCAGCGGCGGCAGCAGCGTCGGTGGCGGCGCCAGCAGCGGCGGCAGCGGCGTCACCAGCGGCGTCAGCAGCGGTGGCGGCGGTGTCGGCAGCAGCCTGGGCGGCGTCAGCCGAAGCGGCGTCGCCGGTAGCGGCAGCGGCGTCAGCGGCAGCGGCGGCTTCGCCGGCAGCAGCGGTGGCGTCGGCAGCGGCGTCGGCAGCCTGCTCCTGGTTGCCGCAAGCGGTCAG
>NZ_DASWXW010000163.1:0-17371 GCF_036405315.1 Brevundimonas sp. | reverse complement strand
CAAGCCGGGCGCCATCGCCGGCCAGCGCATCGCCGTCATCGGCTATGGCTCGCAGGGCCGCGCCCACGCCCAGAACCTGAAGGACTCGGGCCATGACGTCGTCGTCGGCGTTCGTCAGGGCGGCACGGGCTGGAAACACGCTGCGGCCGACGGCGTCCCTGTCGCCGAGCCGGCCGAGGCCGTCCGCGGCGCCGACATCATCGCCATCCTGACCCCGGACATGATTCAGAACGAGGTCTATCGCGACATCATCGAGCCGAACGCCAAGCCGGGCGCCGCCCTGCTGTTCGCCCACGGCTTCTCGATCATCTATGACCGCATCACGCCGCGCGACGACATGGACGTCATCCTGGTCGCCCCTAAAGGCCCGGGCGATCTGGTCCGTCGCGAGTTCGCGCGCGGCCGGGGCGTCCCCAGCCTGTTCGCCATCGAGAAGGACGCCACCGGCAAGGCGCGCGACCGCGCCATGGGTTACGCCAAGGGCATCGGCGGCGCGACCGGCGGCCTGCTGGAGACCTCGTTTCGCGAAGAGACCGAGACCGACCTGTTCGGCGAACAGGCGGTCCTGTGCGGCGGCGCCAAGGAACTGGTCATCTCGGGCTTCAACACCCTGGTCGAGGCCGGCTACCAGCCCGAGATCGCCTACTTCGAGTGCCTGCACGAGCTGAAGCTGATCGTGGACCTCTTCTACGAGGGCGGCATCTCCAAGATGCACCACTTCATCTCGGAAACGGCCAAGTGGGGCGCGGTCGCCAGCGGCCCGCGCGTCATCACCGACGAGACCCGCGCCCGCATGAAGGAGGTCCTGACCGAGATTCAGGACGGCACCTTCGCGCGCAACTGGATCGCCGAGAACGAGGCCGGCAAGCCGCAGTACCAGGCCTGGCTGGACGCGGATCGCCAATCCCACATCGAACAAACGGGCGCCCGCCTGCGCGAGCGCATGGCCTGGCTGCAGGCGGCCAAATCGGCCGCCGCCTGACCCGCGTATATAAAGAGAGACTGACCCGATGAGCGCCGCCGCGCCCGCCCTGAAAACCGCCCCCGCCCCGGCGGCCGTGAACGACACGGCCACCGGCGCGCGCCTGCTCGTCTCCAGCCTGGAGCGGATGGGCGTGGAGGTGGTCTTCGGCTACCCCGGCGGCGCCATCATGCCGATCTACGACGCCCTGACCGGCACGGGCCTGAAGCACATCCTGGTCCGTCACGAACAGGGCGCGGCCTTCGCCGCCGACGCCTACGCCCGCGCCTCGGGCAAGGTCGGCGTCTGCATGGCCACCTCGGGGCCCGGCGCCACCAATCTGATCACCGGCATCGCCAACGCCATGATGGATTCGGTGCCGATGGTCTGCATCACCGGCAACGTCCCTCAGGGCGTCATGGGCACCGACGCCTTCCAGGAGATCGACATCCTGGGCGTCACCCTGCCGATCGTGAAACACTCCATCCTGGTGCGCGACGCGGCCGAGATCCCGGCCGCCGTCGAACAGGCCTTCCACATCGCCGCCTCGGGTCGTCCCGGCCCGGTCCTGGTCGACCTGCCGAAAGACGTCCAGTTCGCCACGGCCGCCGCCCCGTTCGGCTTCAACATCCCCAACGAAACGATCCCGCTGAACCACGACGCCATCGCCGAGGCCGAACGCTTCATCCGCGCCGCCGAGCGCCCGCTGATCTACATCGGCGGCGGGGTGAAGATCGGCCGCGCGACCGAGGCCGTCCGCGCCTTCGCCGAGGCCACCGGCATCCCGACCGTCTCGACCCTGAACGCCCTGGGCACGGTTCCGACCGACGCCCCCGGCTTCCTGGGGATGCTGGGCATGCACGGCACGCGCGCCGCCAATGAGGCGGTCCAGGCGTCCGACCTGCTGATCGTCCTGGGCGCCCGTTTCGACGACCGCGCCACCGGCAAGCTGGCCGAGTTCGCCCCCCACGCCCGCGTCGTCCACTTCGACGTCGACGCCTCGGAGATCGGCAAGCTGCGTGAAACCCACGTCGCGGTCGCCGGCGAGCTGAAGCCCGGGGTCGAGGCCCTGACTTCGCGCTTGGCCGCCGCCCCCCTGGCCATCGACCCCTGGGTCATCCGCTGCGCCTCGGCCGCCGCCCATCACGCGGCCCGCTATGACGCGCCGGGCGAAGACGTCTATGCGCCCGCCCTGCTGAAACAGTTGTCCGAGGCCGCCGGCGACCGCTTCGTCGCCGCCTGCGACGTCGGCCAGCATCAGATGTGGGCCGCCCAGCACTGTCGCTTCTCCAGGCCGGAAGCCCACATCACCTCGGGCGGTCTGGGCGCCATGGGCTTCGGCCTGCCCGCCGGTCTGGGCGCCAAGCTGGCCGACCCTTCCGCCACGGTCGTCACCATCGCCGGCGACGGCGGCTTCATGATGAACATCCAGGAGTTGGCCACGCTGAAGCGTTACGGCGTCGCCCTGAAGATCGTCCTGCTGGACAACTCCTCCCTGGGCCTGGTGCGCCAGTGGCAGGAGCTGTTCTTCGAAGAGAACTATTCCGAGGTCGATCTGTCCGACAACCCGGACTTCGTGAAGGTGGCCGAGGCCTTCGGCATCGAGGCCTTCCGCATCGCGCAACGCGATCAGGTCGAGGCCGGCATCGCCCGCCTGCTGGCCGCCGACGGCCCCTGCCTGGCCCACGTCGTCATCAACCCCAAAGAGAACGTCTGGCCCCTGGTTCCGCCGGGCAAGAGCAACGCTGAAATGATGGAAGGCGCATGAACATGAGCGACACCATTCACATCCAGATCGACCGGGCCGACGGCTCGCTTCAGCGTCTCATCGGCCTGGTGGAACGCCGCGGCTTCCACATCGACGGCATGAGCATGGCCGACGTCGACGGCGCCTCGCGCCGCATCGCCCTGACCGTGCGCGGCCGCGACGCCGCGCGCTCCATCGACAACCTGGGCTGCCAGATCGACCGCCTGTTCGGCGTCGCTCGCATCGCCGCCCCCGCCTACCAGTCCGAGGCCGCGTAAAATGTCCCGAGTAGAACGAGTATCCAGAACCGCCGAGATTACGGCGTCGGATCCCAACCGCGTCATCGTCTTCGACACCACTCTGCGCGACGGCGAACAGGCCCCCGGCTTCTCCATGTCGGCCGAGTCCAAGCTGAAGATGGCCCATGTCCTGCGCGACCTGGGCGTGGACGTGATCGAGGCCGGCTTCGCCGCCGCATCGCCCGGCGACGAGGAGTGCATCCGCCGCGTGGCGGGCGAGATCGAGGGACCGGTCTTCGCCTCGCTGTCGCGCGCCAACGAGAAGGACATCGACGCCTCGTTCCGGGCCCTGTCGCCTGCGCCGAAGTCGCATCGCCGCTGCCACGTCTTCCTGGCCACCAGCCCGATCCACCGCTCGGCCAAGCTGCGCATGAGCACCAACGAGGTGCTGGCCACCATTTCCCGCACGGTGGAATACGCCGCCTCGATGTTCGACGACGTGGAGTTCTCGGCCGAGGACGCCTTCCGCACCGAGCCGGAGTTCCTGGCCGAGGCCCTGACAGCCGCCGCCGATGCGGGCGCCCAGACGCTGAACGTGCCCGACACCGTCGGCTACGCCACGCCGGAAGAAGTGCGTCAGCGCTTCGCCTATCTGGACGGCATCATCCGTCCGCGTCACGCCGACATCATCTTCTCGTCGCACGCCCACAACGACCTGGGTCTGGCCGTGGCCAACTCCCTGGCTGCCGTCGAGGGCGGGGCGCGTCAGATCGAGGGCGCGATCAACGGCATCGGCGAACGGGCCGGAAACGCCTCCATCGAGGAGATCATCATGGCCCTGCGCACCCGCGCGGACCGCTATGGCGTCAGCGTATCGGCCGAGAGCCGCCACCTGGTGCGGGCCTCGCAGACCCTGCGCGACGTGACCGAGACGGTCATCGCCCGCAACAAGGCCATCGTCGGCCTGAACGCCTTCGCCCACGAGGCCGGGATCCACCAGCACGGCATGATGGCCGACAGCCGCACCTACGAGATCATGCGTCCCGAGGACGTCGGTTTCGAGGGCAGCTACTTCGTGCTGGGCAAGCATTCCGGCCGCCACGCGGTCGGCAAGCGAGCCGAGGCCCTGGGCCACGTGCTGGAGGGCCAGCGCCTGGCCGAGGTCTTCGCCGGCTTCAAGCAACGCGCCGACCAGATCGGCGAAATCAATGACGCGGAGCTGACCGCCATCATCGCGGCTGTGACAGCCGGGGCGGGCTCCGCACAAATGGACAAGACCTATGCAACCGCTGGCTAAGAACATCTGGATCAACGGCGACCTGACGCCCTGGGCCGACGCCAGGATTCACGTCATGAGCCACGCCCTGCACTACGGCACCTCGGTGTTCGAAGGCATCCGCGTCTATGACACCCCGAACGGCCCGTGCGGCTTCCGCCTGACCGACCACATCCGCCGCCTGTTCGACAGCGCGCGCATCTATCACTTCCCCCTGTCCTTCACCGAGGACGAGCTGGTCCAGGCCTGCAAGGACGTGGTCCGGTCCGAGGGTCTGCGTTCGGCCTACCTGCGGCCCCTGGCCTTCCTGGGCGAGTGCGGCATGGGCGTGACGCCGTCGCCGCAGAACATCCGCACCGACGTCATGATCTCGGCCTTCCCCTGGGGCGCCTATCTGGGCGAGGAGGCTCTGGAGAAGGGCGTCGACGCCTGCATCTCCAGCTGGAACCGCGTCGCGCCCAACACCATCCCGGCGGGCGCCAAGGCGGGCGGCAACTATCTGTCCGGCTATCTGATCGGGCGTGAAGCCCGCGTCGGCGGCTTCGGCGAAGGCATCGCCCTGGGCGTCGACGGCCGTCTGTCGGAAGGCGCCGGCGAGAACCTGTTCGTGGTCAAGGACGGGGTGCTGATGACCCCGCCCGCCGCCGCCTCCATCCTGCAGGGCATCACCCGCGACACGGTGATGAAGCTGGCGCGCGGACTGGGCTACGAGGCGCACGAACAGATCCTGCCGCGCGAGGCCCTGTACGTCGCCGACGAGGTCTTCATGACCGGCACCGCCGCCGAGATCACCCCCGTCCGCTCCATCGACGGCATCGCCACCCGCGCCAACGGCCCCGGCCCGATCACCAAGGCGGTCAACACGGCCTTCCGCGGCCTGTTCGACGGCACGACCCCGGACCGCTTCGGCTGGCTGGAGCCCATCGGCGAGGCTGAAGCCGCCGCCCCTGAAAAGGAGCGCGCGCATGAGCCGGCCTAGGACCCTCTATGAAAAGGTCTGGGACCGGCACGTCGTCGTGCCGGAAACGGCCGAGACGCCGGGCGTCATGTATGTGGACCTGCATCTGGTCCACGAAGTCACCTCGCCCCAGGCCTTCTCCGAAATCGAGGCGCGCGGCCTGAAGGTCCGCCGCCCCGACCGCACCTTCGCCACCCTGGACCACTCCACCCCCACCCTGCCCGCCGGGGCGGACGGCCAGCGCCCCTACTTCACCGCCGCCGCCAAAAATCAGGTCGAGACCCTGGAGGCCAACTGCGCCCGCCACGGCGTCGAACTGGCGGGCTGGGATTCCGACCAGCGCGGCGTGGTCCACGTCATGGGGCCTGAGCTGGGTCTGACCCAGCCGGGTATGACCGTGGTCTGCGGCGACAGCCATACCGCCACCCACGGCGCCTTCGGGGCCCTGGCATTCGGCATCGGCACCTCTGAAGTCGGACACGTCCTGGCCACCCAGTGTCTGCTGCAGCGCCGCGCCAAATCCATGCGCGTCACCGTTGATGGGCGCCTGCGCCCCGGCGTCTCGGGCAAGGACATGGCCCTGGCCGTCATCGCCGCCATCGGCTTCGGCGGAGGCACCGGCTACGTCATCGAATATGCCGGCGAGGCCGTGCGGGCGCTGGACATGGAAGGGCGCATGACCCTGTGCAACATGTCCATCGAGGCGGGCGCTCGCGCAGGCATGATCGCGCCCGACCAGACCACCGTGGAATGGCTGCGCGGCCGCAAACACGTCCCGGCCGACTATGAGGCCGCCGCCGCCGACTGGCTGAGCCTGGCCTCGGACCCCGGCGCGGTCTTCGACAAGGAGGTGACGCTGGACGGCGCCGCCATCCGCCCCATGGCCACCTGGGGCACCACCCCCAACGCCGGCGCCCCGGTCGGTGCCCCGGTGCCGCAACCGCGCTCGGACTCGGACCGAAAGGCCATCGCCTACATGGGCTTCACCGCCGGCGAGGCGACGACCGGCCACAAGGTCGACGTCGTCTTCATCGGCAGCTGCACCAACGGCCGCCTGCCCGACCTGCGCGCCGCCGCCGACGTCCTGCGCGGCCGCAAGGTCCAGCCAGGGGTGCGGATGCTGGTCGTGCCCGGCTCCGAGGCCGTGCGTCGCGACGCCGAGGCCGAAGGTCTGGACAAGGTCTTCACCGAGGCGGGCGCCGAATGGCGCATCCCTGGCTGCTCCATGTGCATCGCCATGAACGGCGACTTCGTCGCCCCCGGCCAGCTGGCGGTCTCCACCTCCAACCGCAATTTCGAAGGCCGTCAGGGCAAGGGCGCCCGCACCATCCTGGCCAGCCCCGCCACCGCCGCGGCCAGCGCCGTCGCCGGCGTCCTGACCGACCCGCGCGCCTATCTGTCGGAGGCGGCCCTCCTCATGCAGCCGAGCGCCGAGCACGCGGCGGCAGGAGCAGAATAATGTCTGAGCCTTTCAAGACGCTGACGTCGAAGACCCTGACCCTAAGCCAGGCCAATATCGACACCGACCAGATCATCCCCGCCCGCTTCCTGACCACGACGACGCGCGAGGGTCTGGGCGCCCACGCCTTCCACGACTGGCGTTATGAGGCGGACGGTTCGGCCAAGCCGGAATCCGTGCTGAACCGCATCGACCCGACCGAACAGCGCATCCTGCTGGCGGGCCCCAACTTCGCCTGCGGCTCGTCGCGCGAGCACGCGCCCTGGGCCCTGCTGGACTATGGCTTCCGGGCCGTGATCTCGACCGAGATCGCCGACATCTTCACCTCCAATGCGCTGAAGAACGGCTTCCTGCCCATAGTTGTCGACCAGGCGACCTGGGACGATCTGGCCGCCCACCCGGAACAGGCCGTCACCATTGATCTGGAAGCCGGCGAGATCCGTCGCGGCAACGTCGCCCCCGTCCCCTTCAAGGTCGAGGCCTTCGCCCGCCAGTGCCTGCTCGACGGCGTCGACACCCTCGGCTGGCTGCAAGCCAGGCTGCCCTACATCCAGACCTACGAACGCTTCCGTGAACCGGAGACCAACTGATGCCCCACACCCGCACCTTCAACATCGTGGTCCTGCTCGGCGACGGCGTCGGGCCTGAGGTCGCCCTGGCGGCCGAGCGTGTCCTGACCTGCATCGGCGACATCTACGGCCACCGCTTCGAGTTCGCCGAGCACCTGATCGGCGGCGCCGCCATCGACGCGACCGGCGAGGCCCTGCCCGAGGAAACGAAAGCCGCCTGCCTGGCCTCCGACGCCGTTCTGCTGGGTGCGGTCGGCGGTCCCAGGTGGGACGGCGCACCGGTTCGGCCGGAACAGGGCCTGCTGGCCATCCGCAAGGCCATGGGCCTGTACGCCAACCTGCGGCCCCTGCAGGTCTCGCCGGTCCTGGCCCACCTGTCGCCGCTAAAGAAGGAGATCGTCGAGGGCGTCGATCTGATCGTCTTCCGCGAACTGACCAGCGGCGTCTATTTCGGCGAAAAGACCCGCACCGAAACCAGCGCCTCGGACCTGTGCGTCTATACGGTCGAGGAGATCGAGCGCGTCGCCCGCGCCGCCTTCCAGGCCGCTGGCCAGCGTCGCGGCAAGGTCACTTCGGTCGACAAGGCCAATGTCATGGAGACCAGCCGTCTGTGGCGCGAGGTCGTGACCCGCATCCACGCCGAGGAATATCCGCAGATCACCCTGGAGCACGCCCTGGTCGACTCCATGGCCATGCACCTGATCCGCAAGCCGCGCGCGTATGACGTCATCCTGACCGAGAACATGTTCGGCGACATCCTGTCGGACGAGATCTCGGTGCTGGGCGGCTCCATCGGCCTGCTGCCCTCGGCCTCGCTGGGCAGCAGCGGTCCCGGCCTGTTCGAGCCCATCCACGGCTCGGCCCCCGACATCGCGGGTCAGGATCTGGCCAACCCCATCGGCATGGTGCTGTCAGCGGCCATGATGCTGCGTCACAGCTTCGAGTTGGAAGACGAGGCGGATTCGATCGAGGCCGCCGTCGCCGCCGTCCAGGCCTCCGGCGCTGTGACGGCTGATCTGGGCGGGGCTCTGGGCACGGTCGAGGCCACCCGCGCCATCGTCGACGCCATCCGCGCCATCCACTGGGCCGCCGCGCGCCATGTGCCGATGCACTGGGCCTGAGCCCCGACGTCGGGCATAGAGAAAGGGCGGGCCTCGCGGTCCGCCCTTTTTGCATTCAGTTGTCGATCAGGCCCTGCAGCGCCACGGCCATACGCCGCGCCAGCTCCGCCTTCTGCGTCTCATTCAGCGAGGAATAGCCGTCCGACAGTTCGCGCCCGATCGCCATGCCCATGATCAGGCCCGCCGCCAGACGCGCCCGCACCGGGGCGTCCGGACCGCCGATCCAGGCTGCCAGGGGGTCGAAGAAGCGATTGTTGGAGGTGCGCTGCATGACGTCCATCGCCTTGGCCGAACCGACCGAACGCAGCAGGATCAACAGGCCGCGCATCTTGGCGCCCGCCCCGTCATCCTGGCACGGCATGACCTCGCCATAGACGATCTCGCGCGCCAGCCGTTCGCCGAAGTCCTCGCGCGGGCCGTCCATCAGATCGCGGCCGTTCTTGCAGCTGTCCAGAACGGCGACGAACAGGTCTTCCTTGGACCCGAAGTAGCGGCTGATCAGCGCCGCATCCACGCCGACGTCGCGCGCGACGTCGCGCATGCCGACGTCGTCGTAACTTTCCGAGCAAAAGCGTTCGCGCGCCGCTTCCAGAATAGCCTGGCG
Organism: Brevundimonas sp.; assembly: GCF_036405315.1. GTDB lineage: Bacteria > Pseudomonadota > Alphaproteobacteria > Caulobacterales > Caulobacteraceae > Brevundimonas. The sequence continues at coordinate 8,437 of NZ_DASWXW010000163.1, read as the reverse complement.
CGTGGCGTTGGCGTTACGCGGTCGGGGGGCGTCGCACAGGACCAATTGGTCGCACTCCAATAAACCTTACCCCCTATATGGCTTTGTCATCAGGCGTTGACAAGCGGAACCGCGATCATCAATAAGTCACCCGACGTTGACTGGCGTGTCCTCCCCCGATGATCGCCGTTCTGCTATGTCTGTTACGTATAAATTCCTCCCAAGGAGAATGCGCCGATGCGCACGGTGAAGATCGCGGCCGCGTCCGTCTTGATGGCGACCGCCCTCTACGGCTGTTCCAAGGGCGGCGAAGCCCCCGCACCCCAGGCCCCGCCGGTGACGGTGGCCACCCCCCTGGTCCGTCAGGTCGTTGACTGGGACGAGGTCACGGGACGCTTCGAGGCCCCCCGCACAGTGGACGTGCGCGCCCGCGTCGGCGGCTACATCCAGTCGGTCCACTTCAAGGACGGCGACTTCGTGCGTCAGGGCCAACTTCTGTTCACGCTGGACCCGCGCCCGGCCCAGGCCGCCCTGGCCTCCGCCCAGGCCCAGCTGTCGCAAGCCCAGGCCCAGCTGACCCTGGCCCGCACCGAGTTCGCCCGCTCTGAAGGCCTGCTGGCTTCGCAAGCCGTGTCCCAGGCCGAGGTCGACGCCAAGCGCGGCGCGGTGGCCCAGGCCCAGGCCGCCGTCTCGGCCGCCAACGCCGCCATCCGCGCCCGTCAGCTGGACGTCGAGTTCACCCGCGTCACCGCCCCGATCGCGGGCCGCGTCTCCGACCGCCGGGTCGATCCGGGCAACCTGATCGGCGGCGGCTCCTCGGCCGGCGACGTCCTGACGACCGTGGTTTCAGCCTCGCCGATCTATTTCGTCTTCGACGGTTCCGAAGCTCTGGCGCTCAAGTATCAGCGCGACGCCCGCGTCGGCGGCGCGGCCCCGATCCGCATCCGCCTGCAGGACGAGACCAGCTATGACCGTGTCGGCACGCTGGACTTCACCGACAACGCCATCGATCCGGCCTCGGGCACCATTCGCCTGCGCGCCGTGGTGGCCAACGCCGACGGCTTCCTGAAGCCCGGCATGTTCGGTCAGGCCCAACTGGCCGGCGCCGGCGCCTACCAGGCCCTGCTGGTGCCGGACTCGGCCATCGCCACCGACGCCGCCCGCCGCGTGGTCATCGTCGTCAAGCCCGACGGCTCGACCGAGCCGCGCGCCGTCCAGACCGGCCCCCTGGTCGACGGCCTGCGCGTCATTCGTTCCGGCCTGAAGCCGACCGACCGCGTCATCATCGCCGGCGGCCAACGCATCCAGATGCCGGGCATGAAGGTTCAGCCGAAGAACGGGACCATCGCCCCCGTGGCGCCGCAAGCCGGTTCGGCCCCCGTCACCCAGGCGGCGCCGGCCTCCAGCGCCTCCTTCGCCAACGCGGGCTAAGATAGATGAATATCTCCCGCTTCTTCATCGACCGCCCGATCTTCGCGGGCGTCATATCGGTGTTCATCACCCTGGTCGGCCTGTTCGCCTATCCGATGCTGCCGTTGTCGCAGTATCCGGAGATCGCGCCGCCCACCATCACCATCAACGCCGCCTACCCCGGCGCCTCGGCCGAGACCCTGGCCGAGACCGTGGCGGCCCCCATTGAGCAAGAGGTCAACGGCGTCGAGAAGATGCTGTACCTGACCTCCTCGTCCACCTCGGACGGGGCGGTGGCGATCACCGTGACCTTCCAGCCCGGCACGGATCTCGATTCCGCCCAGGTCCTGGTCCAGAACCGCGTCGCCCTGGCCGAGCCCAAGCTGCCCGAGCAGGTCCGCCAGATCGGCGTCACGGTCAACAAGGCCGAAAGCGGCTTCCTGATGATCGTCGGCCTGACCTCGCCGGACGGCAGCCTGGATAACGACTACGTCGGCAACTACGCCAACTCAACGCTGCGCGACCGCCTGCTGCGGATCGACGGCGTGGGTCAGGTCCAGGTCTTCGGCGGCGGCAACTATTCGATGCGCGTCTGGATCGACCCGGCCAAGGCGGCCGAGCGTGGTCTGACGGGTCCCGATATCGTCGCCGCCTTGCGCGCCCAGAACGTCCAGGCCGCGGCCGGCGCCATCGGCCAGCCGCCCTTCACCACCAACGCCGCCGCCTTCCAGCTGCCGGTTCAAGTGCAGGGCCGTCTGTCCGACCCCGATCAGTTCGCCGACGTCGTCATCAAGACCGACGCCGAAGGCCGCGTGACCCGCGTCCGCGACGTCGCGCGCGTCGAACTGGGCGCTCAGGACTACGGCATCCGCGGCTTCTTCGACGGCGAGCGCGGCGTCGGCGTCGCCATCGTCCAGCAGCCGGGCGCCAACGCGCTGGGCACCGCCAATCGCGTCCTGGCCGAGGTCGAGGCCATCAAGGCCGAGCTGCCCGCCGGCATGGCTGTCTCCATCCCCTACAACCCGACGGAATTCGTCGCCGCTTCGGTCGAGGCGGTGCAGCACACCGTGTTCGAAGCCGTCGTTCTGGTCGCCCTGGTCGTCCTGATCTTCCTGCAGACCTGGCGCGCGGCCGTCATTCCCATCATCGCCATCCCGGTGGCCCTGGTCGGCACCTTCGCGGTGCAGCTGGCCCTGGGCTATTCGATCAACTCCCTGTCGCTGTTCGCCCTGGTTCTGGCCGTCGGCATCGTCGTCGACGACGCCATCATCGTGGTCGAGAACGTCGAGCGATATCTGCGAGAGGGACTGACGCCCAAGGAGGCCGCCTATCGTTCGATGCAGGAGGTCTCGGGCGCCCTGATCGCCATCGGCCTGGTGCTGACGGCGGTGTTCGTCCCGACCGCCTTCGTGCCCGGCATCCCCGGCATCTTCTATCGCCAGTTCGCCGTCACCATCGCCTCGGCGACGCTGATCTCGCTGGTGGTGTCCCTGACCCTGTCCCCGGCTCTGGCGGCCCTGCTGCTCAAGCCGCACACCGCGCACGACAACGTCCGCAAGCCGGGCCTGTGGGGCGCGATCACCTACTACGTCCGTTGGGCCGGCGATAAGTTCAACCAGGGCTTCGACTGGCTGTCGGACACCTACGGCCGCCTGACCGCCCGCCTGGTGCGTTCGGTGATGGTTGTCATGATCGTCTATGCGGGCCTGCTGGCCCTGACCGGCTGGCGCCTGGTGGACACGCCCTCGGGCTTCATTCCCGAGCAGGATCAGGGCTTCCTGATCGGCGTCATCCAGCTTCCGGCCGGCGCCTCGCTGGACCGCACCGAAGCCGTGATGAAGCGCGCCAACGAGATCATCCAGAAGACCGAGGGTGTCGACGGCACCGTGGCCTTCGCCGGTCTCGACGGCTCCAGCTTCTCGTTCGGCTCCAACGCCGCGACCATCTTCGTGCGCCTCGACGCCTTCGAGAACCGCACCAAGGAACAGGCCGCCACCGCCCTGGCGGGCGCCATCACCGGCGCCACCGGCGGCATCGAGGAAGCCAACATCTTCGTCATCGCCCCCCCGGCCGTTCAGGGCCTGGGCAACGGCAACGGCTTCAAGATGATGATCCAGGACCGTTCCGGCGCGGGCTACCGCGCGCTGGAAGGCGCCACCTTCGCCATGATGGGCGGCGCGGCCCAGATGCCGGACCAGGTGCAGCAGGTCTTCTCGACCTACAACACCGGCTCGCCCCGCATCGCCGCCGACGTCGATCGCGACAAGGCCCTGATGATGGGGGTCCAGCCGTCGGCGGTGTTCGACACCCTCGGCGTCTATCTGGGCTCGTCCTACATCAACGACTTCAACCTGCTGGGACGCACCTTCCGCGTCACCGCCCAGGCTGAACCCTCGGCCCGCGACGACATCGCCGACATCGCCAACCTGAAGACCCGCTCCGCCTCCGGCGCCATGGTGCCGATCGGCGCCGTCGCCAACCTGCGCGAGGACTCCGGTCCGGCCCGCGTCGTCCGCTACAACCTGTTCCCGGCTTCCGAGCTTCAAGGCCAGGCCGCGCCGGGCGTCTCGTCCGGCCAGGGCATCGCCGCGATGGAGCAGCTGGCCTCCCAGGCCCTGCCGCAAGGCTTCAGCTACGAGTGGACCGAACTGGCCCTGCAGGAGAAGCAGGCCTCGGGCGGCGCCTCGATGATCTTCATCATGGCCGTGGTCTTCGTCTTCCTGGTGCTGGCGGCGCAGTATGAGGCCTTCACCCTGCCGCTCGCGGTGGTGCTGATCGTCCCCATGTGTCTGCTGGCGGCCATGATCGGGGTGAACATCCGCGGTCTGGACAACAACATCCTGGTCCAGATCGGCCTCGTCGTCCTGATCGCCCTGGCGGCCAAGAACGCCATCCTGATCGTCGAATTCGCCAAGCAGGCGGAAGAGGAAGAGGGCATGGATCGCTTCGAAGCGGCTGTTTACGCCGCCAAGGTGCGTCTGCGTCCGATCCTGATGACCTCCTTCGCCTTCATCTTCGGCGTCGTGCCGCTGATGCTGGCGACCGGCCCCGGCGCCGAAATGCGCCAGTCGCTGGGCACGGCGGTCTTCTCCGGCATGCTGGGCGTGACCTTCTTCGGTCTGATCTTCACCCCGGTCTTCTACGTCATCATGCGCTGGCTCTCGGCCAAGCTGCCCAAGCCCCCGGTCAAGGCGCGCGAGCTGCCCACCACCTACGGCGCGCCGCCGCATGATCCGTACGACCCCAAAGACCCCGCGCCGGCGGCCCCCGCCACGGCCAGCCCGCGCCTGGGAGACGCCTGATGAACCGTAAAGTCCTCCCCCTCCTGACCGTTTCCGGCGCCGCGCTTCTGCTCGCCGCCTGCGCGGTCGGGCCCAAGGCGCCGAACCCTACGATCCCGGCGCAGGGCCAGGGCGCCTTCATCGGCTCGCAATCCGCCTCGGTTTCGACCGAGGCGGCCCGCGCCGACTGGTGGCGGCTCTATAACGACGCCACGCTGGACGGCCTGATCCAGCAGGCGCTGACCGAGAACAACGAGCTGGAGGCGGCCGCGGCCAATCTGCGCGCCGTCCGGGCCTCGCTGTCCGAAGCCCGCGCCGGCCGTCTGCCGACCACCAATCTGAACGCCTCGGGTCAGTACGGCCGCAGCTCGGCCGCCGCCACGGCCGACGGCAACAACGGCCAATCGTTCGAGAACGGCGAGACCTACAGCGCCGGTCTCGACATGGCCTATGAGATCGACCTGTTCGGTCGCGTCGGCTCGGCCATCCGCGCCGCCCGCGCCGACGCCGCCGCCGCCGCCGAGGCCCTGGAGGTGGTGCGGATTTCGGTCGTCGCCGAAACCGCCCGGGCCTATGCCGACACCTGCTCGGCCAACGCCCAGATCGCGGTGGCTGAACGCACCATCGACCTGCAGGGCAAGACGGTCGATCTGACCCAGCGCCTGCTGGACGGCGGTTCCGGCAATGGTCTGGACGTGGCCCGCGCCCGCGCGGCCCTGGAACAGACCCGCGCCAGCCTGCCGCCCCTGCGGGCCCAGCGCGACGGCGCCCTCTATCGCCTCTCGACCCTGACCGGGCGCACCCCGGCCGAAGCCAGCGAGGCGGCCCGCGGCTGTCAGTCGCCGCCGCAACTGTCGCAACCGATCCCCGTCGGCGACGGCGCGGCGCTTCTGGCCCGTCGTCCCGACGTGCGCCAGGCCGAGCAGAAGCTGGCCGCCGCCGCCGCCCGCGTGAACGTGGCCACCGCCAGCCTCTATCCGACCATCAGCCTGGGCGGATCCCTGGGCACGTCGGCGCTGGACAGCAACGACCTGGGCAAGGATTCCAGCTTCCGCTTCAGCGTCGGTCCGCTGATCAGCTGGAACTTCCCCAACATCGCCGTGGCCCGCGCCCGCATCAAGCAGGCCGACGCCCAGACCGACGCGGCCCTGGCCGGCTTCGACCAGTCCGTGCTGACGGCGCTGCAGGAGACCGAGACGGCGCTCAGCGCCTACGCCAACGAACTGGACCGCCGCACAGCCCTGCGCACCGCGCGGGATCAGGCGGCCACGGCGGCCCGTCTGTCGCGTCTGCGCTTCGACGCCGGCGCCGACAGCTTCCTGACGGTGCTGGATTCGGAACGGACCCTGGCCGGCGCCGACGCCGCCCTGGCCGCTTCGGAAGCCCAGGTCGTCACCTACCAGATCGCCCTGTTCAAGGCCCTGGCGGGCGGCTGGGATCAGGCGCCCGACCCGGAAGCCTGATCGCTCGATCATCGCTGAAAACAGAGACGCCCGGCAGGTTCGACCCCGCCGGGCGTTTTCTTTTGGCGCGCGTCGCACGATTTTCACGCCCGCAGACGTGACCCCGGCCCGATTGATGCTCTAGGGAGGAAACGTGACCCTCCCCGCCGCGCCCTCCTCCGCCGCCGAGACCGCCGCCGCCCCTGCGACGGCCCTGGCCCATGCCCGTCGCGTGGTGGTCAAAATCGGCTCATCCCTGCTGATCGATCCCGCCACCCGCGCCGTGGCCCGCGACTGGCTGGCCTCCCTGGCCCAGGACATCGCCGACCTGCGCCAGCAAGGGCGCGAGGTCATCGTCGTCTCCTCCGGCGCCGTGGCCCTGGGGCGCGGACGGCTGAACACCACGCCGGGTCGGCTTCAAGATAAGCAGGCCGCCGCCGCCGTCGGCCAGACCCTCTTGATGCACGCCTGGGAGGAGGCCCTGGCCCCGCACGGCCTGATCACCGCCCAGATCCTGCTGACCCGCGACGACACCGAGCGCCGCCGCCGCTGGCTGAACGGGCGCGCCACGGTCGAGGCCCTGCTGGCCCACGGCGTCGTCCCCGTGGTCAATGAGAACGACACCGTCGCCACCGAGGAAATCCGCTACGGCGACAACGACCGCCTGGCCGCCCGGGCGGCCCAGCTGGCGCGCGGCGACCTGCTGATCCTGCTCTCCGACGTGGACGGCCTCTACACCGCCGATCCGCGCCGCGATCCGAATGCCCGCCACCTGCCGCTGGTCGAGAACCTCGGACCCGACATCCTCGGCATGGCCAGCGGCGCCAATGCGGACGCCGGGGTCGGCACCGGCGGCATGGCGACCAAGCTGGCGGCCGCCCAGATCGCCCGCTCCGCCGGTTGCGCCACCGTCATCGCCTCAGGCCTGACCCGGCACCCGCTGAAGGCCGTGACCGAGGGCGCGCGCGCCACCCTGATCACCGCCCCCGCCACGCCCCTGGCGGCGTGGAAGCAGTGGATCGCCGGCAGCATGGCGCCGGGCGGTTCGCTGACCCTGGACGAGGGCGCCGTAAACGCGCTGAAGGCGGGCAAGAGCCTGCTGCCCTCGGGCGTCGTCGCCGTCAGCGGCGCGTTTGAAAAGGGCGAAAGCCTGCGCCTGCTGGACGCCAGCGGCGCCGTGGTCGGCGTCGGTCTGGCCGCCTATCCCGCCGACGAGATCGCCCTGATCCGTGGCCGCCATTCCGACGAGATCGAAACCCTGCTGGGCTATCGCGGCCCCTCGGTCGTGATCCACCGCGACGACCTGGTGCTGGAAGCCCGATGACCGACATCAATGCTCTCATGCTCGACATGGGCCGCCGCGCCCGCGCCGCCGCCAACGCCCTTCGCGGAACCACGCCAAACGCACGCACCGAGGCCCTGACCCGTCTGGCCGAGGGTCTGCGCGCCGCCGAGGCCGAGATCCTGACGGCCAACGCCCGCGACATCGAGAACGCCCGCGCCTCGGGCCTGACCGAGGCCCTGATCGACCGCCTCGCCCTGACGCCCGCGCGCGTCGAGGGCATGGCCGTCGCCGTCGAGACCATCGCCGCCCAGCCCGATCCCGTCGGCGCCGAGATGGCCCGCTGGACCCCCGCCAACGGTCTGGACATCGCCCGCGTCCGCACCCCCATCGGCGTGCTGGGCGTCATCTACGAGAGCCGGCCCAACGTCACCGCCGACGCCGCCGCCCTGTGCCTGCGCTCGGGCAACGCCGCCATCCTGCGCTGCGGCTCGGACTGCCTGGAATCCTCGCGCGCCATCGCCGCCGTGGTCGCCCGCGCCGTCGCCGAGGCCGGCCTGCCCTCCGACGCGATCCAGCTGGTCCCCGTCCCCGATCGCGAGGCCGTGGGCGCCATCCTGTCGGGGCTTGAGGGCGCCATCGACCTGATCATTCCGCGCGGCGGCAAAAGCCTGGTCGCCCGCGTTCAGGCGGAAGCGAAAGCCCCGGTGCTGGGCCACCTCGAAGGCCTCTGCCACACCTATCTGGACGCCGCCGCCGACCTTGAGGTCGCCCGCCGCGTCGCCGTCAACGCCAAGATGCGCCGCGTCTCCGTCTGCGGCGCCACCGAGACCCTGCTGGTCGATCGCGCCGCCGCCGAACGGCTTTTGCCCGTCGTCGCCGCTGACCTGATCAAGGCCGGTTGCGAACTGCGCGGCGATGCAGAGACCCGCGCCCTGGTCCCCGAAGCGGCCGAGGCGGTCGAGGCCGACTGGACCACCGAATATCTGGCCCCCGTCCTGTCGGTGCGGGTCGTGGACGGAGTAACGGGCGCCGTGGATCAC
>NZ_DASWXW010000162.1:0-10430 GCF_036405315.1 Brevundimonas sp. | reverse complement strand
TCGCGCATGAATTCGGTGTCGACCGTGATGAACGGGGCCTTGGCCAGGCGTTCGCAGAAGTCGATTAGCGCGTCATTGGTGGTGATTGGCGTCATTCCGATGCTATAGCCCCGCGCGACGCCGTTGTGGCAAGAGCGCCGCAACAGATTTTCGCCCCCGATATCGAGCCGTGACCGATGAGCGACACCCCCGAAGCCCTGAAAAACGGCCTCACCTACGCCGATGCAGGCGTGGATATCGACGCCGGAGAAATGTTGGTCGATGCGATCAAGCCCCTGGCCAAGTCGACTCGTCGCCCCGGCGCCGAGGCTTCGCTGGGCGGATTCGGCGCCCTGTTCGACCTGAAGGCCGCCGGTTTCGAGGACCCGCTGATCGTCACCACCACGGACGGCGTCGGCACCAAGCTGAAGATCGCCATCGAGACCGGCCGTCATGACGGCGTGGGCGTCGATCTGGTGGCCATGTGCGTCAACGACCTCCTGGCCCAGGGCGCCGAGCCGCTGATGTTCCTGGACTACTACGCCACCGGCAAGCTGGACGTGGACGCCGCGCGCCGCGTCGTCGCCGGCATCGCCGAGGGCTGCCGCCAGTCGGGCAGCGCCCTGGTCGGCGGCGAGACAGCCGAAATGCCGGGCATGTATTCGGGCGGCGATTATGATCTGGCCGGCTTCTCGGTCGGCGCGGTCGAGCGCGGTCAGGTTCTGCCCTATCTGGACCAGCAGAAGGCCGGCGACATCATCATCGGCCTGGCCTCGTCGGGTCCGCACTCGAACGGCTATTCGCTGATCCGCAAGGTGGTCGAGAAGTCCGGCCTGGCCTGGAGCGATGACGCCCCCTTCGCCAAGGACCGCACGCTGGCCCAGGCCCTGATGGAGCCGACCCGCATCTATGTGAAGCCGGTCCTGCCGCTGATGAAGGCCGGTCTGGTCAAGGGCGCCGCCCACATCACCGGCGGCGGCCTGATCGAAAACCCGCCGCGCTGCATCGCCGAGGGCCTGCAGGCCGCCTTCGACTGGAACGCCTGGGCCCTGCCCCCCGTCTTCGAATGGCTGGGCGTCGTCGGCGGCATCTCCGACCACGAACTGCGCCGCACCTTCAACTGCGGCGTCGGCTTCATCCTGATCGTCTCGCCGGAAAACGCCGAGCCGGTGCTGGCCGCCCTGCTGAACGCAGGCGAGGAAGCCTTCATCTGCGGACAACTGGAAGCTGCCTGAGCGTCCAACGTCTGAAACGACAAAGGCCCCGGTCGCGCGACCGGGGCCTTTTCCTATTCACCGAGCCTGAACGTCAGCGCACGCCGCCGTTCTCGGTCTCCTCATAGAACTTCGCCAGATCGCGATGCAGGGCCTCCAGCGCGGGACGGCTCGTGTACATCATGTGCCCGCCCTCATAATAGGTGAACTCCAGGTTCTGGCGCAGCTTGGGCTCCAGCATCATCTGGGCCAGGTCGAACTCGGTCGAGAAGAAGGGCGTGGCGGCGTCGTAGTAGCCGTTTAGCGCCAGCACCTTCAGATGCGGGTTGCGTCGCATGGTCGTGGCCAGGTCGACCGCCGTGTTCGGCGTGGTCTGCGGCCCGCCCACCGGCGGACGGTGGCTCCAGTTCCAGTTGAAGCCCGGCAGGCCGCGCGCCGACTGGCGATAGTCCATGTCGGTGCGGAAGTTCAGCGTATTGGCGATGTAGTCGTTGAAGACGCCGAAATAGGCCCCGGTGATGGCGCTGCTGGACGGGTCTTCCTCCGGCTCGCCGCCCACGGCGTCGGCGTCCATGCCCAGGTAGCGGGTGTCCAGGCGGCCGATGGTCTCGCGCCGATCCCTCAGCAGCTCCTTGCGGAAGGGCGACAGCTCGACCCGCAGGTTGGCGTTGTCGATGAAGGTCGGCGAGACGCCGATCAACTCGTTCATCTGCTGGGCGATCTGGGCGCGCTCGGCGTCAGAGATCATGTGCCCCTTGGCCAGAGCCGCCGCATAGGGGCCCATGGCGAACTCGCGCGCCCGCTGGACGTGGGCCTCGACCGTGGCCGGACGGTTCGGCACCTTGTTGTGATACCAGGCCGTCGCCGCATAGGTCGGCAGCAGGGTGATGAAGTTCTGGGCATAGCCCGGCTGGCGCACGCCGTAGTTCATGATCGACGACAGCAGGATGACGCCGTTCAGCGACATCCCCCGGCTTTCCAGCTGATGCGCCACGGCGCCGGTGCGCAGGGTGCCGTAGCTTTCGCCCAGCACGTATTTCGGGCTGGACCAGCGGTTGAACTTGGTCGTGTAGCGCATGATGGCGCGGGTGAAGGCGTCGGCGTCCTGATCCACGCCCCAGAAGGCCGTGCCCGGCGTCTCGGCCAGGGGGCGCGAATAGCCGGCGCCGACCATGTCGATGAAGACCAGGTCGGTCTTGTCCAGCAAGGTCATGTCGTTGGGGCCGACATTGAACGGCGCCGGGCGCTCGACCACCGGATCGTCCGTCAGCACCCGAACCGGCCCGAAGGCCCCCATGTGCAGCCAGACCGTCGGCGAGCCCGGGCCGCCGTTGTAGAGATAGGTCACGGGACGCCGGCCCACCGGCTGCCCGTCCAGCGTGTAGGCGACGTAGAAGAGGCTGGCCGTCGGCATGCCCGCGTCGTCGCGGATGGTCAGGGTGCCGGCCGTGGCCTTGTAGCGCATGGCGCGGCCGTGGGCGGTGATCGAATGGCTGGTCGTCACCTCCTTCTCTTCGACGCTGGCGCGAGCCCAGTTGCGCTCCACCTGCTCGGCGTTGGCGTTGCGCAGACGGTCCGAGGCCGAACGCACGGGGCCGGAGCCGCCGCCGGACGCTTCCTGGGCCAGGGCAAGCATGGGCGCGGCCAGAAGCGCCGTCGCGCAGACGGCGGTAAGCAGATGACGCATTGTGAACTCCCCCTCACGCGCCGGACATCCCGGCGCCGGGACGCTAACGCCAAGTCGGTCCCTCCGGCAACGGACTTTGTAACGCTGCGGGCTTGCCAAGAGGCGATGGGGGACGCATCCCTCCCCTCCTCCCCGATCCGTCCCCGAGCCGCCCCCATGTCGACCGCCTCACCCAAGCCCAAGACACGCGTGGCCGTGCTGATTTCCGGCTCCGGCACCAACATGGCCTCGCTGATCGCGGCGGGTCAGGCGGCGGACGCCCCCTATGAGATCGTGGTCGTCGTCTCCAACATCCCCGACGTGGCCGGCCTGGATAAGGCCCGCGCCGCCGGAATCGAGGCTCTGACGGTCGAGCACAAGGCGTTCGGCAAGGACCGCGAGGCGCACGAGCGCGCGCTGGACGCCCTGCTGGCCGAGCGGAAGGTCGAGGTCATCGCCCTGGCCGGCTACATGCGGCTGCTGACGCCCTGGCTGGTGCAGAAATGGGCGGGACGGATGCTGAACATCCACCCGTCGCTGCTGCCCCTCTATCCCGGCCTGAACACCCACGCCCGCGCCATCGAGGCCGGCGATCTTGAGGCGGGCTGCACCGTCCACGTCGTCACCGAGGGCGTGGACGAAGGCCCGGTCCTGGGTCAGGCCCGCGTGCCGATCCTGCCGGGCGACGACGCCGAAACCCTGGCCGAACGGGTCAAGGCGGCGGAACATGCGCTCTACCCCGAGACCCTGGCCGCTTTCGTCGCGCACCAAAGCCAAGCTCAACCTTAACGATTTTTAATGCGACAGCCCGTCGCAGGCGGGAGCAGTTTCCCCGCGAACGATCGGACCGGCCCAGCCTGAGTTGACCGGCGACCGCTCGCTGTTTCCACATGGGAAGACCCGATGTCCAAGACCCGCCTGATGGGCGCCGCCGGCCTGGCGCTCGCCCTCGCGCTCTCCGCCCAAGCCGCCTCGGCCCAAGACGCTCACGCCGGCCATGCGGGCCACGCCGCCCCGGCCGCCGCCGCTGACGCACCCCAGATCCATCCCTGGGGCTTTGACCTGAACGGTCGCGATCTGGCGGTGAAGCCGGGCGACGACTTCAACGAATACGCCAACGGCGCCTACCTCAAGAACACCGAAATCCCCTCGGACAAGGCCCGCTTCGGCCCGTTCGACGTTCTGTATGAGAACGCCCAGAGCCAGTTGAAGGCCATTATCGAGGCCAGCGCCGCCAACCCGACCAACGCCAATGCGCAGAAGGTCGGCGCCCTCTACGCCAGCTTCATGGACGAGGCCCGTGTCAATCAGCTGGGGGCCCAGCCCCTGGCCGCCGACCTAGCCGCCGTGCGCGCCGTCACTGACCATGGCGGCATGGCCCGTCTGATGGGCGAAAGCCACGCCGGGTTCGGCGGCTCCCTGTTCGGCGTCGACGTGTTCGAGGACCTGCAGAACCCCAACCTCAACTCGGCCTACATGGGCCAGGGCGGCCTCGGCCTGCCCGACCGCGACTACTATCTGAAGGCCGACTTCGCGCCGCAGCGCGAAGCCTATGTCGCCTACATCACCCGCGCCCTGACCGCCGCGGGTTGGTCGAACCCGGCCAAGGCCGCCGCCGACATCCTGGCCTTCGAGACCAAGGTGGCCGAGAAGCACTGGACCACGGTCGAGCGTCGCCAGATCGACAAAATTTACAATCCGGCCCCGACCGCCGACCTGGGCAAACTGGCGCCCGGCTTTGACTGGTCCGCCTTCCTGCAGGGCGCACGGATCGACAACGTCCCGACTCTCGTCCTGATGGAGAACACCGCCATCCCGGGCATCGCCCAGGTCTTCGCCGACACGCCGATCGAGACGCTGAAGGCCTGGCAAGCCTTCCAGATCGTCGATCAGGCCGGCCCCTACCTGTCGGACGCCTTCGTCGATTCCCGCTTCGAGTTCCGCGGCAAGACCCTGCGCGGCCAACCCGAGAACCGTCCGCGCTGGAACCGCGGCGTCGCCTTGGTCGACGGCCAGCTGGGCGAGGTTCTGGGCCAGGAATACGTCCGTCTGCACTTCCCCCCGTCGTCCAAGACCCAGATGGAGGCCTTGGTCGCCAACCTCAGCGCCGCCATGACCGAGCGTCTCAAGGCCCTGGACTGGATGAGCGAACCGACGCGCGAGCAGGCCCTGCTCAAGATGTCCAAGTTCGGCGTGAAGATCGGCTATGCCGAGAAATGGCGCAGCTATGACGGGTTGGAGCTGTCGGCTGGCGACCTCTACGGCAACGTCGAGCGCGCCTCGGCCTTCGACTGGGCCTGGAAGCGCGGCAAGATCGGGCAGCCGGTCGATCCGCTGGAATGGGGCATGACGCCCCAGACGGTGAACGCCTACTACAACCCGCCGCGCAACGAGATCGTCTTCCCCGCCGCCATCCTGCAGCCGCCCTTCTTCGACCCGAACGCGGACCCGGCGGTCAACTACGGCGGCATCGGCGCTGTCATCGGCCACGAGATCACCCACGGCTTCGACGATCAGGGCCGCAAGTCCGACGCGAACGGCGTGCTGCGCGACTGGTGGACGCCGGAGGACGCCGCCCGCTTCGAGGCGCGCGCCAAGGTCCTGGGCGCCATCTACGACGCCCAGGAGCCCATTCCCGGCACGCACATCAACGGCGCGCTGACCATGGGTGAGAACATCGCCGACCTGGGCGGCCTGCTGATGGCGCTGGACGCCTATCACCGCAGCCTGAACGGCCAGCCGGCTCCCGTCATCGACGGCCTGACCGGCGAACAACGCGTCTTCCTCGGCTGGGCCCAGGTCTGGCGCGAGAAGTCGCGTGAAGCGGCGCTGAAGGAGCAACTGACCACCGACCCGCACTCGCCGGGCGCCGCCCGCGCCGCCACCCCGCCGCGCAACATCGACGCCTGGTACGCCGCCTTCGGCGTCACGCCCGATCAGGCGCAGTACATCGCCCCGGAAAGCCGCGCCCGCATCTGGTAGGCACGGCGATCGGTGGACAAATGGAAGGGCGTCAGCTTCGCGGCTGACGCCTTTTTCTTTCCTCCCCGCGAGTGCGGAGGAAAGCAGGGCCCAAACAAAAAGAAAAAGCCCGCCTCCGTTTCCGAGGGCGGGCCTTTCAATCGCAGAGTCAGGCCGCCCAAGGCGGCCCGCTCAAACCTTAGCCGACGATGTCGGCGTCGGTGAAGAACTGGGCGATCTCGATGCCGGCGTTTTCCAGCGAGTCCGAACCGTGGACCGAGTTTTCGCCGATCGACAGGGCGAACAGCTTGCGGATGGTGCCTTCAGCGGCGTCGTTCGGGTTGGTGGCGCCCATGACTTCGCGGTACTTGGCGACGGCGCCTTCGGCTTCCAGAACCTGCACGACGACCGGCTCGGCGATCATCTGCGAGACCAGTTCACCATAGAAGGGACGCTCGGCGTGCACTTCATAGAACTTCTTGGCTTGGGCTTCGGTCAGCTTGACGCGGCGCTGGGCGACGATGCGCAGGCCGGCGCCTTCGATCACGGCGTTGATGGCGCCGGTCAGGTTGCGGCGGGTGGCGTCGGGTTTGATGATCGAGAAGGTGCGTTCGGTCATGGGAAGACTCTTTGCGGTTTGGTAGTTTGAGGGTCGCGGGCTTATAGCGGCGCCCTCCCCGCTTTCCAACCGCCACCTCAACGTCAGTCGTTTTCCATGCTCCAGATCACCAACCTGACGTTCAACGCCTGGGGCCGCCAGTTCCTCGACGACGCCTCCGTCAGCCTGCCGCCGGGCTCCAAAGTCGGCCTGGTGGGCCGCAACGGCATCGGCAAGTCGACCCTGTTCAAGCTCATCCTGGGCGAACTGGCCGCCAACGGCGACGAGGTCAGCCTGCCCAAGACCGCCCGCGTCGGCTCGGTGGATCAGGAACACCCGGCCACGCCCGACAGCGTGCTGGACACGATTCTGGAAGCCGACGTCGAACGTCACGAGCTGATGAACCGGCTGGAAACCGCCCCGCCCGAGGAGATGGGCGAGATCTGGGCCCGCCTGATCGACATCGACGCCGACTCAGCGCCTGCCCGCGCTGGTGAAATTCTAGCCGGTCTGGGCTTCAGCCAGGACGATCAGCAGCGCCCCATGTCCGAGTTCTCGGGCGGCTGGCGGATGCGCGTGGCCTTGGCCGCCGCCCTGTTCGCCGAGCCGGACATGCTGCTGCTCGACGAACCGACCAACTACCTCGACCTGGAAGGCGCCCTGTGGCTGGAAAGCCGGCTGCAGAAATATCCGCATACGGCCCTGATCATCAGCCACGACCGTGAACTGCTGAACAACAGCTGCACCCACATCCTGCACCTGGCGAACCGCAAGCTGGAACTCTACACCGGCGGCTACGACATGTTCGAGAAGGCGCGCGCTGAGAAGGCCCGCCTGCAACTGTCGGCCAAGGCCAAGCAGGACGCCGAGCGCGCCCACCTGCAGGCCTTCGTCGACCGCTTCAAGGCCAAGGCGTCCAAGGCCGCCCAGGCCCAGTCGCGGATGAAGCGCCTGGCCAAGATGGAGCCGGTCTCGACCACGATCGAGGAACGCGTCGCCCCCTTCACCCTGCCTTCGCCGCCGCGCCCGCTGGCCCCGCCGCTGATCCGTCTGGAGCGCGCCAACGTCGGCTATGAGACGGGCAGGCCGATCCTGCGCAATCTCAACCTGCGCATGGACCTGGACGACCGCATCGGCCTGCTGGGCGTCAACGGCGCCGGCAAGTCGACCTTCGCCAAGATGATCGCCGGCGCGTTGAACGTGTCGGAGGGCGAACTGCACCGCGACAAGAAGATGCGCGTGGGCTGGTTCCACCAGCATCAGATCGAGGCCATGGACCCGACCGACACCCCGCTGGAGATCATCCGCCGGGCCATGCCGGACGCCAGCGAAAGCAGCCGCCGCTCCAAGCTGGCTCAGTTCGGACTCGGCTACGAAAAGCAGGAAACCACGGTCGAGAGCCTGTCGGGCGGCGAGCGCGCCCGCCTGCTGCTGAACATGGTGGCCATGGACGCGCCCCACGTCCTGATCCTCGACGAGCCGACCAACCACCTGGACATCGACAGTCGCCGCGCCCTGCTGGACGCGCTGAACGACTACAGCGGCGCCGTCATCCTGATCACCCACGACCGTTCGCTGATGGAGCTGGTCGCCGACCGCCTGTGGCTGGCCGCCGACGGCACGGTGAAGCCCTATGACGGCGACATGGACGACTATCAGAAGTTCGTCCTCGACCGCGCCAAGGCCGCCGCCGTCAAGCCCAGCCAGATCAAGCAGGAAGCTGCCGCCGCCGCCCCCTCGCAAAGCGGCAAGAAGAAGAACGACAAGAAATCAGGCCCTTCGCCCTCGACCCTGCGTCACGCGGTCAAAAAGGCCGAGGAGCGCATGGCCGCCCTGGCCGCCGAGGTCGCCCGCATCGACGACGACCTGGCCAACGCCGCCGTGTCCAACCCCAAGGCTCTGGAAGGCCTGACCCGCGCCCGCGCCAAGACCCAATCCGATCTGGACGCCGCCGAGGCCGCCTGGATAGAAGCTGAAGAAGCCTTGGCAGCGGTGTCCTGATGACCAAGCCGATCCAGTTCACCAAGGACGAGCGCACCGCCATCGGCGGTCGCATCCGCGACTTCTTCAGCAAGGAACTGGATCAGGACATCAGCCAGCTTCAGGCCGAGATGGTGCTGGAGTTCTTCGGCGGGCAGATCGGCGGCTGGTTCTACAATCGCGGCCTGGCCGACGCCCAGGCCGTGGTCACGGCCAAGGCCGAGGACATCGCCGACGCCATCTACGCCTTGCAGCGAAACGAACCGCCGCTTCGATAACCGACGTTCGACAAACTTCGAGAGTCATGCAACGACCTCTGGGACCAATCCACAGAGCCGTCATGATCAGAACCTTCGTCGCCCTCGCCCTGGCCGCAGCCCTGTTCGCGCCCGCCGCCCTGGCCCAGGACGCGGCGCCGCAGCGTTACGCCGTGGAGCTGCAACTGATTGAGGCCAGCAAGGACGTGGTCGTGGCCCACACCTTCGTCGCGGAAGGCAGCCCGGCCTCGCCGACGCTGAGCGCCGACAAGGACGCCCTCGAGTTCAACGCCAACATCTACACCCAGCAAGGCGACGGCGCCGACGGTATGCTCGTCACAGAGGTCAATCTGGTCCGCAACGGCGAAGAAATCGCAGCCCCGCGCATGATGATGCGGCGCGGCGGCACGGCCCGCTATGAAGTCGGAACCGAGGGGGCAGGCGTCGTCCGCGTCACGGTCAAGCCTGCCTCCTGATCCGCGTCAGCCGCAGCTGACGCGCGTCACGACATTGGTCTTGTCGTCGTAGGTGAAGTTCACGCGGTTATCGCGGAAGTCCATCGTCGCGGCGCAGCTGCTGCACAGGACGCGGAAGATGCGGCCGGCCGGCGCGTCGGCGGGAATCGCCGAACGGTTGCGGCCGACATATTCCTGATAGTCGCCGGCCTTGCAGGCCACGGGCGTGGCTTCGCCGCCCGGCGCGGGTGCGGCCTCCTGGGTCGGCGCGCAGGCCGAGAGCGCCACGGCGCCCGCGAAAGCCGTCAGAATCAGCATGGTCTTCATGGCGTCCCTCTCCTGGTTCGGCTAGCCGCAGCTCACACGCTCGACGATGCCGGTTTGCTGATTATAGAAAATATTCAATCGGTAAGGCGAATAATCTTCAGTGACAGGACAGGTGGTGCAAGCCACCCGACGGTTCACTACGTCAACCGGAACGGGAATCTCGGTCCGGGGTTTCCCGACCAGCCATTGCAGTTCGCCCGCCTTGCACATGTCGGCGTCGTTCTGTGGCAGGCGCGTGCCGACCGGCTGATTCTGACGCGCCTGCTCGACGATGCGGGGCGCGGTCGGCGTGGGCGATGACGAGGAGCAGCCGGTGACCGCCAGCAGCCCCAAGACGCTCAGGGAGACGATCAGGCCGCCTTTTCCCAACGTCCTTCGTCCGTCTGTTTCCAGTAAGCCAGATTGGCGTTGGCCGCCTTCAGCGTACGCCAGCGGTCGCGCGCGTGCTGCAACGCCTGTTCGTTTCGACCGTCGAAGATGATGAAGCACCGCTCGTACCCTTCCGTGGCCCCCAGCTCTGCTTCATCGACGATGAACAGCGCCTGAGCACCATTCAGATTCTCGCCCGATTCGGACAGAAGGATGGGCTGACGCCGAGCGTGGTCCTCCGACGCCAGTCCATGTGGCAGGAAGCTGTCCTGGCGGTAAGTCCACAGGTGCTCGTCGATGTCGTCGAGGCGGTGAGACACGGCCCCGCGCACGAGGGCGCGCCAGCCCCGCTGGAGCGTTTTCTCCAGCAGGCCCGGCAGCACCTGATCCAGCGTCGATCGCTCCAGATGGTAGAACCAGATTTCCGGCTTGGCGTCAGACACCCGGTCCTACCCTCTGAATGCGTCGGATCAGGCTTCGTACTTGTCGGCGACCATGCGGTCCAGCAGACGCACGCCATAGCCCACGGCGCCGTCCGGCACGGTCGGGTTGCGGCTGTCCTTGACCCAGGCGGTCGAGGCGATGTCGATGTGCGCCCACGGCACGCCGTTGGTGAAGCGTTGC
>NZ_DASWXW010000161.1:0-29360 GCF_036405315.1 Brevundimonas sp. | reverse complement strand
AGGCCATCAGCCACCCCTGGCTGAACCGCGCCGTCGAAACCGCCCAGAAGCGCGTCGAGGCCCGCAACTACGACATGCGCAAGAACGTGCTGAAGTACGACGACGTCGTGAACGACCAGCGCAAGGCCGTGTTCGAACAGCGTCAGGAGTTCATGGACTCCGAGGATCTGTCGGAACTGGTCGCAGACTTCCGTCTCGACGTCGTCTCCGACCTGGTCGTACGCTACATGCCGCCCAAGGCCTATGCCGAGCAGTGGGACATGGACGGTCTGGACGAGAAGGTCCGCTCCACCCTGGGCCTGGAGCTGCCGCTTAAGGACTGGGCCGCCGAGGAAGGCGTCTCGAACGAAGAGATCGAGGAGCGCATCAACGCCGCCGCCGACGCCCGCGCCGCCGAGCGTCTGGAGATGATCGGCGCCGACCAGACCCGCGGTCTGGAAAAGCAGTTCATGCTGCAGATGATTGACATGCAGTGGCGCGAGCATCTGGTCCACCTGGACCACCTGCGCGGCGTCATCGGCCTGCGCGGCTACGGTCAGCGCGACCCGCTGAACGAATACAAGACCGAAGCCTTCAACCTGTTCGAGACGTTGCTGCACGACCTGCGCCACAACGTCACCCGCTGGCTGATGACGGTCGAGTTCCGCTTCGAGGCGCCGCCCGCGATGGAGATGCCCGAGTTCCAGGAAATCCACCTGAACCCCGGCACCGGCGAGAACGAAATGGCCAATCCGTCGGCTCAGAACCCCGAAGGCATGCTGACCGGCGACGATCGTTCGAAACTGCCGGTCGAGGCCCTGCCCGTCGGTTGGGAACGCACCAGCCGCAACGCCGACTGCCCCTGCGGCTCCGGCCGCAAGTTCAAGCACTGCCACGGCAGCTTGATCTGAGAATGAAGAGGCGGGTTCGCGAAAGCGGCCCGCCTTTTTCATTACTTCCGCTCATCCCCGCTTCCGCGGGGATGAGCGGTTGAGAGAAGCTGGCCTGCCTTTTCACTTGGGCCGTCCGCTGATCCGGGTAAGGTCGGGGCATGAGCTACAAGCCCCTCTTCTCGCGCGCCCTGGGTCTCGATCCCGAGCGGCTGCATTTCGCCGCCCACAGCCATCACCTTTGGCCCGACGCCAGTTTCGACGCCCAGGTCCAGGCCTGGGCCGAGGCCAACCGCTTCGCCGACCGCAAGTGGGACCTGGTGTTCGGCGAGGTCATTCCCGAGGCGCAGAAACATGTGGCGCGGGAGCTGAACCTGCCCTCGCCCGACAGCCTGATCTTCACCTCCAACACCCACGACCTGCTGATCCGTCTGGTGTCCGGGGTCGAGAAGAAGCCGGTGCGCATCCTGTCCACCGACGGTGAGTTCCACTCCTTCCGCCGCCAGTCCGAGCGTTGGGAAGAGGCGGGCGAGGCCGTGGTCACGCGGGTGCCGCTGCAGCCCTTTTCCACCTTCGCTGACCGCTTCGTCGCAGCGGCGCGGGCGGGCGGGCATGACCTGATCCTGGTCAGCCAGGTCTTCTTCCGCACCGGCCAGGTGTTCGACGCCCTCTCCGACCTGGCGGTCCTGGCCGACCCGGCGGGCCCCTGGGTGGTGGTCGACGGCTATCACGGCTTCATGGCCACGCCGACCGACCTGTCGAGCGTGGCGGACAGGATCTTCTATCTGGCCGGCGGCTACAAATACGCCATGGCCGGCGAAGGCGCCTGCTTCCTGCACGCGCCGCCCGGATTCTGCCCGCGCCCGGTCATCACCGGCTGGTTCGCCGAATTCGGCCATCTGGAAGGCCCGCCCGGCGGGGTCCAGTACCGCACCGACGGCGGCCGCTTCTGGGGAGCCACCTTCGACGTCAGCGCCCTCTACCGCCTCAACGCCGTGCGCCGGATGCTGGACGAGCAGGGCCTGACCACCGCCGCCATCGCCGCCCATGCGCGCAAGCTTCAGGCCCGCTTCCAGACGGCGATCCGGAACGGCGAGGCCGGCGCCCTGTCGCAGGCCGAGATCCTCAATCCGGTCGAGGGCGACGCGCCCCGCGCCCGCTTCCTGGCCCTGCGTTCCGACGAGGCCGCGCGCTGGAAGGCCGACCTGCAACACATGAACGTGGTCACGGACGTGCGCGACGACGTCATCCGCTTCGGCTTCAGCCTCTATCAGTCCGAAGAGGACGTGGAGCGGCTGATCCACGCCTGCGCCCGCCTGACCTGACGGCTCAGAAGAACAGGCTGTCGTCCTGACGCTGCGCCTCGGGCGGGCGTCGGGGGGCGGCCGGTCGCGGCGCGGGCCGCGTAGGGGGCGCCGGAGCGGCGCGAGACGGCGCCGCTTCAGCCTCAGCGACGAGGCGATCATCCCCGTCATCGAAGATCGAACGCCAGAGCGAGGTCGCGGCTCTCGGCGGCGTCTCGACCGGGATCTGGACCGGCGGAGGCTTTCCGGGCCCCACGGCCGGATAAGGCACAGGCGACGTCGCTTCCGCGTTCCGGCTGAGCGGCGGCGCGGGCGCGAAGGCTGCGACACCCTCTGGCGTTGATCCGCGCGGGTCGGCCGCCTTCCACAGAATGGCCATGCCCAGCGCCAACAGGATCAGGCCGATCACGGCGCCGATCAACGACCCCAGAAGGAGGCGCGGCAAACTGGAGGGGGCGGACGACGACATCGTGTCTCAGGCCTACCACCGAACCGCCTGACGACAACCCCGGTTCGCATCAGAGCCCCGCCCGCATTGCCTCGGCCGTCCAGCGCACCACCACCTTTTCCTCCTGATCAGCGCCCAGGCGCCCATAGAAGCGCCGCGCCCCGTGGTTGTCGGTCTGAACTTCCCAGCGCCCCGCCAGCCCTTCGGCCGACGCCTCGGCCGCAAAGGCTCGCATCAGGGCCTCGCCGACGCCGGCGCCGCGTGCGCCGTCTGCGACGAACAGGTCGTCGAGGTTGAGATAGTCGCCGCCGCGCCAGATGCCGTAGACCCGCGTCCAGGAGACGAAGCCGACCGCCCGGCCGTCGATTTCCGCCAGCAGGAAGACGGCGCGCGGCGGCGCGGCCGACAGAGCCCGCCGCAAGCTGTCGGGCGTGGCGGCCAGATAGGCGGCTAGGCCCTCGTGCTCGGCGAGCGCCCGCATCAGGGCGTGGACCTGTTCGACGTCGTCGACCGTCGCGCGGCGCACCTGAAATTCCGACATCGTGAAACCCGCCCCGAATGTTCTTGTTTTGTCAGCGTCCTTGCGGCCCAGCGCCGCGGTTCAGACCGCCAGCTCGAGCAGGGCGTCGCGCGCGACATCGGCATGGGTCATGGGGAAGAGGTGCCCGCCGCCCGCCACCGTCTCCACCCGCCGCGCCCCGGCCGCGGTCACGGGCACGGCGCACAGGCTGCCGGTTCCAGCCTTGAGGATGCGGATCGCCCCGGGATAGCGCCGCAGGGCGCGCCAGGGATTATGCGCCTGGGCCGCATAGTTGGAGGCCTCCCAGTCCGGGGCGCAGGTCAGTTCGAGGCCCTGATCCGTCTCGCGCAAACCGTCGACCAGATAGTCGGCCAGCATCATGTCGGGCCAGCCCTTGAAGGCCCCGCGCCCGCGATAGCCGGCCAGGGCCTGCTCGCGGCTGTCGAACAGGGCGCGGCGTCTGCGCGTGCCGGCCACGATGGGATTACGCTCGGCCAGCCGCCCGACCAGGGGCAGGTTCATCATCAGCACCATCTCGCGCCGCCAGATCACCGGGTCCAGCAACAACAGGCGCGACACGCGCTCGGGCCGTTCGGCCGCCGCCATCAGGCCGCTGGTCCCGCCGATGGAATGGCCCGCCAGGGCCACGGGCGGCCCGTCGACGGCGTCCAGAAGCGCGATCAGGTCGTCGCGGTGATCCCTCCAGCCGCGCCGCCCTTCGAGCCGGACGGGCAGGCGCGTGCGGCCATGACCGCGCAGATCCGGCGCCCAGATGCGCAGGGCGCCGGACAGGGGCTGCAGCAGGGCGCGATAGGTCCAGGCGTTGAAGCCGTTGGCGTGGGCGAAGACCAGGTCGACCGGCCGCTTCGGATCGCCGAAGTCGAGCACGGCCATCTCGCCGCCGCCCCATCGATTGTCGACAGGGACCGTCAGACGTCGCGGCGCCGACAGGGCCAGGGCGTCCATCGGCGTCAGGCCGCCACGCGGCAGGCCGGGCAACGGCCGTGGCCCTCGATGGTGGTGCGTTCGATGGCGTAGCCCGCCGCCGAAGCAGCCTCGGCGAAGGCGTCGCCGCCAGCCACGGCGACCTCTTCGGTCGCCCCGCAGCAGTCGCAGATCAGGAAGGCGGCGGCGTGGGCGCGGCTGCCGTCGGTGTCGGCGGTGCAGGCGACATAGGCGCTGATGGAGGCGATGCGGTGCACTACGCCTCGACGTTCCAGGAACTCCAGGGCGCGATAGACCGTCGGCGGCTTGGCGGCCTGACCGTCGGCGCCGTAGCGGGCGATCAGGTCATAGGCCTTGACCGGCTCGCCCGCCGCCAGCAGCAGCTCCAGCACCCGACGACGCGGGGCGGTCATGCGCTCGCCCTCGGCGGCGCAGCGCGCCTCGACCGAGACAAGCGCCTGCTCGACCTCGGCGTGGCCGGGTCGGCTGTCGGCATGATCGTGATCGCAAGCGGCGCCCATGCCCCACAGCTAAGGGGTCGCAGGCCGCACCGCAACCGGCGCCGGCGCCGCATGGCCTGTCCGCGTCCGGCGTTCGTCGAACCGTCACGTTTGCCGCGCGCCCGGCCATAGGCTAGAAGGCCCGACCTTTCTGTTCAGAGCCGATCCGTACCCACATGACCGACACCACGTCCCAAGCGTCCGGCGCCCTGTCCGGCAACGTCCTGTTCTACACGCAGCCGGAGCCGATCTCGCTCGAAGCCCACGGCAAGCTGGGCGTGACCCCGGCTGACAAGCCCTACGCCTTCGTCGCCCAGACCAACATCGTGCCGCTGACCGTGACCGAGTTCGCGCCCGCCGCCCTGTCCTATCCGATCGTCTTCGTCGGCGACCTGAAGCAGCCGGTCGTGGCCATGGGCCTGCGCCAGAACGACAACCTGTTCATCCAGAACGGCGACTTCCGTCCTGACGCCTACATCCCGGCCTACGTGCGCCGCTATCCCTTCGTCTTCGCCAACGACGAAGGCCAGAACCGCATGATCCTGTGCATCGACCGCGCCGCCGGCTTCGTCGGTGAAGGCGGCGAGGTTCCGCTGTTCGAGAACGGTCAGCCCAGCGACTACGTCAATAACGCGATGGAGTTCTGCAACAACTTCGAGCAGGAGCGCCTGCGCACGGAGTCCTTCGTCAAGCTGCTGATCGACCTGGATCTGTTCGAAACCCGCGAAGCCTCCTTCACGCCGCGCAACCCGGACGGCTCGGCCGGCCAGGTTCAGAAGCTGGCCGAGTATTTCGCCGTGTCGGAAGACAAGCTGAAGGCCCTGCCGGCCGAGAAGCTGGCCGAGCTGCGCGACAACGGCGCCCTGGGCCAGATCTATGCTCACCTGGTGTCGCTGCTGGGCTGGGACCGCCTGATCGCCATGGCCTTCACGCGCGCCGCCGCCGAAACCCCGGCCGCCGCCAACGCCTAAGAAGTTCCAGGCGGCCTAACGCGCATTCGCGCTGCTTGAGGCCATTTGGAGCTCTGAAATGAAACGCCCCGTCGGGAAACCGGCGGGGCGTTCTTCTGTTCAGCGCCGGGCGATCAGGCCGCGGGTCAGGCAGGAGAAGACCAGCCGCCCCGCCTCGTCCAGCAGATCCTGCTGGGCGATCACGATGCCCTTCTCGTCGCCGACCGGGTCCTTGCCCATGACGGTCAGCCGGCCGCGCAGCAGTTCGCCCGGCGGCGGATTGCGCAGGAAGCGCAGGCCGTCGACCGCCAGCGTCTTGGCCCCCGCCCAGCCGCCCGCCTTCTCGACCGACAGCCGGCTCCACAGGGCGTAGACCAGGGCGTCCGGCGCGCCGTAGGCGACGTCCCACCCCGGCGCGAACCGCTCGGCGAAGACATCCAGGGCCTCGGCGTCCACGGCGCAGGCGCCCAGGGGGATGACCTGGCCGACCTCAAGGTCCTCGAAATGGACATGCAGCGGTTCGGTCATCCCGTCAGGCTCCTCAGGCGGCGGGTTCTTCCGACACCCGCACCAGCAGCTTGCCGTCATGGTCGCCGGTGAACAAGCGGTTCAGCGACGTCACCGCTCCTTCCAGACCGTCGTCGACGTGGACCTTCCACTGAATCTTCCCGTCGGCCAGCCAGGGGCCCATCTCCGCGACCATCTCCCGGGCGCGATGGGCGTAGTCCAGCACCAGGAAGCCCTGGACGTTCAGACGATGGGTGATGATGCGGCTGAAGTTCGGCGACGGCGGCATCCGCGTGGCGTTGTAGCTGGAGATCAGACCGCAGACGGCCATGCGGGCATGGACGTTCAGCCGGTTCCACACGGCGATCATGATGTCGCCGCCAACGTTTTCGAAATTGAGGTCGACGCCGTTCGGCGCCAGCCGGTCCAGGGCCTCGCCTACGTCCTCGTTCTTGTAGTCGACGGCGGCGTCGAAGCCGAGGTCCTCGGTCAGCCAGCGGCACTTCTCCGGACCGCCGGCGATGCCGATGACGCGCGCGCCGCGCTGCTTTGCGACCTGGCCGGCGATGGAGCCCACGGCGCCCGCCGCCGCCGAGATCACCATCGTCTCGCCCGCCTTGGCCTTGAGCACGTCGGTGACGCCGAAATAGGCGGTCAGGCCGGTCATCCCCAGCACCGAAAGATTGGCCGTCAGCGGCAGTCCCGGCGCCCGGTGCACCGGGCGCAGCCCCTGCTCAGGGACCACCGCATAGTCGGCCCAGCCGCCGGACAGGGGCGTGACGATGTCGCCTGGCTTGAACCGTTCGGACTTCGACTGCTCGACCACCCCCAGGGTCAGGCCGCGCATGACCTCGCCCAGCCCCACCGGCGGCAGATAGCCTTCGGAGTCGTTCATCCAGGTGCGGTTGGTCGGATCGAGCGACAGATAGATCGTGCGGACCAGCGCCTCGCCGTCCTTCAGATCCGGCACGGGCGACTCGACCAGTTCCAGGTCCCCGTCCTGGATCAGCCCTCTGGGCCGCTGGCGAAGAACCCACTGACGATTGCGAAGGGCCATGGCGCGTCTCCGATGCGTTTTCTTTGAGAACCCTATAGTGCGGCTTGCCGCGCCCCTGTCGAGGCCCCTCAAGAAAAAAGCGGACCGTTTTGGGCCCGCTTGAGTTGGCATCATCGAGAATGGGCGCGGAGCCGGCAGACCGGCGAGCCGGTTTTAAGTCGGGGGCTTCGCCTTCTCCGCCCTGACATAACGACAACCTGCAACGCAGGTTCCGCGCGCCGCGGGAGATAACCTCGCCCGGCTCGACCGGAACGGCCGCGCCACGGCTTGCGTTTCAGACGCAGACTTCTGACCCGGAGAGCGCGATGACCCATCAGGATCCCCACTCCCACTCCGCCGACGCCGTCGAGCACCATGCGCCGATCGAAGCCCAGTATGTCCGCCAGGGCCGGGGCGGGGTGCGCATCCTGTGGTTGCTGATCCTGTCCGGCGGGGCGGCGGCCATCCTGCTGCTCGGCATGTGGCTGCTCAGCAACGGCGGCTTCCAGACCGTCAATCCCGACGCCGGCGGCACGCGCGCCGATTCCGCCGCCTTCAACCGTCCCAGCGGATCGCCGCCCGCCGCCGCACCGCCTGCGGCCCCCGCTCCGCCCCCCTCCTGACAGCCGAAAGCCCCGGCGGACGCCGCCGGGGCCTCGGGTCGGACGGCGGATCGGGCCGTGCGTCAGGCGGCCTGTTTCTGGCGCGAGGGGTGGAAGAACAGGGCTTGGCTGATCGCCGCCTTCACCGTCTCCGGCTGGAAGGGCTTGGTGATCAGGAAGGTCGGCTCGGGCCGTTCGCCCGTCAGCAACCGCTCAGGGAAGGCGGTGATGAAGATGACCGGCACGTCGAAGCGTTTCAGGATGTCCTTGACCGCGTCGATGCCCGACGAACCGTCGGCCAGCTGGATGTCGGCCAGGACCAGACCCGGACGATGGCGCGTCACGGCGTCGACCGCTTCGTCATGGGTGGTGGCGGTGCCCGTCACCCGATGCCCCAACTCCTTCACCAGGCTTTCGATGTCCGCCGAGATGATGGCCTCGTCTTCGATGATCAGGACATCGGTAGCCAGTTCGGCGTCGATGTCGGACTGGGCCTCGGCGATCAGGCGCTCGACCGTGCGCGGATCGACGCTGAGGATCTGCGCCGCCTCGGACGGGGTGAACCCCTCCAGCGCGGTCAGCAGGAAGGCCTGGCGCGAACGCGGCGAGATCCGCATCAGCCGGCGCGCGGCGTCGTCGCCGCCTTCCAGGCCGCTGCCGTCCTCGAGCTGTGCGCCTGTCGACGACCAGATGGCGTGGAAGACGTGATAGAGGGCGACGCGCGGCGTCATGTCGGTCGGCAATTGACGCTCGCCCGCGGCCAGCGCCTCCAGGGCGACGCGGACATAGTTGTCGCCGGTGCTCTGGTCCCCGGTCAGAGCGCGCGCGTAGCGGCGGACGTAGGGCAGATGCGGCGCAAGCCTGGCCAGAAGACTCATACAAATTTCCCCGACGGTTAGAGCCCTCGACCGGAGGGCGCAGCGACTCCAATCAACGTATCAAGTCCGCAGCGGTTCCCTCCGCCCCTAAAGCTTGAGCATAAAAATGCACAGGGCTAGGAACTCTTCGACCGAGGCGGCGTTTCCCGCTTCGATGAACGACACCTCAAGGCTTGGGCGGCGGCCGTAACTCCATGATTGATTTCAAAGACACCAGCCCGCGTCCCGACGCGCCCGCGTCGAAGGACCAGGGACTGGAAGAGGTGCGTCTGCGCCAGCAGGCCATCGGCGTGAAGCTGCGCCATATGTTCGACCAGGTGGTCAACGAGCCGGTCCCGGACGAATTCCTGGACATCCTGCGGCGGGCCGACGAACGGTCGTCGACCAAGGGGGGCCAGTGAGCATCTCCAGCGCGCCGCCCAAACCGCCGTCGGCCGACGACGCGGCCTTCAAGAAGGAACTGGTGACGCTGATCCCGCATCTGCGGGCCTTCGCGCGCACTCTGACCGGAGACCCCACCTCGGCGGACGACCTGGCCCAGGAAGCCATGATGAAGGCCTGGGACGCTCGGGCCAGCTATCAGATGGGCACCAACATGAAGGCCTGGACCTTCATGATCCTGCGCAACCAGTTCTATTCCGAGAAGCGCCGCTCCTGGCGTCAGACCCAGCTGGATCAGGAAGCCGCAGAACGGACCCTGGTCGCGGTCGACGATCCGGAGGCGCCGGTCGCCCTGGACGAACTGCGTCAGGCGCTCAGGACCCTGCCCGAGGAACAGCGCGAAGCCCTGATCCTCGTCGGCGCCGGCGGCTTCGCCTACGAGGAGGCCGCTGAAATCTGCCAGTGCGCCGTCGGCACGGTTAAAAGCCGCGTGTCGCGCGCCCGCAAGGCGCTGCAGGCGACGCTGGAGCGGGGCGGCTACGGTCGCGACGGCAAGGCCGCCGGTGACGCCATGCGCTCCATCCTCGCCGACGCCGACAGGCTGAGCGGCGCCAGGCAGAACTGACGCATGGTGCGGTTCGGCCGCGCATGGGGACTGAAGCTGGGCCGCCCGAGCGTCCAGGGCATCCGCTTTCGGCTAGGCATGGCCATGGCCGTGGCCCTGCTTCCCATCCTCGTGCTCAGCGCCGTCCAGACCCAGGCCGAGTTCCAACGTCAGGCCGAGGAGCGCCGCATCGACCTGCAGCTGGCGGCCGAACGCAGCGCCACGGACGCCAAGGCCCGGATCGACAGCACCGTGGTCCTGTTGCAGGCCCTGGCGCCCGAGGCGGTCGGCTTCTACTGCGAGCCGCGCCTGACCACGCTTGTCACCCGGCTGGACGCCATCTCGGCCCTTCGCCGCTACAGCGCGACCGGCGAGGCGGTGTGCGCTTCGCGCAGCGACGCGACCCCGGCCGCCCCCGCCGTTGCGGACGAAGTCCGCGGCCAGGCCTGGTATCAACGCCTCCGTCAGGGCGAGGACGTGGTCATGGAGCGGGCGCCGGACGATCCGAACGCCCTCATCGTCGCCGTCCGTTCCGAACGCCCCCTGGGCGCCTTCCAGGGCGCCGTCGCGGCCGTGATCCCGCTGACGTCGCTGCGGCCCGACATTCGTGATCCCGCCTTGCCGCCGGGCGCCCAGTCGGCCTTGACCGACGCCGCTGGCCGCATCCTCGTCTCGACCGACCCCGCCGTCTTCAACCTGACGGGCCGCGGCGGCGGCGCCGTGGCCGACTGGGTCGCCGAGGCGCGGCTGGGGCGCTCCTCGCTGTTTGAGAGCCGCGACGCCGAAGGACGCGCCCACGTCTACGCCGGCACGGCCCTGGCCGGACGCGACCTGTTCGTGCTGCTGTCGGCCCCGGCGCCGGGCATCCTGTCGTGGGCGCGGCTGAATCCGATCGGCACCTTCTTGTTGCCGCTCGGGGCCTGGGCCCTGGCCTTCGCCGCCGTCATGCTGCTGTCCGAGCGGATCGTGATCCGCTGGCTCAGCTATCTGGAGCGCGTCGCCGCCATCTACGCCCGAGGCCGGTTCTCGGTGCGCCCCATCCAGGCCGAGCACGCCCCGGCCGAAATCCGCGTCCTGGCCCGGACCCTGGGGACGCTGGGCGACACCATCACCCGCCGCGACAAGGCGCTTCTGGACTCCCTGGACGAGAAGGACGCGCTGATGCGCGAGATCCACCACCGGGTGAAGAACAATCTGCAGATCATCTCGTCCCTGCTGTCGATGCAGCAGCGGGCGGTCGCCGACCCCGCCGCGCGGGCCGCTCTGGGCGACACCCGCCAGCGGATCACGGCCTTGGCCCTGATCTACCGCACCCTCTACCAGAGCGAGGACATCCGCGAGGCGGACTCGCGCGCCTTCCTGACCGAACTGGTCGGACAACTGGTGTCCGGCGAGGCCATGCGCGGCCCGCTGGTGACGAGCTCGGTCGAGGCCGACGCCCTGGTGATCGACCCCGACAAGCTGGCGCCGGTGGCCCTGTGGCTGGTCGAGGCCGTCTCCAACGCCCAGAAGCACGCCTTCGCCGGACGCGGCGGCGATCTGCAGGTGCGCTTCCGCGTCAACGGCGACACCAGCGTGCTGGAGGTTCAGGACGACGGTCCCGGCATGGGCGAGGCGGCCGCCGCCGCGGGGGTCGGCCGGACGCTGATGAGCGCCTTCGCCAAGCAACTTCGCGGCCATGCGGAAATGGTCGAGGCGCCCGGCGGCGGCTCCATCGCCCGCCTCACCTTTGCGACCCCCGAGGCGGTGATGCCCGCCGACGCCGCCAGCTTGGCAGGAACTGCCCCGCGCCCGCCGCGTTGATTTCGGGGGCTGGAACTGTCGCCCTCACCTAGGAGCCGCCTATGCGCAAACTGTTCATTCTCGCCGCCGCCGCCGCCCTGCTGACCACCGCCGCCTGCAACACCGTCGCCGGCGTGGGCAAGGACACCCAGGCCGCCGGCAAGGCCGTCGAGGACGCCGCCAAGGACATCAAACACTAGGGACGGCTCAGGCCCAAACCAGGTCCCCATTTGCGGCGCGGTCTTCGTCGGCAGACCGCGCCGGTCTGCGTCGGCGCATGGCGGGCCGCGGCGACCGCGCCGCCAGACGCCGTCGCATCGGCGCGAGCGTCGCCGCGACATGGCCTTGCAGGCGCGCCCGGATCAGCGGCAGGCGGGCATGGGCGGCGATCAGGCCGACGGCGGCGACCACCTCCATATAGGCCAGGACGTCGCCGGCCATCAGCAGGGCCAGTTCGAACGGCAGCACCTGAATCATCAGGATCGCCCCGGCCAGCAGGACCAGGGTGCGGGCCGCGGGCCCGCTGAAGACCGCCAGAGCCTTGTCCATGACCAGGCGACGGCTGGGGCCGTGCAGGCAGCAGGCCAGACCGACCCCGGCGAGGAACAGGGGCAGAAGCGGAGCCCCGCCCGCCGCCAGCCCCGGCGCCGCGGCCAGCATCGCCGCCAGCGCCAGGCCGAACCAGGCGCCGGCACGGCCGTGGTCGTCATTCAACGCGTCATTCCCCTAAAGCGTCGCCGTTCGAGGTGGGCGCCGCCTCGCCGCAGCGCAAGCTCGAATTTCGACGTTACGGCTAGCCGTTCCGCAAGCGCGGGTTTAGCCTTCGGTTCGCCTCGCTCGAAGGGGCGACGAACTCAGGGACGAAACCCATGCGTGTCGGCGTGCCCCGCGAGATCAAGACCAACGAACACCGGGTCGGCCTGACCCCCACGGCGGTGCGCGAGTACGTCGCCCACGGCCACGAGGTGCGGATCGAGACCGGCGCCGGACTGGGCGCCGGCTTCACCGACGCCGACTACAAGAAGGCCGGGGCCAACATCGTCGCCGACGCCGAGACGGTGTTTGCCGACAGCGAGATGATCGTGAAGGTCAAGGAGCCGCAACCCGTCGAATGGGCGCGACTGCGGCCCGACCACATCCTCTTCACCTATCTGCATCTGGCTCCCGATCCTGAACAGACCAGGGGCCTGCTGGCCTCGAAATGCGCCGCCATCGCCTATGAAACGGTGACGGACAGGAACGGCGGCCTGCCGCTGCTGGCGCCCATGTCCGAGGTGGCCGGGCGCATCGCCGTCTTTTCCGCCGCCGAAACCCTGTTGAAGCACAACGGCGGCATGGGCCTGCTGTTCTGCGGCGTGCCGGGCGTGGCGCCCGCGCGGGTTCTGGTGCTGGGCGGCGGGGTCGTGGGACTGAACGCCGCGCGCATGGCCATGGGCCTGGGCGCCGAGGTGGTCGTTCTGGAAAGGTCGATCCCCCGCATGCGCGAGATCGACGAACTGACCGGCGGACGGGTCATCACCCGCTATTCCTCGATCGGGGCCATCGAGGAGGAACTGGTCAAGGCCGACGTGGTCATCGGGGCGGTGCTGGTCCCCGGCGCCGAGGCCCCCACCCTGGTCCGCCGCGACCAGCTGAAATCGATGAAGCCGGGCAGCGTCCTGATCGACGTGGCCATCGACCAGGGCGGCTGTTTCGAGACCTCCCGGCCGACCACCCACGAGGACCCGACCTATGTCATCGACGGGGTGGTCCACTACTGCGTCGCCAACATGCCGGGGGCCGCGCCGCGCACCAGCTCCGAGGCGCTGAACAACGCCACCCTGCCCTTCGGCCTGGCCCTGGCGGACAGGGGACTGGAGGCCCTGCGCAAGGACCCGCATCTGGCCCGCGGCCTGAACGTGCTGAAGGGCGAGATCACCTATCCCGCCGTGGCCGAGGCCCTGGACCTGCCGTGGAGCGACCCCTTCGGCGTCTGGGCGCGGGGTTGAAAACACCCCGCGTCGTCGCCGGCCTGTAAATCGCCGCTCTCTTCGGCCATAAGGCCCGCATGAAGTTCCTCGACCAGGCCAAGATCTATATTCGTTCGGGCGCCGGCGGCGCCGGCGCCGTCTCGTTCCGACGCGAGAAATTCATCCCCAACGGCGGTCCCGACGGCGGCGACGGCGGCAAGGGCGGCGACGTCTGGATCGAGGCGGTCGACGGGCTGAACACCCTGATCGACTATCGCTACCAGCAGCATTTCAAGGCCCAGACCGGCCACCACGGCCAAGGTCGCCAGATGCACGGCGGCAAGGGCGACGACGTGGTCCTGCGCGTCCCGGTCGGCACCCAGGTGCTGGACGAGGACAAGGAAACCGTCCTGGTCGACATGGACAAGGCGGGCCAGAAGGTGAAGCTGCTCTCGGGCGGCAACGGCGGCTGGGGCAACACCCGCTTCAAGGGCCCGACCAATCAGGCCCCGACCTTCGCCAACCCCGGTCAGGAGTTTCAGGAGCGCTGGATCTGGTTGCGGCTGAAGCTGATCGCCGACATCGGTCTGGCGGGCCTGCCCAACGCCGGCAAGTCGACCTTCCTGGCGGCGGTCTCGGCGGCCAAGCCCAAGGTGGCGGACTATCCCTTCACCACCCTGACCCCCAACCTCGGCATGGTGGACCTGAGCCCCTCGGAACGCTTCGTCATCGCCGACATCCCCGGCCTGATCGAAGGCGCCCATGAGGGCGCGGGCCTGGGCACCCGCTTCCTCGGTCACGTCGAGCGGTCGGCCAGCCTGATCCACCTGATCGACGGCACCCAGGAAGACGTGGCCGAGGCCTATCGCATCATTCGCGGCGAGCTGGACGCCTATGGCGAGGGCCTGGCCGACAAGACCGAACTGTTGGCGTTGAACAAGATCGACGCCCTGTCGCCCGAAGAGCGCGCGGAGAAGGTCGCGGAACTGAAGGCGGCGTCAGGCAAGACGCCCTATCTGGTGTCCGGCGTGTCCGGCGAGGGCGTGACCGAGCTGCTGCGCGCCGCCTGGGCCGAGGTCCGCAAGACCCGCGGCGAAATCGCCGTCGAGGGCGACGACGTCATCCCCGAAACGCCGGGCGGCTGGCAGCCGTAATCGCTCACAAGGCCGGATGACGGGGGGCCTCGTGCCCCCTATGTTCGCGCCATGACCGACGCGCCCATCGAATCCGACGCCGACACCACCGCCCGCCCCCCCGCGCGTGAATTGACCCAGGACGGACCGCCGCCCCGGCTGTGGCTGATCGACGCCTCGGCCTATATCTTCCGCGCCTATCACGCCCTGCCGCCCCTGACGCGCAAGTCGGACGGCCTGCCGGTCGGCGCGGTCCAGGGCTACTGCAACATGCTGTGGAAGCTGATCCGCGACATGAAGGGCGAGGACGGCCCGACCCATCTGGTCGCCGTCTTCGACCACTCGGAAAAGACCTTCCGCAACGATCTCTATGATCAGTACAAGGCCCACCGCCCCCCGGCGCCCGAGGACCTGGTCCCGCAGTTCCCCCTGGTGCGCGAGGCGACCGCCGCCTTCGGCGTGCATGGGATCGAACTGCCCGGCTATGAGGCCGACGACCTGATCGCCACCTATGCCTGCAAGGTCCGCGACCTGGGCGGCGAGGCGGTCATCGTCAGCTCCGACAAGGATCTGATGCAGTTGATCGGGAACGGCGTCGTCATGTACGACCCGATGAAGGACCGCCGCCTGGAAGAAGACGCCGTCTTCGAGAAGTTCGGCGTCACGCCCGACAAGGTGGTCGAGGTTCAGGCCCTGATCGGCGACAGCGTCGACAACGTCCCCGGCGCCCCCGGCATCGGGCCCAAGACGGCGGCCCAGCTGATCCACGAATACGGCGACCTCGACACGCTTCTGGCCCGCGCCGGCGAGATCAAGCAGCCCAAGCGGCGCGAGACCCTGATCAACTTCGCCGATCAGATCCGCCTGTCGCGCGAACTGGTCAAACTGACCTGCGACGCCCCGGCGCCCGAGCCGGTCGACGACTTCCTGATCCGCGATCCCGACCCGGCCGTGCTGTCCGAGTTCCTGGAGCGGATGGAGTTCCGCTCCCTGCTGCGCCGCGTCGGCGACGGCAAGGCGCCCGCCAAGGAGGGCTCGGCCTTCGCTCGCCAGCCCTCGGCCCCGGTCGCCACGCCGCGTTACGGCCAGACCGAGACAGCGACGCCCGACGAAGTCCACGCCTTCGACCGCGACAAATACGAGTGCGTGCAGACGCTGGAGGATCTGGACCGCTGGATCGCCCGCGCCCGCGCCGCCGGGGTCATCGGCTTCGACACCGAGACCGACGCCCTGTCGGCCACCCACGCGGGTCTGTGCGGCGTCTCGCTCGCTGTCGGGCCGAACGAGGCCTGCTACATTCCCCTGACTCACGATCATGAGCCGACGGGGGACGGGGGCCTGGACTTCGGTCTCGACCTCGGCGGCGGCGAGACGCGCGAACCGCTGACGCAGATCCACAAGCCCACCGCTCTGGAACGCCTCAAGACCCTGCTGGAAGACCCGGCGGTGCTGAAGGTCGGCCAGAACATCAAATACGACCTCGCCGTCATGGCCCGGCGCGGCGTCCGCGTGTCCCCGATCGAGGACACCATGCTGATCAGCTACGTGCTGGAAGGCGGGCTGCACGGTCACGGCATGGACGAGCTGGCGCGCCTGCACCTCGGCCACGAGCCCATCCCGTTCAAGAGCGTGGCGGGCACGGGCAAGAGCCAGAAGAGCTTCAAGCACGTCGAGCTGAAGCCGGCGACCTGCTACGCCGCCGAGGACGCCGACGTGACCCTGCGCCTCTACAAGCTGCTGAAACCGCGTCTGGCCGCCGAGCGCCTGACCACCGTCTATGAGACCCTGGAGCGCGGCATGCCCGCCGTTCTGGCCGACATGGAGCTGAACGGGGTGCGGGTCGATCCCGACCGTCTGCGTTCGCTGTCCTCGACCTTCGGCCAGCGCATGGCCGAGCTGGAGGAGCAGGCGCACAAGCTGGCGGGCCGCCCGTTCAACGTCGGCAGCCCGCGTCAGATAGGCGAGATCCTGTTCGGCGAGATGAACCTGCCCGGCGGCAAGAAGACCGCCAGCGGCCAATGGGGCACCGAGGCCAGCGTGCTGGAAGACCTGGCCCTGAGCCATGACCTGCCGCGCGCCATCCTCGACTGGCGCCAGCTGTCCAAGCTGAAGGGCACCTATACCGACGCCCTGGTGGCGGCCGCCGATCCGGCCACGCACCGGGTGCACACCTCCTATCAGCTGGCGGCGGCGACGACGGGGCGCCTGGCCTCCTCCGATCCCAACCTGCAGAACATCCCGATCCGCACCGAGACCGGCCGCCTGATCCGTCAGGCCTTCATCGCCTCGCCGGGCCATGTGCTGATCTCAGCCGACTACAGCCAGATCGAGCTGCGCCTCTTGGCCCACATCGGCGACATTCCCGAACTGAAGCGCGCCTTCAAGGCCGGCCTCGACATTCACGCGGCGACTGCGTCCGAGATGTTCGGCGTCCCCGTCGAAGGCATGCCGTCGGAAACCCGCCGCCGCGCCAAGGCCATCAATTTCGGCATCGTCTATGGCATCTCGGCCTTTGGTCTGGCCGCCCAGCTGGGCATCGACCAGGGCGAGGCCGCAGCCTACATCAAGACCTATTTCGAACGCTTCCCCGGCATCCGCGCCTACATGGACAAGACCAAGGCCTTCGTGAAAGCGCACGGCTTCGTCACCACCGTCTTCGGGCGTCGCATCCACATTCCGGCGATCCATTCCAAGTCGGGCGCCGAGCGTCAGTTCGGCGAACGCGCCGCCATCAACGCCCCGATCCAGGGCGCCGCCGCCGACATCATCCGCCGCGCCATGATCCGCATGCCGGGCGCCCTGCTTGAGGCGGGCCTGAAGACCCGCATGCTGCTGCAGGTCCACGACGAACTGATCTTCGAAGCCCCCGAGGCCGAGGCCGAGCGCGCCCTGGTCGTGGTGCGCAAGATCATGGAAGGCGCCGCCGACCCCGCCGTGGCCCTGAGCGTGCCCCTGGTGGTCGAGGCCAAGGCCGCCGCCAACTGGGACGAGGCGCACTGATCCCTCGTTGAGCGTTTCTCTCTGATCGCTGCAAACTTCTAAAAGAAACGCGCGACGATCGCGGCTGTTCGAGGTGAAAATTTTGCCTAAACCTTGACCACTTGGAACATCCCTCCAAGAACAAGGTTTAGTTGTGAAAAAGAGTCTGCTGCGACTGTCGGTCGCCGCCATCGCCCTGACGGCGGCCGCCCCCGCCTTCGCCCAATCCGCCCCGGCGCAGGTCGAGACGCCCGAACCCGAGGCGGCCGCGACGGTCGATGAGGTCGTCGTCACCGGCTCGCGCATCCGCCGCGTCGATCTGGAGGGGGTCGCCCCCGTCTCGGTCCTGACCGGCGAGGCCATCGACACGCGCGGCTTCCGCAGCGTCTTCGACGCCCTGAGCCAGGCTACCCAGAACACCGGCTCGGTCCAGGGCGAGGACTTCGGCGCCACCTTCACCCCGGCGGCCAACGTCATCTCCCTGCGCGGACTCGGCCCCAACCACACCCTGGTCCTGCTGAACGGGCGGCGGGTGGCGGAATATCCGTCGGCCTACAACGGCTCGGTCAATGCGGTGAACCTGGCCAACCTGCCCAACGCCGTGGTCGACCGGATCGAGGTCCTGACCGGAGGCGCGGGCGCCATCTATGGCTCGGACGCCATCGCCGGAGTGGTCAACATCAAGCTGAAGCAGAAGACCGACGGCTTCGACGCCTCGCTGCGCTATGGCGGCACCGAACAGGGCGGCGGCGAGAACTGGCGCGCCCAGCTGTCGGGCGGCCGCAGCTGGGACCGTCTGGATGTGGTCGGCAGTCTGGAATACAGCCAGCGCGACGCCATCTTCTGGGGCGACCGCGAGACCAGCGAGTCCTACACCCGCTACGCCGGGCCGGGCGCGGTCCCGCCGGCCATGTTCTCGAACCGCAACCCGATCACCCGCGCCTATTACGACCCGCCCGCCGGTCTGTGCGAAGGCCTGGGCTCGTTGCAGGGCGGCACGATCGAACGCGTCGTGGCGGCCAGCGGCGGCTCCTATTGCGGCAGCGACGCCTATTACAGCACCCGGACGATCCAGACGCAGAAGGAGTCGGGCAACGCCTATCTGGGCCTGACCTATCACCTGAACGACGCTGCGGAGGTGTTCGGCGAGTTCCTCTACGGCAAGACCCAGGTCGACAACGTCGTGCGCTCGCTGAGCTGGAACAAGACCTTCTGGAGCGAGACGGCCGGGCGGCTGGAGACCTGGAATCGGGTGTTGACGCCCGAGGAGACGGGCGGCGCCTTCGGCGTCGGCAACCGCTACGACGAGGAAAACTGGAACGCGGTCCTGGGCGTGCGCGGCCACATTGGCGACTGGCGCTACGAGGCGGCCTTCAACCGCTCGGAGTATGTCAGCGACCAAAGCCGGGTGCGGCTGCTGACCGGCATCGACACCTTCTTCCTGGGCGCCCAGCAGGGCACGCGTCAGGTCTCCGGCACCACCCAGCCGGTCTACGCCCCCGCCGCCAACCGTCTCTACACGCCCCTGACGCCGGGCGAGTTCGACGCGATTTCCGACCGCTTCACCGACCACAACACCTCCTGGCTGCAGGACTTCACCCTCTCGGTGGACGGCGACCTGTGGCAGCTTCCGGCAGGGGCCTTGCAAGCCGCCGCCGTCGTCGAGATCGGCGAGCAGGGCTACAGGAACCAGCCCGACGCGCGCCTGAACACCGGGGTCGCCTGGAACACCAGCGGGTCGCAACCCTCGGGCGGCGAGCGCAAGCGTCAGGCGGCGGGTCTGGAACTGCGCGTGCCGATCCTGGAGCAGCTGACCGCCACGGTGGCCGGCCGCTACGATCGCTACGAATATCGCGGCGATTCGGTGGACAGCCCGACCTATAGCCTGGGTCTGCAATACCGTCCGATCCCCAGCCTGATGCTGCGCTCCAGCTATTCGACCAGCTTCCGCGCCCCGGACATGAACTACATCTTCGCCACCGAGACGCGCGGCTACTACCCCGGCGTAACGGACTATTATCAGTGCCGCCTGGAGGGGCAGGACTATTCCAGCTGCGACATCCAGTACAACATGGACTTCACGCGCGGCGGCAACGCCGAGCTGCAGCCGGAAAAGGGCAAGTCCTTCACCGCCGGCTTCGTCTGGACGCCCAGCAAGGCCTTCGACATCCAGTTCGACTATTATGATCTGGAGATCAGCCAGCAGGTGACGTCGCTGAGCGAGGACATCATCCTGCGCACCGAGGCCGACTGCCGCATCGGCCGCACGCCCAGCGGCGGGACGGTCGATCCGACCTCAGCCCTCTGCCTCGACTATGTCGGGCGGGTGGCGCGCAATCCGGCCAATGCGGCGATCAACCCGAACCAGGTCACGCGCATCACCGTCAATCCGATCAATGCGGCCAGCGAGACGACGCGCGGCTTCGACGCCACCGTCAACGCCCGCCACGACTTCGACCGCTACGGCCGACTGAGCGGCAGCCTGACCTACACCAGGGTGCTGGAGCACGAATACCGGCAGTTCGACGGCGATCCGACCTTCGACTATCTGCGCGACCTGTCGCGTCAGTCGGACTGGCGCGACCGCATGTCGGGCAGCGTCACCTGGGACGTCGGGCCGTGGACGACCACCCTCTACGGCGTCCGCTACGGGACCATTCCGACCAACGACTATGCCTCGGAGCGCGATCCCTACGCCGTGTTCAACGCCAGCGTCCGCTATCGCGTCAACGACAAGGCCTCGGTCTCGGTGATCATGAACAACATCGCCGACCGCTATCCCGAGGACCGCACCGGCGGCTGGCCGAACTATTCGATCGGCTGGTACGACATCTACGGCCGTCAGACTTGGGTCCAGCTGGACTACAGCTTCTGATGGGACGGAGGGGGCGGCGACGTCCCCTCCCCTTTCTCGGGCGGCCGGGCTAGGCTGACCGACCTTGCTGCAGGAGCCAAGCATGAGCCTCGACCCCGACATCCACGACAACGCCGAGGCCAAACGCTACGAGCTGACCGTGGACGGCGAAACCGCCGTGGTCATCTATAATCCGGTCGCCGGCGGCCTGTTGATCACCGAGACCATCGTCCCGATCCCGCTGGAGGGACGCGGCATAGCCAGCCGCATGGCCAGACACGTGCTGGCCGACCTGAAGGCGCGCGGCCTGGTCATCCTGCCGACCTGCCCCTTCTTCGCCGGCTATCTGAAGAAGCACCCTGAACACGCCGACCTGGTGCATCCGGGCTACCGAGCGGCGCTTGGTCTCTAAGGTCGCTTCAGGCGTCCGCGCCTGCTAGGGCGGGGCGATGAAGTCTTCAGATCTCGACGTCCTGATCGTCGGCGCCGGCGCGGCCGGCATGATGTGCGCCATCGAGGCGGGCAAGCGCGGCCGCCGCGTGCGCGTCATCGACCACGCCCGCGCGCCGGGCGAGAAGATCCGCATCTCGGGCGGCGGGCGCTGCAACTTCACCAATCTGGGAACCAGCGGGGCGAACTTCCTGAGTGAAAACCCGCGCTTCGCCCTGTCGGCGCTGAAGCGGTTCACCCAGCACGACTTCCTGAAAATGGTCGAGCGCCACGGCATCGCCTGGCACGAGAAGACGCTCGGCCAGCTGTTTTGCGACGACAGCGCCAAGCAGATCATCCGCATGCTGACGGACGAGATGAAGACGGCGGGCGTGACCCTCTCGCTGGGCCTCGGCGTGACCGCCATCAGCCGCAGCGGCGACCGTTTCGAGGTGACGCTGGACGACGGCGCCCGCGTCTCGACGGCCTCTCTGGTGGTGGCCACCGGCGGCAAGTCCATCCCCAAGATGGGCGCGACCGGCTGGGGCTATGAGGTGGCGCGCCAGTTCGGCCTGCGCGTGACCGAGACGAGGCCCGCCCTGGTGCCCCTGACCTTCGAGCCGGGCCTGCTGGAGCAGCTCAAGCCGCTGGCGGGCGTGGCCGTGGACGCCGTGGTCA
Organism: Brevundimonas sp.; assembly: GCF_036405315.1. GTDB lineage: Bacteria > Pseudomonadota > Alphaproteobacteria > Caulobacterales > Caulobacteraceae > Brevundimonas. Next base: position 8,012 of record NZ_DASWXW010000161.1, on the reverse strand, counting down.
AGGCGGCCCCGAACCCGGCCTCAAGCAGCCAGAAGGGCGATAGGCCCCAGTTCAAGGAGGCGATGCTGTTCACCCATCGCGGCCTGTCCGGGCCGGCGATCCTGCAGATCAGCTCCTACTGGCGCGAGGGCGAGGCCATCACGGTCAACATGGCGCCCGGCGAGGACGTCGCCGCCCGGATGCTGGCGGCCAAGACCGAGAACGGCAAGCAGGCGGTGCACACCGCGCTCGGGCACATCATCCCGCGCCGTCTGGCCGAGGTGATCTGCGCCCGCGAGGGCCTGTCGGGCAAGCTGGCCGAGGTCGGGGACAATAAGCTGCGGGCGATGGCCGAGGCCGTCAGCGCCTGGACCGTCAAGCCGGTCGGGTCCGAGGGCTATCGCACCGCCGAAGTCACCCTGGGCGGGGTGGATGTCGCCGCCCTGGACCAGCAGACGATGGAGGCGAGATCCGTGCCCGGCCTCTTCTTCATCGGCGAGGTGGTGGACGTGACCGGCTGGCTGGGCGGCTACAACTTCCAGTGGGCCTGGTCGTCCGGCTGGGCGGCGGGCCAGAGCTGCTGACCTGATGTCGCCAGGTCGCCCTGCGGCGTCGGCGCAGGTTGTGGGGCCCGCACGCGCCGCCTAACTCTTTCTCAGCGGGACGGGCCCCTCTGGCGGCGCTTCGGCGGCGTGATGTCGGACCGCATCATTCGAGGACGAGGATTCCATGCCCCTGTTGATGTGCCCCAATGACAACGCCGCCATGCAGACGCTGGATCGCAACGGCGTCCAGTTCGACATGTGCCCGACCTGCCGCGGCGTCTGGCTGGATCGCGGCGAACTGGAAAAGCTGATGGCCGGCGCCACCGAGGAAGGCCGCGCCGCAGCCCCGCCGCAGCCGACCTATCAGCAGCCGGTCCAGCAACAGCCCATGCAGCAACCTTGGGGCGGCCAGCCGCAGGGCTATCGCGAGCCGCCGCGCTATTCGGACGATCGCCGCCGCGACGACGACTACCACTACCGCAAGAAGAAGAAGCGGATGGACATCTTCGACATCTTCGACTGAGGGGTCAGGCGGCCAAGCCCACCGCCTTCAACAGGGGGCGCAGGGTCTGCACCGCTTCGGGCGCCGCGCCCAGGGCTGTGCGCACCTCTGGCGCGCGGAACAGCTTGACCGCTTCGGCCTTGGCGCGGTCCGCCACGGGGCCGGTCGGCCCGGTTTCGCCCGCCGCCAGCCGCAGCAGGGCGGCCAGCTTCTGCGGCGCGGGGGCGGGGGCGCGGACGATCTGGGCCGTCAGCCTGGCGTCCGCCTCGACCGAGCCCCCGACCACGCCCAGGGCCGCCACCACGGCGTCGCGATCCCGCTCGGACAGGGCGGCGTTGCGCACCGCCCGCTGCAGGGTCGCCAGCGCCATCAGCTTCTGTCCGGGGGTCAGGCCCGAAGCCCGCATCTCGGTCTCGAATCTCAGCGAGGTGACGCAGGCGTCCAGCCAGCGCGCCGCCGAACGCTTGTTGCCCCCGCCGGTGACGTTCTCGCACAGCCGCGTCAGCCGCTCGACCTCGCACAGGACGTTGGGGCAGGATTTGACAAAGGCGGCGACGAAGTCCGCCGTGACCAGGCTCTTGGACCGCTCGACGAAGGCGGTCTGCACCTCCTCCAGCGTCAGCAGGCGCCCGGCCGTGGCCGTCAGGGTCATGGCCAGGGCGCGCAGGATGTCGATCTCGCCCTCGGGGTCGCCGGGCCGCAGACGGCGCTGGCTCATCAGCTCGCGCACCACCATCCGCGCCAGCGAGGCCGCCAGCAGGGGGAACTCGCCCGCCGCCAGCCGCTCGCCCAGACGCGCCGGGCCGCCCTCGACCGGCGGCACCAGGACCGCCAGCTTGGGATCATGAGCGATCAGGGCGCCGATCTCGCGCGGGGCCACCATGCGCACCACCGCCGCCAGGCTGGAGCCCTGATCCAGGGACGGGCCGAGAATCTGGGCCAGGCCGGCGCGCGATCCCAGAAGCTCGCACAGCAGTTGTTCCACCGGCACCAGCACCAGGGCGCGCGGCGGGCCGTCCATCGGCGCCCGGTCGCACAGGTCCATCAAGCGATCCAGCCGCGCGCGCGCGCCCTTGACGCCCGTCAGCGCCCCGGCGACCACCCCGCCCATGATGAAGGCGCGGTCGGACGACCCGTTCAGCCGATGCGCCACGTCCGCGACCGACCGTTCGGCCAGGCTGGGAAATTGATCGCGGCGCCCGGCCTGCAGCAGCCTCTCGATCGCCTGTTCGCTGAGCCGCTGATAATGGCGCACCAGATCATGGACGGCCTGACCGCTGTTCTGGCTCTCGGGCACGGCGACCTTCTGGATCGCGTGCTGCAGTTCGACGCCCGAGGCCTCCAGCCGCTCGGCCAGATCCGGCCGGTGCAGCAGTTCGAAGGCCGTCACGCCCTGACGGTTCAGCCAGTCCTCCAGCACCCGCCCGATCAGTTCGCGGGCGTGGGGCGCATAGAGGTCCTGCACCCCGCGGCAATTGGGCCCGGCCTGGTCCTCGACCACGGCGCGCTTGCGCTTCACCTCGGGCGCGCCGCGGTTCAGGACCACCACGCTGGCGAACTCCATGGTGTCGGGGTCCAGCGTCTCCTTGGTGACGCGCACGGCGCAGGCGCGGCCGTCCCGCAGCAGGTCCTCGGCCGTCTCGACCGCCTGCTTGCGGTCCTCGGTCGCCATCTCCAGCGCCCACGAGGACGGGGGCGTCTTGCGGATGTAGATTTCGTAGTGAACCGGACCGGCCATGGCGTCTTTCAGGCGTATTGCCCCGACACCCTGCGCCGCGAGGATTTAAGGCGAGGTTTCGCCCTTTCGCCGCCAAGGTTGAAAGACAGGCTCTGGCGAACCATCTGCTGTGGCCGTAATGTCACCTCGATAGAATAGAACGGTTACGCTTGTCGCGCGTTTCGCCATCGACCCGCGACGACTGACCGCACGACCGCCGCCCGCACTAAGGAGAAGCCCTTGGCCAACATCACTCTGGTCGACGACGACGAGAACATTGTCGCCTCCGTGTCCCTGGCCCTCGAAAGCCACGGGCATAAGGTGACGGCCTATCACGACGGCGCCTCGGGTCTGGAAGCCCTGGAGACCACGCCGCCGGATCTGGCGATCCTGGACGTGAAGATGCCGCGCATGGACGGCATGGAGGTGCTGCGCCGCCTGCGTCAGACCTCGCAGATTCCGGTCATCATGCTGACCTCCAAGGACGAGGAGATCGACGAAATCCTCGGCTTCAACCTCGGCGCCGACGACTACATCCACAAGCCCTTCAGCCAGCGCCTGCTGATCGAACGGGTCAAGGCCCTGCTGCGCCGCACCGGTGCCGACGGCGGCGAGGTCGAGACGGCCGCCGAGGCCGCCGGCAAGGCCATCAAGCGCGGCAAGCTGTCGATGGACCCGGCCCGCCACGAGAGCACCTGGGAAGGTCGCCCGGTCAAGCTGACCGTCACCGAGTTCCTGCTGCTTCAGGCCCTGGCCCAGCGCCCCGGCTTCGTGAAGAGCCGCGACAGCCTGATGGACGCCGCCTACGACGATCAGGTCTATGTCGACGACCGCACCATCGACAGCCACGTCAAACGGATGCGAAAGAAGTTCCGGGTGGTCGATCCCGAGTTCGACGCGATCGAGACCCTGTATGGCGTCGGTTACCGCTACCGCGAAAGCTGAGATCGAGGACGCCCCGGCGCGGCGCCGTTTCCGCTTCGGCGGATCGCGCCTGGGCGGCTTCATTCTCGCGCTCAACCTCCTCAGCCTGCTGATCCTGTTCGGCGGCGCCCTGGCGCTGAACGAATGGCAGCGCGGCCTGATCGAGGCGCGTCAGGAATCCCTGTCGGTTCAGGCCAAGCTGCTGGCCAATGTGCTGGGCGAACTGGGCATCACCCGGGGCGAGCCCTATCCGATGCTGGACCCCGGCGCCGCGGGTCTGTGGCTGCGCGACAACTTCATTCCCGAGGGCCAGCGCGCGCGTCTCTACGATCAGGACGGTCTGATCGTTTCGGACAGCTACGCCGTGACCGACGCCATTCCCGGTCAACCCCTGCCCCCCGCGCATCCCGCCGGGACCGCCCTTGCTCCCGACGAGATCTCCCCCCGCGAGACCGCCCGGGTGAAACGCGCCAACGCCGAGCTTTCGGCCGAGGTCGAGCGCGCCCTTCAAGGCGCGCCCCAGGCCGGCGTGCGCCGAAACGAGGACGGCGACCGGGTCGTCTCCGTCTCCCTGCCCGTGCGTCACGTCCAGCAGGTGCTGGGCGTGCTGACGCTGGAAGCCGGCGACGTGGACGAGACCCTGGCGGCCCAGCGCCGGGCCCTGACCCCCTTCGCCCTGGTCGCGCTGGCGGTGAACCTGCTGTCGGCCCTGGTGCTGCACCTGTTCGTGGCCCGTCCGGTCATGCGCCTGTCGGCGGCGGCGGACCAGGTGCGTCTGCAGCGCGCCCGCGCCATCTCCCTGCCCGACCTGGAGGACCGTAAGGACGAGATCGGCGACCTGGCCCGCGCCCTGGAGTCGATGACCGAGACCCTGTCGACCCGCATGGACGCCATCGAACGCTTCGCCGCCGACGTCAGCCACGAGATCAAGAACCCGCTGACCTCGATCCGTTCGGCGCTGGAGACCCTGCCCCTGGTCAAGACGGACGAGCAGCGCCAACGCCTGACCAATCTGCTGCAGCAGGACGTGCGCCGCCTCGACCGCCTGATCACCGACATCTCCAACGCCTCGCGCCTGGACGCCGAACTGTCGCGCGACCGCCCGCGCCTGATCGACCTCAACGAACTGCTCGGCGACATCATCGCCGTCTATGAGGGCGGCCAGAAGCCCGGCGAGGCGACGGTCCGCTTCGCCTCGACCGCCGAGGCGGCGCGGGTGATGGGCCGCGACATTCCGCTGGGCCAGGTGTTCCGCAACCTGATCGACAACGCCCGCTCGTTCAGCCCGGCCGACGGCGAGGTCCGGGTGCGGCTGGAGCGCGACGACAGCCGTCCCGACCTTCCCTTGCGCATCCGCGTCGAGGACGACGGCCCCGGCATCCCGCCGGAGAACCTCGAGACGGTGTTCGAGCGCTTCTACACCTCGCGGCCCAAGGGCACGGTCTTCGGGGCCAACTCGGGCCTCGGCCTGTCCATCGTGCGTCAGATCATCGACGCCCACGGCGGCCGGGTCCACGCCGAGAACCGCGTCGATGAGGCCGGCGCCGTGGTCGGCGCCCGCTTCGAAGTGCTTCTGCCCCTGGCCGGACGCCGCCCATGACCAACCCCATGCAACCGCTCCACGCCACTGCCGTGGCCCGCCGTACGCCCGCCGGCTGGCGCGGCGTCCTGATCCAGGGACCGTCGGGCGTCGGCAAGAGCGATCTGGCCCTGCGGCTGATCGGCCAGGGCTGGCGGCTGATCGCCGACGACTGGACCCATCTGTGGAGCTCGGGCGGGGCCCTCTACGCCGTCGCCCCGGCCACGATCGCCGGTCAGATCGAAGTGCGCGGCCTGGGCATCGTCGCCGCCCCCGTTCAGTCCTTCGCCCGCATCGTCCTGGCGGTCGCCTGCACGCACGAGGCCGTCGAGCGCATGCCCGAAGCGGCGTCCTGGATCTGGGACGGCGTGACGATTCCGCAACTGCGGCTGGATCCGCGGCCGGCGTCCGCGGGTCAGGTGGTCGCAACCGCGCTCGCCGCTCTTTGAACCGGCGCGCGATTGGCCTATGAAAGCCGGCTTGCAGATCAGTCTGGCCGCCCCGGGGGTGTTCGCTGAGAGCAGAAGCGCGGGGCGGATTGTCTTGGTGAAGCCTTCATGATCGGGCTGGTGATCGTCACCCACGGGGGCCTCGCCTCTGAATTTCTGGCGGCGATGGAGCACGTGGTCGGCCCTCAAAGGGGCGTGGCCGCGATCTGCATCGGCCCCGAAGACGATATGGAGCGGCGCCGCCGCGACATCGTCGATGCCGCCGCCGCCGTGAACGACGGCGACGGCGTCATCCTGCTGACCGACATGTTCGGCGGCACGCCGTCCAACCTGGCCATTTCGGTGATGGAACAGACCCACGCCGAGGTCATCGCCGGGCTGAACCTGCCCATGCTGATCAAGCTGGCCAGCGTGCGCGGGCGCGAGACCCTGGAGACCTGCGTCGCCCATGCGCAGGACGCGGGGCGCAAGTACATCTCTGTGGCGTCCTGGGTCCTGGCGGGGGAAAAATGAGCGACGCGCCGGTTCAGACGACGGTCAACATCTGCAACCAGCGCGGCCTGCACGCCCGCGCCTCGGCCAAGTTCGTCAAGCTGGCCTCCAGCTTCGAAGCCGAAATCCGCGTCACGCGCGACGGCGTCACCGTGGACGCCCGCTCCATCATGGGCCTGCTGATGCTGGGCGCCGGGATCGGCTGCGGGGTCGAGATCGAGGCCGAGGGCGTCGACGCGGCCGAAGCCCTCGAGGCCCTCAGCGACCTGGTCGCCCGCAAGTTCGACGAGGACCAGTAGGCCCCTCGCCGCCGCCTCGCCTCGGCCGGTTCAGGGCGTCTCGGTGATCAGCAGGGTCGCATTGGCCGTGCCGCCGCCGAAGGTGCCGATCCACACGTCGTAGGTGCCGCTGCGCGGCTTGTCGAAGCGCACCTGGGCGTCGCCGTCGCCATAGCTGTCGTCGTCGCAGGACCAGCTTCCGTCCGGCCCGTTGATGATCAGGGTCGTGTCCACCGACGACAGGGTGCGGAACACCAGCGGCAGTCGTCCCGCCTCGTAGGTGACTTCAAAATCCGGGGCCTCGGCGACATTGCCGACGCAGGCCGCCGGCAGGGGCGTGTCCTTGTAGGCGTCGATGGCGCCCCCGGCCGTCACCGAGACGCGATACGGGTCCGGAGTGAAGCCCGCGCGCAGGACGATCTCGCCATAGGTGGCGGTCTTGCTGGAATCCTGGGCCAGAGCCCCCGGCGAAGCGGACACAAGAGCGAGCGCAGCCGCACCCGCGAACACCAAGCTTCTCATGAATTTCTCCCGCCCCAGCCCGGGGCCTTCAACGACCACTGCTAGTGGTGCGCTGCACCCAGCCCTGCGTCAAGGCGCCGCAAGCGAGACACGAGAAAAACACAATTTCGCTGCATTTCCCTCGTGCCAGCCGACAGCCCCGCCATCGGCTCGCAGACGTCGATCAGACGTCGACGGCGGCGTCCAGGGCGTTGTCCTGGATGAACTCGCGGCGGGGCTCCACCACGTCCCCCATCAGCTTGGCGAACAGGTCGTCGGCGTCGTCGCCGTGCTCGACCTTGACCTGCAACAGGGTGCGGGCGTTGACGTCCAGCGTCGTCTCCCACAACTGCTCGGGGTTCATCTCGCCCAGACCCTTGTAACGCTGGATGGCCATGCCCTTCTTGCCGGCGTCCAGCACGGCGTTCAGCAGGTCCAGAGGACCTCGGATGGTGATGGACTTGTCCTTGCGGCGATAGACGGCGGGTTGGTCGAACAGGCCCTCGAAGGTGGCCGCGCGTTCAGCCAGACGACGGGCGTCCAGCGAGCGGCCGAGTTGTTCGTCCAGGACGATGGTCTCGCTGACGGCGCGGCGGACGCGGCTGAACACCACCCCGCCCTGCTCGGCGCGGTCGCCCGACCAGGGGCCGTCGCCTTCCTCGGCGTAGAGGTTCAGGCGCGTCGCGGCGTTGGCGGCGCGCGTCTCCAGCTCGCCGGCGCTCTCGGTGAACAGGCCGGCCAGAGCGCCCTGTTCGATGGCGAAGGCGGGCGCGCGCGCGGCCAGACGATCGACCAGGGCTTTGAAGGCCTTGGCTTCGCGCACCAGGCTTTGCAGGTCCAGACCCATGCGGCGCTCGCCGGTCGACAGGTCCAGCTCGGCGTCGGCGCAACCCTCCTCGATCAGATAGGCGTCCATCTCCGCCTGATCCTTGACGTAGCGGTGCTGCTTGCCCTTCGACACCTTATAGAGCGGCGGCTGGGCGATATAGACGTGGCCGCGTTCGATCAGCTCCGGCATCTGACGATAGAAGAAGGTCAGCAGCAGG
>NZ_DASWXW010000160.1:0-2374 GCF_036405315.1 Brevundimonas sp. | reverse complement strand
GAGATCGACAGCCTGCTGGGCTTCGACATGGGCGACGGCGACGACTCCGAACGGAGCGGCATCCGCGCCATCATCAACTCGGCCCTGGTGTCCTACGAGCGTCTGCCGATGCTCGAGATCGTCTTCGACCGCCTGGTGCGGCTGATGACGACGTCCTTGCGCAACTTCACGTCCGACAACGTCGAGGTCAGCCTCGACACGATCAGCTCGATCCGTTTCGGCGACTATCTGAACTCCATCCCCCTGCCGGCCATCCTGGCGGTGTTCCGGGCCGAGGAGCTGGACAACTACGGCCTGCTGACGGTCGACAGCAATCTGATCTATTCGATCGTCGATGTTCTGCTGGGCGGGCGTCGCGGCACGGCGGCCCTGCGGATCGAGGGGCGGCCCTACACCACGATCGAGCGCGTGCTGGTGCAGCGGATGGTCGAGGTCATCCTGAACGACGCGCGCCAGGCCTTCGAGCCTCTGACCCCCGTCCACTTCAACCTGGACCGGCTGGAGACCAATCCGCGCTTCGCCGCCATCGCGCGCCCGGCCAACGCCGCCATCCTGGTCAAGCTGCGCATCGACATGGAAGACCGCGGCGGCCGGGTCGAGCTGCTGCTGCCCTATTCGACGCTGGAGCCCATCCGCAAGATGCTGCTGCAGCAGTTCATGGGCGAGAAGTTCGGCCGCGACAACATCTGGGAAGGCCACCTGGCCACCGAGCTCTGGACCACGGAAACCGAGGTCCGCTGCGTGCTGGACGAGCAGCAGATCCCCCTGTCCAAGGTGCTGGACCTCAAGGTCGGCGACACCCTGATGCTGAACGCCACGCCGGAGTCAGAGGTCTCGATCCGCGCCGGCTCCATTCCGTTGACGACCGGCAAGATGGGCCGCAGGGGCCAGCACATCGCCGTCCGCGTTGAAGGCCCCATCACCACCGACGCCGCCGCCCGCATCTCCAGAGGGAACAGCTGATATGACCGGCATCATCCTCGACTCCATCCTCATGCTGCTGCTCGTCGCGGCCATCGGCTACGGCATCAAGCTGGAGAAGAAGCTGAAGGCCCTGCGCGAGGGGCAACTGGCCTTCGCTGGCGCCGTGAGCGAGCTGAACTCGGCCGCCGGGCGCGCCGAGCAGGCGCTGGCGACGCTGCGCGCCTCGGGTCACGAAACCGACCTCCTGCACGACCGCATCATCAAGGCCCGCGCCGTGAAGCAGGAGCTGGAGGTGCTGATCGCCCGCGCTCCGGCCGGCCTGCCGCCGCGCTCGGCCCCATCGCAGTCTCAGGTCGAGGCGCGCGAGGAGCCGGTGCTGGAGCTGAACACGCCGACGTCGCAGGTCTCGCCGCTGCTGGACGACGAGTCGCGCGCCCGCCGCATGGCCTCGCTGATGGAGCGGATCGAGGGCGCTCGCGCCGTGATGAAGGCCCCGGCGGCGCGTCCTGCCGCCGCCGCTCCGGTCGCCGCTGAGAGCTTCGCCCCGGTGCGTCAGGCCATGGCCGCTAACCATGCTGCGCAACAGAGCCTAAACCGCGCCCGTCGTAGCCTGGACGAAGATCTTTTCGCTGCATGATGCTTTTTTAGACCCCTATGCCTGACGCGCGGCGTCAGGCGACTTGAGGGGATCATTTTTCTTGCCCTATGCCTGACGCGCGGCGTCAGGCGGCTTGAGGGCGCCGACGACCCGAGTTGACCGATGAGCAAGCTGCCCCGCCTTCTGCCCCTGATCGCCATCGCCATCGGCGGGGTCGTGGCCGTGCGCGCGGCGGGCGTGGCGCCGGAGCTGTTCCAGGGTGCGACCGCCTGGGCCCAGGAAGCCGTGACCGGCGAGACGCCGGGCGAGGGCGGGGCCGCCGCCGCCAAGCCCGCGCCCGCCGTCTGCGCCCTGACGCCGGAACAACTGGCCCAGCAGGCGGGGATTTCGCCGGCAGAGCTGCGGATCATCCAGTCCCTGTCCAAGCGCCGCGACGCCCTGGACGCGCGTGACGCTGACTTCGCCACCACCCTGCCGCTGATGGTCGCCGCCGAGCAGAAGCTGGACGCCAAGCTGCAGGCGCTGGAAGCCCTCAAGGGCGAGATCGCTGCCCTGGTCGGCCAGGTCGACGAGAAGGAAAAGGCCGAGACGGATCGTCTGGTCGCCGTCTATTCCGCCATGCGGCCCAAGGAGGCGGCGGCCGTCTTCAACACCCTGGACGACAGCGTGCGCCTGCCCGTCGCAGCCGCCATGCGGCCTCGGACCCTGGCCGCCATCATGGCCCAGATGCCGCCCGCCGGCGCCCGCGAACTGACCGAGAAGCTGGCCAAGCGTTTCCAGGCCCAGCAGTTCGCCGCCCGCGCCGCCGCCGCGACGGCGGGCGCTGCACCTGCCGCGACCCCGGCTGCGCCG
>NZ_DASWXW010000159.1:0-14881 GCF_036405315.1 Brevundimonas sp. | reverse complement strand
GATCACCACCTGCGTCGGCGGCATGGACGCCCGCAAGGAAGCCCGCGCCCTGAACTTCGGCATCCACATCGTGGTCGGCACCCCCGGCCGCCTGAAGGACCACATCGACCGCGGCAACCTGGACCTGTCGGCGCTGAAGGTCCTGGTGCTGGACGAGGCCGACGAGATGCTCGACATGGGCTTCCGCGAGGACCTGGAATACATCCTCGAGCAGTCGCCCGAAGATCGCCGCACCCTGCTGTTTTCGGCCACCATCGCCCGCGACATCGCCATGCTGGCCAAGCGTTATCAGCGCGACGCCGTGCGTATCGACACCGTCGACCGCAGCCAGCCGCACAGCGACATCGAATACCGCGCCCTGCGCATCGCCCCGAACGAGATCGAGCACGCCGTCGTCAACGTGCTGCGCTTCTATGAGGCCCCCGGCGCCCTGGTCTTCTGTTCGACCCGCGACAGCGTGCGTCACCTGCAGTCGTCGCTGCTGGAGCGCGGCTTCGCGACCGTGGCCCTGTCCGGCGAAATGGGCCAGCGCGAGCGCACTGACGCGCTTCAGGCCCTGCGCGACGGCCGCGCCCGCGTCTGCGTCGCCACCGACGTGGCCGCGCGCGGTCTGGACCTGCCCGACCTGGGACTGGTGATTCACGCCGAACTGCCGATCAACAAGGCGACCATGCTGCACCGTTCGGGCCGCACCGGTCGCGCGGGCAGGAAGGGCACCTCCATTCTGCTGGTGCCGAGCAGCCGCCGCCGCAAGGCCGAGATGCTGCTGGGTTCGGCCGGGGTTGAGGCGACCTGGGCCGGCGCCCCGACCGCCGACGAGATCCTGGCCAAGGACGAGCAACGCCTGCTGGCCGCCCCGGTCTTCGCCGAGGAAGGTAACGAGGACGACGCCGGCCTGATCGCCAAGCTGGTGGCCGAGCGCACGCCCGAGGATCTGGCCCGCGCCCTGCTGGTCCTGCTGCGCAAGGACTTGCCGGCTCCCGAGGACCTGACCGATCCGGGCCAGGGTCCGCAGCGCAAGCCGCGCGGCGAGAGCGGCGACGCCTTCGCCGCCGGGGCCTCGCCCTTCGAGCGTCTGCAGCCGGACCAGGTCTCGTGGTTCCGCATGGACATCGGCCGCAACCGCAACGCCGATCCCAAGTGGCTGATTCCGATGATCTGCCGCATCGGCGGCATCACCAAGCAGCAGATCGGTTCGATCAAGACCTTCCCCGAAGAGACCCGTTTCGAGATCGCCAACACCCACGTCGAGGCCTTCAGGAAGCTGGCGGCCATGAACACCAACGAGGCGAACATCACGCCGTCGGAGGCCCCGCATTCGGGCATGTTCAAGGGCGGCGCGCGCAACCGCGACGAAGGCGGCGAGCGCCCCTACGCCAAGAAGCCCTTCCGTCGCGACGAGGACGGCGAGGGCGGTCGTCCGCCGTTCAAGAAGAAGCCGTGGCAGCCCCGCGAGGGTGAAGGCGGCGGCGAACGCCCGGCTTTCAGCAAGAAGCCCTACGCCCCGCGCGCTGACGGCGATCGCGCCGAGCGTCCCGAGGGGGCTTTCGCCAAGGGACCCGGCGCCAAGAAGCCGTTCAAGCCCAAGTCGGACTTCAAGGCCGGCGGCAAGCCGGGCTTCAAGCCGGCCGGCAAACCCTTCGCCAAGGGACCCAAGGGTCCCAAGAGCGGCAAGCGTTTCGACTGATATCGTTCCTGGCGTAGCGATGTGATCCCTGACTTGCCCCCGGCGCGATCCGGGGGCAGGCTGGGGTCATGAACACCGAGCAGTCTGCCCAAGGGCCAGAAGGCCGATACGCCTCGTTCGAGGCCTTCTATCCCTACTATATCCACGAACATTCCAACCGGACCTGCCGCCGTATCCATGTGGTCGGCACGGGGCTGGTGATCGCCGCCTTCGGGGCCTTCTGCGTCACGCTGAACCCCTGGTGGCTGCTGGCCATGCCGCTGGTCGGCTACGGTTTCGCCTGGGTCGGGCACTTCTTTTTCGAGAAGAACCGGCCGGCGACCTTCAAATATCCGCTGTGGAGCCTGAGGGGCGACTTCCGCCTCTTCTTCGAGACGGTCAGCGGCAAGCGGAAGTTCTGAGCGCCGCGCTCGCCGCGTCCCACCTGCGTCCCACCTTTCAGTCGTCATCGTCGGGCTTGACCCGAGGATCGAGCGTAGGGGGCGCGCTCATCGCTGCCAGCGTCGCGCTGGCGGATCACCCGATCCTCGGGTCGAGCCCGAGGATGACGGCAGAGGAGTGATAGGGGCGGCAGACTTCCGCCAAACAAAAAGGCGACCGGATCGCTCCGGTCGCCTTTTTTGTCGGTGGACGTCTTCGCCCTTAGTTCGAGGCCGTTTCCCAGGCCGGGGGGCAGCCGTCGAAATCGCCGGCGTCGGCGATGGTCAGGGTCTTCATGTTCAGGCGCTGGGCCTGCTGCATCGAGCCGCGGCCGTTGCCGGTGAACAGGTCGATCTTGGAGCCCTTGATCGCGCCGCCGGTGTCCGAGGCGTACCAGTAGCCGTCGTGGACCTCGCCGTTGGCCAGGCGCATGCCGACCGTTTCACGGATGAAGAGCTTGGTGCGGCGCGGGATGACGCGGGGGTCGACGGCGACCGTGCGCATCGCGATCGGACGGCAGCCGAGCGAATCATTGCCCGTCGCGCCGCCGCCGCCTGCGTGATAGAGGCGGGCCGAGGCGCGCCAGTCGGGATCGCCCGCCATCAGCTCGGCCTGTTCGGCCGAAAGGGCGGAGGCGTCGATGGAACTTTCAGCCGCCGCGGCGGTTTCCATTGCAGCCGTGTCGATGGCGACGACGGCTTCATAGGGTTGAGGCTCTCCGGAACCGGAGAAGGCCATAGCCCAGAACATGGCAAGCGCAGCGGCTGTGTTCAGCATCGAACAGACTCAGGAAGCACCGGTCCCGACACGATCCGGCATCGGGTTTTTGACCGCTAATTGTGGCGAAAACGTGTCGCTTGAGATCAGCGGCCGGTCTGAAGCACGATCATCGTTCGATTAGTCCACAGGTTGATGAGCATATCGTGCAAATGTCACAGCATATGTGGCAGCAACGAAATCAGTATTCGTCGTTACCAACGTCTATACTGTGCCGATAACCTGATCGGTTAACACCATGATCGTCCCGCGTAACACTTTATTTCCAAGAAATGCTCGCTCGGGTCCGCAGAAACCAGCTTGGCGACGACGCAAGAGACGAAGTCCGCCTTGACTGGAGGCGGGGCCGCGAATGAGCTAAGCCGTCGTTTCCCTGTCCTTTTTCGCCGGTGTCCCATGAAGCGCCTGATGATCTCCGCCGCCGCCCTGATGCTGGTTTCGGCCCCCGCCGTGAACGTCGACGCCTGGGGCAACACCGGCCACCGCCTGATCGGCGTGGCGGCCATGCGGGCCCTGAGCGACGACCTGCCGGCCTTCCTGCGCACGCCGGGCGCCATCGCCGACGTCGGCGAACTGGCGCGCGAGCCCGACCGCTGGAAGGGCGCCGGCCAGCCGCACGACCGCGAGCGCGATACGGCCCACTTCATCGACTTGGACGACAACGGCTTCGCGATGAAGGCGAACGGCCCGTCGATCGACGCCCTGCCGCGGCTGAAGTCGGACTTCGACACCGCCCTGGTGCAGGCGGGCATCAAGATCGACGATGTCGGCTATCTGCCCTACGCCCTGATGGACGCCTATCAGAACCTGGGTCGCGACTTCGCTTACTGGCGGGTCCTGACCGCCGCCGAGGCGCGCGAGAGCGATCCCGGCAAGAAGGCCTGGTATCGCGCCGATCGCGAGCGCCGCGAGGCCCTGATCCTGCGCGACATCGGCGTGCTGGCCCACTACGTCGGCGACGGCTCGCAGCCGCACCACACCTCGATCCACTTCAACGGCTGGGGCGACTACCCTAACCCCGAGGGCTTCACCAACTCGCGCCGCACCCACGGAATCTTCGAGGGCGAGTTCACCTCGCGCGTCGCCCGTCTGGACACGGTCGAGGCGGCCATGAGCCAGCCCCAGGTGTCGGGCCTGGACCTGCGCGCCCGCACGGCCGGCTATCTGAAGACGACCCTGGGCACGGTCATTCCCTTCTATCGTCTGGAAAAGGCGGGCGGCTTTGTCGACGCCGACCCGCGCGGCGCGGCCTTCGTCACCGAGCGTCTGGCGGCGGGCGCCTCGGAACTGCGCGACCTGATCATCCTCAGCTGGCGCGAGAGCGCCACCGCCTCCATCGGCTGGCCCGCCGTCAAGGTGGCCGAGGTTGAAGCCGGTACGGTCGACCCGTGGACCTCGATGATCGGTGAGGATTGACAGGATTTTTCCGCTCATCCCCGCGGAAGCGGGGACCCAGTTCTTTGGCCAGAAAGCATGAGCCAGGCCGCGTATCAGCAGTCGAGCATGAGGCTCTCACTGGGTCCCCGCTTCCGCGGGGATGAGCGGGATCAGGTCCTTCTCCCTCAAGGGGAGAAGGGCTAAGGACCGCCCCATGACTGAACTCACGCCCCCCGTCGTCATCCTCGACAAGTCCCAGATGGCCGAGAACATCGGCGCGGTCGCCCGCGTCATGGCCAATTTCGGCCTGTCCGAACTGCGGCTGGTCAGCCCGCGCGACGGCTGGCCCCAGGAACGCGCCTGGGCCATGGCCTCGGGCGCGGACTGGGTGCTGGAGGGCGTCCGGGTCTTCGACAGCGTGGCCGAGGCGATCGCCGACCTGCACACCGTCTTCGCCACCACCGCCCGCCCGCGCGAGACGCGCCAGCCGGTGCGCACCCCGCGCGAAAGCGCCCGCGTCCTCTATGACGACACGGCCTCGGGGCTGAAAACCGGCCTGCTGTTCGGCGGCGAGCGGGCCGGGCTGGAGACCACCGACATCGCCCTGTGCGCCGGGATCACCACCATCCCCATCGACCCGCGCCACCACTCGCTGAACCTGGCCCAGGCCGTGGCCATCAACGCTTATGAGTGGCGCACCCTGATCCTCGACGCCCCGCCGCCGCGCTTCCGCGAGGGCGAGCCGCCCGCGTCGAACGAACTCCTGATCGGCATGTACGAACACTTCGAGGCCGAGCTGGAGGCCGGCGGCTTCTTCCACCCGCCCGAGAAGAAGCCGTCGATGAGCCAGAACCTGCGCGTCATGCTGGGCCGCGCCGCCTTCACCGAACAGGAAGTCGCCACCATGCGCGGCGCTATCCACGCCCTCGCCAAGGGTCGCGGCCGGGTGCTCGCCAAGCTGGCCGAGAAGCGCGCGGCGGAAGCGAAGGGGGAGTGAAACCCGCCCTTATCTATCCGCTGGCCGCCCTGGCCGAGATCGGCGGCTGCTTCGCCTTTTGGGTCTGGCTGAAGCTGGATCGGTCGCCGGTCTGGCTGGTTCCGGGCGTGGTCAGCCTGATCGCCTTCGCCTGGCTGCTGACGCTTGTGCCGGCCGAGACGGCGGGGCGGGCGTTCGCGGCCTATGGCGGGGTCTATATCGTCGCCTCGCTGGTCTGGATGGCGTTGGTCGAGAAGGCGACGCCGGACCGCTGGGACCTGATCGGCGGGGCGGTCTGTCTGATCGGGGCGGGGGTGATCCTGTTCGGACCGCGAGCCTAGAGGCTGGCGAAGAACCCCGGCACGGCCTCGGTGGCGGGGCCATAGACGCCTTCGTCGAACAGGCGCGCGCCCTGGGTCGGCTCCAGATTGATCTCCACTGTCCGCGCCCCGGCCAGGCGCGCCGACTGCACGAAGCCCGCCGCCGGATAGACCGCGCCCGAGGTGCCGATGGAGACGAACAGGTCGCATTGCTCCAGCGCCGCCTCGATCCGCTCCATCTCCAGCGGAATCTCCCCGAACCAGACGATGTGCGGGCGCAAGGTCCCGCGCGGGTGATGCGGCGAGGCGTGCTCGGGCTCCAGATCGCCGGTCCAGTCGCAAACGACGCCGGAGGCCGTGCAGCGCGCCTTCAGCAGTTCGCCGTGCATGTGGATCAGCTCGAAGCCGTAGGCGGGCGGCGTCTCGAGGTGCGCCCGGTCGTGCAGGTCGTCGACGTTCTGCGTCACCAGCAGGAAGTCGCCCCGCCACCGCGCCGCCAGATCGGCCAGGGCCCGGTGGGCCGCATTGGGCGCAACCCTGGCCAGATGCCGCCGCCGCTGGTTGTAGAAGTCCTGCACCAGGGCCGGATTGGCCGCGAAGCCCTCGGGCGTCGCCACCGCCTCGATGCGATGCCCCTCCCACAGCCCGTCCGAGGCGCGGAAGGTCGGCACGCCGCTCTCGGCCGAGACGCCGGCGCCGGTCAGGACGACGAGGTTCATGCGGGGCTCCTTTGCGCGTTTGCCAGACTGTCGTGCAGCCAGTCGATCATGGCGCGGACCTTGGGCGGGACGTGGCGGGGGTGGGGATGGACGGCCCAGACGCCTTCGTCGGGCGGGCGTTGGTCGTCCAGCAGGGAGACGAGGGCGCCCGACGTCAGGGCTTCGGCCACGTAGAAGTCGGGCAGCTGGCACAGGCCCAGGCCCTGCAAGGCCGCGTCCAGCACCGCCGCGCCGGAGTTGCAGCGCCAGCGGCCGATGGGGCGAAGGGCGACCTCGCGCCCCGCCTCGGTGAAACGCCAGTGCTCGGCCGAGCCGATCAGGCTGTCGTGGCTGGCGATCTCGGACAGGTCGCGCGGGGCGCCGCGCCGCGCCAGATAGTCGGGGCTGGCGCACAGGATCAGCCGCCGCGAGGCCAGCCGCCGCGCCATCAGCCGCGAGTCGGTCAGATGGCCGAACCGCACCGCCAGATCATAGCCGTCGCCGACCAGGTCCCTGAGGCGATTGTCGAGGTCCAGTTCGATCCTCAGCTCCGGGTTCTGCCGCGCGAAGGCGTTGACGGCAGGCGCAATGAAACGCTCGCCGTAGGAGACCGAGCAGGTCATGCGCAGCAGGCCGCGCGGGGCGTGATCGTCGGGCTGGACGGCGGCCAGGACCTCGTCGCGTTCGTCGATCAGGCGGCGGCAGCGGGCCAGGAAGTCGCGGCCCGCGTCGGTCAGCTCGACCCGACGGGTGGTGCGGTGCAAGAGGCGGGTCTGCAGCCGGTCTTCCAGCCGGGCGATCTCGCGGCTGACGGCCGAGGTCGACAGGCCCAGGCGCCGGGCGGCGGCCGAGAAGCTGGCCTGTTCGGCGACAGCGGTGAATTCGTCGATCCCGTCCCAGCGGCTCATGGGGGACGTTCGATCATGATTGTTGCATCACGACAATAATGTTTTGCGGTTGTCGCCATATCCGCCCCGCCGCGACGAGCGTAGAATAGACGCCAGTTCAGTCACCTCCTGTCCCTGAAACAGCGAGCGACCGCGTCGCGAGCGTCACGGATGTCCGAAGGACCAACCATCATGAAAACCCGCGCCGCCGTCGCGTTCGAAGCCAAACGCCCGCTCGAGATCGTCGAGGTCGATCTGGAGGGGCCGAAGGCAGGGGAAGTGCTGATCGAGATCAAGGCGACGGGGGTGTGCCACACCGACGCCTATACGCTGGACGGTTTGGACTCCGAGGGCATTTTCCCGTCGATCCTGGGCCACGAGGGCGCGGGCGTGGTGGTCGAGGTCGGGCCGGGCGTGACCTCGCTGGCCGTCGGCGACCACGTCATCCCGCTCTACACGCCGGAATGCCGCCAGTGTAAGTCGTGCCTGAGCCGCAAGACCAACCTGTGCACCTCGATCCGCTCGACCCAGGGCAAGGGCCTGATGCCCGACGGCACCAGCCGCTTCAGCTACAAGGGTCAGGCCATCGCCCACTACATGGGCTGCTCGACCTTCTCGAACTACACCGTCCTGCCCGAGATCGCGGTGGCGAAAATCCGCAAGGACGCCCCCTTCGACAAGGCCTGCTACATCGGTTGCGGCGTGACGACGGGCGTGGGCGCCGTGGTCAACACGGCCAAGGTCGAGCTGGGCGCCAAGGCCGTGGTCTTCGGCCTGGGCGGCATCGGCCTGAACGTCATCCAGGGGCTGAAGCTGGTCGGCGCCGACATGATCGTCGGCGTCGACATTAACAACGACAAGGAGGAGTGGGGCCGCCGCTTCGGCATGACCCACTTCGTCAACCCGAAGGACACGCCGGACGTGGTGGCGAGCCTGGTCGAACTGACCGACGGCGGCGCCGACTACACCTTCGACTGCACCGGCAACACCGTGGTCATGCGTCAGGCGCTGGAAGCCTGCCATCGCGGCTGGGGCGAGAGCATCGTCATCGGCGTGGCCGAGGCGGGCAAGGAGATCTCGACCCGTCCGTTCCAACTGGTCACGGGCCGCGTCTGGAAGGGCTCGGCCTTCGGCGGCGCGCGCGGCCGCACCGACACGCCCAAGATCGTGGACTGGTACATGGACGGCAAGATCGAGATCGACCCCATGATCACCCACACCCTGCCGCTGGAACGCATCAACGAGGCCTTCGACCTGATGCACGCGGGCGAGAGCATCCGTTCGGTGATCGTCTTCTAAAAGAACGTTGCCAAACGAAACTGACTAGGCCTAGCTTGCGGCGTCCGGCGAACCGGCCGGGCGCATCATCGGGAGGAAGACCATGTTCACGCACGTCACGCTCGGCGCCAACGACGTCGAGGCGTCGCAGAAATTCTATGACGCGGTGCTGGGGGCCCTGGGCCATCAGCCGGGCGCCTTCAGCGATCAGCCCCGGCCTGGCGTCTGGTACAGGACGCCGCGCGGCATGCTGGGCGTGGTAACGCCGCGCGACGGTCAGGCGGCCTGTCACGCCAACGGCGGCACCATCGGTTTCGCGGCGGCCAGCCCCGAGGCGGTCGTCGCCTTCGCCGAGGCCGGCGTGGCGGCGGGCGGCACGACCATCGAGGACCCGGCGGGTCCGCGCGAGACGCCGTTCGGGACGATGCATCTGGCCTATCTGCGCGACCCGTCGGGCAACAAGATCTGCGCCGTTCACCGGCCGTCGTAAAAGCCGAGCTTGCGACAACTGACCACGGGGCGACATCGACGTGATCCGCTACCAACCCGCGATCAATGGGGAGGATCATCATGAAGTTCGACGCGCAAAAGGCCCTGATCGCCTATTCGGGCGTGCTGACGTCCGTCTTCGTGGGGGTCATGGTCTCGGGGGCGGTGTTGGGCGTCGGCCCGGCCCGCTTCACCGAGATCGACGTCCAGCGCATCAATGTGCGCGAGCCGGACGGCACTCTGCGGATGGTGATTTCGAACCAGACGGCCTTCCCCGAAATCCCCTATCGCGGGCGCGAGGTGCCGCACCCGGGGCGGGACACGGCGGGGATGCTGTTCATGAACGAGGAAGGCACCGAGGTCGGCGGCCTGGTGTTCGGCGGCAAGAACGCCGACGGCGTCAAGTCGTCGGGCGGCAGCCTGACCTTCGACGGCTACGAGCAGGATCAGACCGTCCAGATCATGGGCTTTCAACAGGGCGCGCGTCGGGTCTCGGGCGTCTTCGTCAACGACCGGCCCGAGGAGTCGATCGACTACGACGTCCTGACCCGGCTGTCCGGCATGACGCCGGAGCAGCAGCAGGCGGCGATGCTGGCGGCCAATATGGACGGGCAGCCCCGCGCCTTCCTGGGGCGTCAGGGATCGGGCGCCTCGGAACTGGTGCTGCGCGACGGCGCGGGCCGGGCGCGCCTGGTGCTGAGCGTGGCGGCCGACGGCGGCGCGCGCATCACCTTCAAGGACGAGAACGGTCAGCCGACCCGCGTGGTGACGCCCGAAGGCTGACGGCGGGCCTATCTGCCTGGGTCCGCAACGGATAAAGCAGGACGTAGGCTTGAAGGCGGAGACGAGATGAGGGCGAAAGCGGCAATGACGGCGGGGCTGGCGGCGTTCAGCCTCTCGCTGGGATTGGCGGCCTGCGACCGGGGCGCCGACGTGGCGCCTGTGGCCGAGGCCCCCGCCGAGGCCTGGGTCGGCAAGGACGTGGTGCTTTACCTGCCCGATCCGGTCATGAAGGCGCGGGTCGAGGTCTCGGCCCTGTCGCCCTATGTCAACGCCGCGACGGTTGCGGCCGAGGGGGCGATCCGGACCGCCCCGGTCCAGCCGGGCGCCTCGGGGATGCTGCTGCTGATGGTCAAGCCCGGCGGGCGGGCCAAGGCCTGGGTCGTCACCGGCGAACCGGCGCCCAAGCCCGAGACGGTCGCCGCGGTGGTCAAGGCGGTCGAGGCCGTGCCCGCGCCCGCCGTGCGCCAGGGCCCGATCCTGGTCGGGGTCGGCTTCGACGTCTGGGGCGGCGGCGCGCCGCCCGCCGGGGCCAGCCCGCCCATTCCGCGCGACTGGTATGCGCATTTCTCGAAGGACGGCGGCCGACTGGACGACGCCTTCATGGCCCGCGTCTGGCCGGACTGACTGGAGTTTGAGTTGATGGAAACGGTCAAGAGCCACGTCGTTCACGGCGGCATCCTGCGCTATCTGAAGCACGACAGCGCCGCGACGGGCACGCCCATGACCCTGTCGGTGTTCACGCCCGCTGGCGAAGGCCCGTTCCCGGTCCTGATCTGGCTGTCGGGCCTGACCTGCACCGAGGACAATTTCACCACCAAGGCCGGGGCCTACAAGGCCGCCGCCGAACACGGCGTCATCATCGTCGCGCCCGACACCTCGCCGCGCGGTGAGGGCGTTGCGGACGACGCCGCCTATGATCTGGGCCAAGGCGCGGGTTTCTACGTCGATGCGACGCAAGAACCGTGGGCCCCGCATTTCCGTATGGAATCCTACGTCACGGACGAACTGATCGCCCTGATCGACGCCGCGTTCCCGACGACCAAGACCCGCTCCATCTTCGGCCATTCCATGGGCGGCCACGGGGCGCTGACCCTGGCCCTGCGTCACCCCGATCTGTTCAAGTCGGTCTCGGCCTTCGCGCCGATCGCGTCGCCGACCCGTTGTCCCTGGGGCGAGAAGGCGTTTAGCGCCTATCTGGGCGCGGACCGCGCCGAATGGGCCAGACACGACGCGGCCCTGCTGATCGAAGGCGGCGCGGCCGAGGGCGTGTTCGACGACATCCTGGTGGATCAGGGCGACGCCGATCCCTTCCTGACCGACCAGTTGAAGCCGGAACTTCTCAAGGCGGCGGCGGAAAAGGCGGGGCAGGGGCTGACCCTGCGGATGCAGCCGGGCTATGATCACTCCTACTTCTTCATGGCCAGCTTCGTGGACGACCACGTGGCCTTCCATGCGACCCGCCTGAAAGCCTGAGACCAGATGACCGACGCCGCTCCCGATTTTGACGCCATGTTCGCCGCCCTGTGCAGCGAGGTCGGCTTCTGCCTGCATGAAAAGGGTCAGAAGAAGGTGATCGCGGCCCTGCCCAAGGGTCTGGATGCGGCGATGAAGGCGGTGCTGGCGGCCGAGGGCGTGGACGAGCCCAATGCGCCCGGCGATCTGAAGAAGGCCGTCCGCGACTGCCTCAAGGCCCACGTCCAGCCGGGCTGATCCTCGGTTCCGGGTTGTGGATGGACGAAACTTCATCCGCGCCGTGACAGTGACCGCTTGCGGGGCGGCTCCGCTTCGCTAGTGTCCCCTCCCATCGCTTTTGGGAGGAAGCCCGATGATGGACCGTCGCCGCCTGTTGATGTCCGCCGCCCTGGGGGGCGCGTTCGCGGCCTCGGGCGCCGCCCGCGCCTTCGCGCAGACCGCCGCCGCGTCCGTCGCGGCTCAAGCGTCCGGGCCCGCCTCGGCCCAGTTCCTGGCCCTGCTGGACAAGATCGCGCAGGAGATGATCCTGTCCGATCCCGAGACCCTGACCATGCTGGGCATGGACCGGGGGCCGATGGCCGCCGCCCGCTTCAAGCTGAGCGATCGGTCCCAGGCCAAGATCGACGCCGACAAGGTCAAGTTCAAGGACGGCATGGCCGCGGTGAAGGCCATCGACAAGCGTCAACTGACCGCGACCGAGCAGACCTATTACGACTCGCTGGAGTTCTTCGGCGACACCCTGATGATGGGGGACAGCTTCCCCTACGGCGGCGGCTTCTCGCCCTCGCCCTACACCGTCAGCCAGCTGGGCGGCGCCTATCAGCAGATCCCTGACTTCCTCGACAGCCAGCACCGCATCGAGGCGGCGGACGACGCCGAGGCCTATCTGTCGCGCCTGTCCGATTTCGCCAAGGGGCTGGACGAGGAGCGGGCGCGGATGCAGGCCGAGTTCGCCGCCGGGGCCGTGCCGCCGGACTTCGTCATCGACCGCACCCTGACCCAGATGGGCGCCATCACCGGCACGGCCGCGGCCGAGTCGGTCATGACCCAGTCGCTGGCCCGCCGCACCGCCGAGAAGAACCTGCCCGGCGACTGGGCCGCGCGCGCCCAGGCCATCCTGACCAACGAGGTCTATCCGGCCATCCAGCGTCAGGCCGACGCCCTGAAGGCCGTGCGCCCCGGCGCGACCCACGACGGCGGCGTCTGGCGTCTGCCGGACGGCGAGGCCTATTACCGCTTCGGCCTGAAATACTACACCACCTCCTCGATGACGCCGGACGAGGTGCATCAGATGGGGCTGGAGCAGGTGGCCGACATTTCAAGCCGCGCCGACGCCCTGCTGAAGGCGCAGGGTCTGACGCAAGGCTCCGTCGGCGCCCGCATCGCCGCCCTCGGCAAGGACCCGCGCTTCGTCTATCCGAACACGGACGAGGCCAAGGACGAGCTGATCAAGGAGTTGAACGCCCAGATGGTCGCCATGCAGGCGCGCATGCCGGACTATTTCGGCCGCCTGCCCAAGTCGCCCTGCGACATCAAGCGCGTGCCCAAGGCCATCGAGGCCGGGGCGCCGGGCGGCTATTACCAGCCGCCGGCCCTGGATGGCTCGCGGCCGGGCGCCTATTACATCAACCTGCGCGACACGGCGGAATGGCCCAAGTGGACCCTGCCGACCCTGACCTATCACGAGGCGGTGCCGGGCCATCACTTCCAGATCGCCCTGCAGCAGGAGCAGCCGGACACCCCGCTGCTGATGAAGGTCATGGGCTTCTCGGCCTATTCCGAGGGCTGGGGCCTGTATTCGGAACAGCTGGCCGACGAGATCGGGGCCTATGAGAACGATCCCTTCGGCCGGATCGGCTATCTGCAGTCGCTGATGTTCCGGGCCGCGCGCCTGGTCGTCGATTCCGGTCTGCACCACAAGCGTTGGAGCCGCGAGCAGGGCATACGCTACATGGTCGACACCCTGGGCGATCAGGAATCGAGCATCGCCACCGAGGTCGAACGCTACTGCGTCTGGCCGGGCCAGGCCTCCAGCTACAAGGTCGGCCACACCACCTGGGTCAAGCTGCGCGAAGACGCCAAGCGTCGCCTGGGATCGCGCTTCGACATCAAGGGCTTCCATGACACCGGCCTGAACCTGGGCGGGGTTCCGCTGACGGTGCTGGAGCGGACCATGAACGCCTGGACGCCGGCCTGATCGACTGAACCGCGGGCGCGCCGGCCCGACGACAGTATGCGTAGAAAGGGGGCGCGCGGCGTCGCGCCCGCCTTGTCGGGAGCCTGACCATGATCGACCGCCGCCGCCTGTTGCTGACCGCCGCCGCCACGGCCGCCGTCGCGCCCTCGCTGGCCCACGCCGCAACCAGCGACTCTGATGCGCGGCTGAACGCCCTGCTGGACGGCTGGTTCGAGGCCGACGTCGATGACAACCCCGAATACGCCACCAACCTCGGCCTCGACCGCGGCGCCCGCTCTAGCCTGTCGTCCAAGCTGACGGCGGTCAGCCCTGCGGCCATCCGGCAGGACCGGGACAAGGCGATCAGCCGCTGGGCCACGCTGCGCGCCTTCGACCAGACGGGGCTCAGCGAGGCCGGCGCCCTGAACTACGCCATCGCCGCCTTCGGACGCGAAACCTCGGCCGAGACCTCGCGCTTCGCCTATGGCGCGGGGCCGGGCCGACCCTCGCCCTATATCGTCACCCAGCTGTCGGGCGCCTATTTCGAGACGCCCGACTTCATGGACAACCAGCACCGCATTGAGGACGCGGCGGGCGCCGACTCCTTCCTGTCGCGGCTGGAGGCCTTCGCCGGGGTGCTGGACGGCGAGACCGACAAGGTGCGCGAGGACGCCGGCCTAGGCGTCATCCCGCCGGACTTCATCATCGACCGCATGCTGCCCCAGGTCCGCACCCTGCGCGACACGCCCGCCGCCGACCTGGCCATGGTCAAGTCGCTGGTGCGAAAGACCTCGGCCCTGAACCTGTCCGGCTATGACACCCGCGCCGCCGCCATCGTCGATGAAAAGGTCAAGCCGGCCCTGGCCCGTCAGATCGCGGCCCTGGAGGCCGTCCGCCCGCAGGCGACCCACGACGCCGGGGTCTGGCGCCTGCCCGACGGCGAGGCCTTCTACGCCGCTGGCCTGAAGTCCAATACGACCACCACCCTGAGCGCCGCCGAAATCCACAGGATGGGCAAGGAGCAGGTCGCCGAGATCAGCGCCGAGATCGACGCCATCCTGAAGGCTCAGGGCTATACCCAGGGCACGGTCGGCGAGCGCATCCAGGCCCTGAACAAGGACCCGGCGCAACTCTTCCCCAACACTGACGCGGGCAAGGAGGAGCTGCTGGTCTGGCTGAACCAGCTAGTGGCCGAACTGGAGCCGAAACTGCCGTCCGTCTTCGGCCGTCTGCCGAAAACCCACGTCGAGATTCGCCGCGTGCCGGTGTCGATCCAGTCGGGCGCGCCGGGCGGATACTATCAGGGGCCGCCGCTGGATGGCTCGCGGCCGGGCGCCTACTACATCAACCTGCGCGACAGCGGGAACTGGCCGAAGTTCGCCCTGCCGACCCTGACCTATCACGAGGCCTCGCCGGGCCACCACCTGCAGGTCGCCCTGCAGCGCGAGTCGGGCGAACTGCCGCAGTGGCGCCGCGCGGGCGGCTTCTCGGCCTACAACGAGGGCTGGGCCCTCTACGCCGAGGCGGTCGCCGCCAACGA
>NZ_DASWXW010000158.1:0-20754 GCF_036405315.1 Brevundimonas sp. | reverse complement strand
GTCCAGCATCATGGCGTCGGCGAAGCCGCGCTTCTCGGCCGCCGTCTTGGACATGGTGCAGATCATGTAGAGGCCGCCGGCCTTGGCCGTCGAGGGGGCGGTGGCCGGGTCGGGGCGGCGCCACTTGGCCCACTCCAGACGAATGCCCTTCTTCTTGACCTCGGGGTCGAAATAGCTGGGCCATTCCCAGGCCGCGATGGCCAGATGGACCTTGCTGTTGAGCGACGAGACGCTGAGTTGCTCGGCGCCCAGATAGGCCACCGGACGGATGTAGCAGTCCGTCATGCCGTTCTTTTCGCAGGTTTCCTTGCAGGCGGCGTCGATCTCGGCCACGCTGTAGGGAATGTCGAAGTCCAGCAGCTCGGCCGAGCGTTTCAGCCTTTGGCTGTGCGCCGTCAACTTGAAGATTTCGCCGCCGTACATACGCTCACCCTCGAACACCGACGAGCCGTAGTGAAGGCCATGGGTCAGAACGTGCGTTTTCGCTTCCCTCCAGGGCACGAATGCGCCGTCAAACCAGATCCAGCCGTCACGATCGTCGAAAGGAACGAAGGCCATTGAATAACGTCTCCCGCGGATATGATCGGGTTACACTCTTCTCTACCGCCGCCGTCAACGCCTCGCGTTCGGCAGGATCGCCCAAAGCATGACCGATACCCGTTCTTCCAGCCGTTCCGGCCCCGTCGCCGCGCCCGGCACAGGCCGCCATCTGCTGATCGTCGATGACGACGACAGAATCCGCGAACTGCTGAAAGAGTTCCTGGCGCGCGAGGGCTATCGCGTCACCGGCGCCGCTCACGCGGGCGCGGCGCGGCGGCTGGTGGAACTGATCGAGTTCGACCTGATCGTGCTGGACGTCATGATGCCGGGCGAGAGCGGCTTCGACCTGACGACCTGGATCCGCAGCCAGGCCTCGCTGTCCAAGACCCCGGTCCTGCTGCTGACGGCCAAGGGCGATCCCGACGACCGGATCGAGGGCCTGTCGCGCGGCGCCGACGACTATATGTCCAAGCCTTTCGACCCCCGGGAACTGGCGCTGCGGATCGAGGCCATCCTGCGTCGCACCGGCGGCAAGCCGCTGACCCCGCGCGAGATCCGCATGGGATCTGCGGTGTTCGACATGGAAAGGCTGGAACTGACCCGCGACGGGACGCTGCAACGCCTGACCGAGGCCGAGGCGCAACTGCTGAAGACCCTGGCCGTCCATGCTCATTCGCCGGTCGAGCGGATGAACCTGTCGCCCGACACCGCCGACATCACCGGCCGCGCCGTGGACGTTCAGGTGACGCGCCTGCGCCGCAAGCTTGAGGCCGACCCCAAGAACCCACGCTACCTCCAGACCGTGCGCGGCGTCGGCTATATGCTGGCGCCCGACTGATCCGACGATGAGGCTGCTGCCCCTTCCCCTCTGGGCGCGGATGATCAAGCGCCGCCTGCCGACCTCGCTGTGGGGGCGCTCGCTGCTGATCATCGTCCTGCCGGTGCTGATCATGCAGGGGGCAGTGACCTGGGCCTTCTTCGACGCCCATTGGCAGGCCGTAACCGCGCGCCTGTCCGAAGGGCTGGCCGGCGACGTGGCGTGGGCCGCCGAGAGCTTTCGCGACGACCCGACGCCGCAGAACCTGAACGTCATCGCCGACCGGGCTGAACGGTCCATGCAGTTGTCCGTCGCCTTCCAGGAGGGCGCCAAGTTGCCCGCCGAGCGACGTCGCGGGCCGATCGGGGTGGTGGATCGGACCATGGAGAAGGCGCTGGCCTCGCGGCTGGACCAGCCCTTCTGGTTCGACACCACTCGCTATCCTGCCTACGTCGACATCCGCGTGCAGGAACCGGACGGCGTGTTGCGGATCATCGCCCCGCGCGAGCGGGCCGTGGCGACCCAGGCCCACATCTTCGTCCTCTGGCTAACGATCGCCACCGTCCTTCTGCTCGGCGTGGCGGTGCTGTTCATCCGCAATCAGGTCCGCGCCATCGAACGTCTGGCCGACGCCGCTGAGGCTTTCGGCCGGGGCGAGAGCGTGCCCCGTTTCAAGCCGCACGGCGCGCGCGAGGTGCGGGCCGCCGCCAGCGCCTTCCTCGACATGCGCGCCCGCATCCAGCGCCATATCGAACAGCGCACCGCCCTGCTGGCCTCGGTCAGCCATGACCTGCGCACGCCCCTGACCCGCCTGCGGCTCGAACTGGCCCTGGCCCCGCCGTTCAAACGCGCCGAGGCGATGAGGGGTGATCTCGACGAGATGGAGCACATGATCGACGAATACCTGGCCTTCGCGCGCGGCGAGGCGGGCGAGGCGATCCAGGCCGTCTCCGTGCCTGAAATGCTGCGCCGCGCCGCAGAGGACGCCCGCCGCGCCGGGGCCGAGGTCACGGTCGAGACGCCCGAGGAGCTGGACGCCCAGATCCGCCCCCTGGCCTTCCGCCGTGCGCTGAACAACCTGGCGGGCAACGCCGCCTCGCACGGCGAGCACGTGCGCCTGTCGGCCCGCCCCCTGCCCTCCGGCGGCCTGGAAATCGCCGTTGAGGACGACGGGCCGGGCATTCCCGAGGACATGCACGAAGAGGCCTTCCGCCCCTTTTCCCGCCTGGACGCCTCGCGCAATCAGAATCGCAAGGGCGTGGGCCTGGGCCTGGCCATCGCCCGCGACGTGGCGCGCGGCCACGGCGGCGACATCACCCTGGACCGCAGCGAGATGGGCGGGCTGAAAGCCTTGATCCGCCTGCCGGGATAATTTGCCGCGCCCCCTAGCGTCACCGTAAAATCATCGCCATTTTGAACCTGTTCCAGGGGGGCCTGGATCAGGAGTCCGTATGATGCGCACTGTCGCATTCCTCGCACCGCTCACCGCCGCCTTGGCTCTCGCCAGCGCCGCAGCCGCCCAACCCTCCGCCGTCGTCGTCACCGTCAGTCCTGACTTCGCCAAGACCGCCGAAGAACTCGGCCAGCGCGATGTCCGCCAACAGGTCGAAGACCTGACCCGCACGGTCGAACGCACCCTGACGGCGCGTCACGCCCTGGACGGTGCCCGGGTCGAACTGATCATCACCGACCTGAAGCCCAACCGCCCCACCATGCAGCAGGTCGGCGACACGCCGGGCCTGGACCCTATCCGCAGCATCTCGATCGGCGGCGCCGCCATCGAAGGCTCGGTCACGATGGCGAACGGCGAGGTTCAGCCGGTCAAGTTCGACTATTATTCCAACACCCTGGCCGAGGTTCAGGGCTTCACCACCTGGCAGGACGCCAGCACCGCCTATAATCGCCTGGCGCGCAACCTGGCCGAAGGCCGCTTCGTCAAACGCTGACCCCGAGGGGCGGCAGACTCAGCCGCTGAGCTCGGTCGACTTGGCCACAGCCGCCTGAACGGCGCTCTCGACCGCCCGGTCGAGGGCGCCGTTTGCGTTCAGAGCCACAAGACCGGCCTGGGTCACGCCGCCGGGCGAGGCCACGCGGTCGATCAGGCCGTCCAGGGCCTCGCCTCCCTCCACGCCCGCCGCAGCGGAGCGCAGGGTGGCGCGGGCCAGGCGCACTGCGGCCTCTGGCGACAGGCCTTCCTCGACCCCGGCCTGGGCCAGGGCGCGGGTGAAGGCGAAATAGTAGGCAGGGCCGCAACCGGACACGGCGGTCGCGGCGTGCATGGCCGCTTCTTCGTCCAGATGAACGGTCTCTGCGATGGGGGCGAACAGGGCCTCGCCCACCGCACGGGCCGCGTCGTCTGCGGCCCAGATGGTCGCCACGCCCTGGGCCTGGGCCACGCCGGTCGTCGGCATGATGCGCACGACGGAGCGGTCGTCGAAGCCGTCGGAAATGGTCTCGCCCCTCACCCCGGCCATGACCGAGACGATGACGGCGTCAGTCGCCAGATGCGGCAGGATGGGGCGCGAGGCCTCGAACCACTTGGCCGGTTTGACACCGATGACGAAGGCGCGGGCGTTCGCCAATGTTTCCAGCGGCGGATTGATCCGCGCGCCCAGAACCCGCGCCGCCTCGGCGGCGGGCTTTTCGGACGGGGTCAGGATGATGAGGTCGGCGGGATCGACCGCGCCGGTCTTCAGCCACCCCTCCAGGATGGCCGAGCCTAGCCGCCCCACGCCTTGCAGGACAACCGGGCGTCCCATGTCAGGCGGTGCCCACGGTTTCGAACAGGCAGGCGTCGATGGCTTCCTGCGCCTTCTTGGAGCCGCGCACCATGAAGTCGAAGGCCGGATAGTAGCGGTCGGCGGCCTCAATGGCGGCGTCGATCATGGACGCGGCCTGGGCCAGGGTCGGGCGCTCGCTGTGCGGCAGAGCCAGGGAGTGACGGAAGACGATCTCCCCCTCGTCGGGCCAGATCTCGAAATGGCCCAGCCAGGTGCGCTGGTTGATCATCGACACCAGTTCATAGGCGGCGGCGCGGCGCGTCTTCATGACCCGAAGGTCGAGCGCACAGCACAGCTGAAGGCAGTCGCCCTCAGGCCGCCATGCGAACCACAGCTCATAGTCCTTCCAGTCGCCCGCCAGGGCGAAGGCCAGGTCGCCGTCGTCCGTGCGGTCGAACGGCAGGTTCTCCGCGTTGAGGACGTGCTCCACGACATCCAGAGGGTCGTAGGGAACGTCGACCTCTTCGGGCCGGGCTGCATCCATCAGGGGTTCACAATCTTAACTCGAGGGGTCGCGACTCACGACCTGCAAACGAACGGTAAACGTGTTCGGAGATTCGGCTCAACCGGCGGCGTCGGCGTCGGGCTTCGCGGCTGTGGACGTTCCGGTCGATGCCTTTTTCGCGGGCGATTTCTGAGCCTTAAGCTCAGCGATCTCGGCGCGCAGGGCGGCGATCTCGTCCTTCAGCACGTCGAACTCGTCGCGACGGACCAGGTCCATCTCGGCGACGAAACGATCGGTCTGGGCGCGCCAGGCGGCCTTGGCCTCGTCGCCCGCGGCCTGGGCCAGACCCATGGCGCCCGTGGTCAGCTTGGCGAACTCGTCCAGAAGGGGATTGCGCGTCTGCATGATCAAATCTCGTGTCTCTGCCACGCCAGTATATGGTTAATGGCGTCGTAAATTGGGTGAACGAAACCTTTCCGTCCGAACCGGCTATAAACTGCTTCGCTGGAAAAGCGCGCGACGAATGCAGTCTCGCTTGCTAGATGATTTGGGGTCCCAAACGGTGCTGACGGAGGCCCTGTGCCCTTCCCCGAATTCGATCCTGTCCTGATCCATCTCGGCCCCCTGCCCATCCGCTGGTACGCCCTGGCCTATGTCGCCGGGATCGTGCTGGGCTGGTGGTACGCCTCGCGTCTGGCCAAGGCGGAACGGCTGTGGTCGCCCGGCAAGCCGCCGGTGACGGGACCCCAGCTGGACGACCTGGTGCTGTGGATCACGCTGGGCGTCATCCTGGGCGGCCGCTTCGGCTACGCCCTCTTCTACAAGCCGGCCATGTTCGCTCAGGTCTTCACTGGCGACAGTTGGGGCGAGCGGCTGGAACTGCTGCAACTCTGGACCGGCGGCATGAGCTTCCACGGCGGATTCCTGGGCGTGGTCATCGCCGTCACGCTTTACGCCAGCCGCCAGAAGATCAATCCGTTGAGCCTGGGCGACCTGATCGCCCCGGTCGCGCCCCTGGGCCTCTTCTTCGGCCGCATCGCCAACTTCATCAACGGCGAGCTGTGGGGCCGCGAGACGACGGTTCCCTGGGCCATCCGCTTCTGCAACGCCCGCATCGAGCAGATGTACGGCTTCTGCCCCGCCGGCAATGAACCGCGCCACCCCAGCCAACTGTATGAAGCCGGGCTTGAGGGGCTGTTGCTGCTGATCATCCTATCGCTGGCTATCTGGAAGTGGAAGATGCTGAAGCGTCCGGGCTTCGTCACCGGCCTGTTCCTGCTGGGCTATGGCGTCTGCCGCGCCGCGCTGGAGAACGTGCGTCAGCCGGACGCCGGGCTGGACAACCTGCCGCTGGGCCTGACCATGGGCATGATCCTGTCGATCCCTATGATGCTGGTCGGCGCCTGGCTGATCTGGCGGGCGCTGAAGAAGCCGGTCGTGGCGGAGGCGTAAGGCGCCATGACCGAGACCCTCAAGGATCGTCTGGTCCGCGAGATCGTGCTGACCGGGCCCATGACGGTGGCGGACTATGTCACCCGCTGCCTGCACGATTCCAAGGGCGGCTATTATTCGACACGGCCCGCGCTGGGTGAAGGCGGCGACTTCATCACCGCGCCTCTGGTCAGCCAGATGTTCGGCGAACTGATCGGCCTGTGGGCCATCGAGGTATGGAGCCGTCTGGGCGCGCCCGAGCGGGTGCGGCTGGTCGAGGTCGGGCCGGGCGACGGGACGCTGATCTCGGACGCCCTGAGAGCCGCGCGGCTGGTCCCCGGCTTCCTCGAGGCCGTCGACCTGATCCTGATCGAGCCCAGCGCGCCGCTGCGGGCGGAACAGGCGCGGCGACTGGCCGACGCCGACGTCCACCCCCGCTGGCTCAGCGCCCTGCACCAGATCGAGACCGACGCCCCCGTCATCCTGATCGGCAACGAGGTGCTGGACTGCATGCCCGCACGCCAGTTCATGAAGACCGCGGGGGGCTGGGCCGAGCGCCGCGTCGGCGTGACGGACGACAATGACCTGACCTTCGGCCTAGTGGCCATTTCCGGCGGCTTCGACCAGCCTGAATATGACGTCGAGCCGGGCCAGGTGGTCGAGATTTCCGAGCAGCAGGCCGCCTTCGCCCGCGACTTGGCGACCCTTGTGAAGGCCGCGTCCGGCGCAGCTCTGCTGATCGACTATGGCCGCAGCCAGGCGGGACCGGGCGACACCCTGCAGGGTCTGCGACGACACCGGAAGGTCGATCCGCTGGCGACGCCGGGCGAGGCCGACCTGACGCAGTGGGCCGACTTCCCGCTGGTGCTGGAGGCCGCGGTGCGCAGCGGCGCCGACGTCACCGGCTGCGTGAGCCAGGGCGCCTTCCTCAAGGCCCTGGGGATCGACGCCCGCGCCCGGAAGTTGATGCAGGCCCGCCCCGACGCCGCCCCGGTCATCCAGCGCCAGTTGGACCGTCTGACCGCGCCGGACCAGATGGGCGAACTGTTCAAGGCGGCGGCGATCTTCTCGCCCCGTTCGCTGGCCCTGCCGGGTTTCTGAGGACTGCGGACGATGCGTTTTTCCGAGCGCGAAAGAGCCATTCTTCTGTCCGTAAAGGGCGTCGGGCCCAAGGTGGTCGAGCGGCTGGAGGAACAGGGTCTGGGCGGCTTTGAAAGCTTGGCCCAGGCCGATCCCGCCGTCGTCTGCGCCGGCGCCGCCGCCAGCGTCGGCTCGACCTGCTGGAAGAACAGCCCCCAGGCGCGCAAGGCGGTCGAAGCCGCCGTCGCCGTCGCCCGTTCGTCGCTGGAGGCCGCATGAGCCTGAGCCCCATCACCCACCCGCTGCTCGACAAGGCCGGGGTTCGCCACGGCTTCTTCACCCGTGAGGGCGGCGTGTCCGAAGGCATCTACGCCGGACTGAACGCGGGTGTGGGCTCACAGGATGATCCGGCGGCTGTGGCCGAGAACCGCCGCCGCGTCGCCGAATGGATGGGCGGCGGGCTGGATGACCTGTGCGGCTGCTATCAGATCCACTCCGCCGTGGCCCGCGTGGCCGAGGCCGGCTGGAAGGGCGAGCGCCCCGAGGGCGACGCCGTGGTCGCGGCCGTGCGCGGCCCGATCGCTTCGGTCCTGACCGCCGACTGCGCCCCCGTCCTGTTCGCCGACGCCGAGGCCGGCGTGGTCGGCACGGCCCATGCGGGCTGGAAGGGAGCCCTTGGGGGGATCATCCACTCGACCGTCGCGGCGATGGAGGCGCTTGGCGCTCGCCCCGAGCGCATGGTGGCCGTGGTCGGCCCCTGCATCGCGCAAGCCTCCTATGAGGTCGGCATCGACTATCAGGAACGCTTCGCCCACCACGATCCCGGCAGCGAACGCTTCTTCGCCCCCGGCGCGACTGAGAACAAACGCCTGTTCAACCTGCCCGGCTTTGTGCTGTGGCGGCTGGAACAGTCCGGGGTCGGCGACGCCGCCTGGACGGGCGACGACACGCGCGCGGACGCTGCGCGGTTCTACTCGAACCGCCGGGCGTTTCTGGCGGGAGAGCCGGATTTCGGGCGGCTGATCAGCACCATCGCCCTGACCTGAGCCTTCTCCCCTTGAGGGGCGCATATATCCGCTCCCGGCGAAGGCCGGGATGAGCGGACAAATGGGAGGCTGAGACCTCCCCCTCAAGGAAAGAAGGACGGGAGTTAGCCCGCCATCGCCATGTCGGGGACGCGGGTCGTTTCGCGCCAGGCGTTCGGCTGGGCCAGAAGGGCGCGGACCAGCTTGTTGTTCAGGGCGTGGCCCGCCTTGACGCCTTCATAGCGGCCCAGCAGCGGCGCGCCGAGGACGTAGAGGTCGCCGATGGCGTCCAGGGCCTTGTGGCGCACGAACTCGCGTTCCATGCGCAGGCCGCCGGGGTTCAATATCTCGTCGCCGTCGATGACCACAGCGTTTTCCAGCGACCCGCCGCGGGCCAGACCGGCCTGACGCAGGGCCTCGACCTCATGGGCGAAGCCGAAGGTGCGGGCGGCCATGATGTCGGCGCGGAAGGTCGCCTCGTCCACGACGAAGTCCACCACCTGATTGCCGATGACCGGCGTCGGGAAGTCGATCTCGAAGCGCATTTCATAGCGGTCGCAGGGCAGCAGGACGGCGGACTTGTCGCCCTCCTCCACCCGGATCGGCTTCAGGATTTCGATATAGCGGACCGGGGCTTCCTGACGACGGAAACCGGCGCGGTCCAGCAGTTGCACGAACTGCAGCGCCGAGCCGTCCAGGATCGGCACTTCGGGGCCGTCGACCTCGATCACGGCGTTGGAGACGCCCAGCGCGCACAGGGCGGCCATCAGGTGCTCGATGGTCGACAGGCGCACGCCCGCCGCGTTCTCGATCATGGTGTTCAGGCGGGCGTCGACGACGGCCTCGCCCGAGACGGGGATGCGGTTGTCGCGGTCGGTGATATCCGTGCGCACGAAGACAATGCCCGCGCCGGGCGCGGCCGGGCGCACGACCAGCTTGACGCGCTGGCCGGTATGAACGCCCACGCCTGCCGTGATGGCCGGGGCGACGATGGTCTGTTCGTGATGGTCGTTACGGACCGACAAGCTGAAACTCTCTGTGTTGCGCGGCTCCGCGCAGTCGTGCGGAGTTCGCCTCGCCTGTCGTTTAATCACGATGGCTCAAGCGCGAAATGAAAGATGGGTTTCGGATTGTTTCGGTCAGATGCGACACAGCCTCATGACTGAAACAAGGGAAAACGCCCCGGAGCCAGGCTCCGGGGCGTTTCCATCAGCGTCTGATCCGATCAGTTCGCGAGGCGGCGAAGAAAGGACGGGATTTCCAGATCGTCGTCTTCAGCGTGGCCGGCCTGATAGTCCTGAGCCGGCTGGGTCGCCTGGGTCTGGCGCAGCTGCTGGGTCGTGCGGTTGGGCGACGACGGCTGCGGCGCATAGGACGGCTGCTGCTGTTGTTGTGGCTGCTGGCGCTTCTTGCCGAACAGGCTCCAGCCGCTGCGACGGTGGTCGCGGTCGTCGTAGTATTCCTCTTCAGCGACCGGCGCCTCTTCGCGGCGCGGGGCCGGACGGGCTTGCGGCTGCTGTTGCTGGCCACGGTCGAAGTAGAGGTCGCCCTGCGAGGCGGCGGCCGGTTCAGCGCGCACGGCGCCGGATTCGTATTCCTCGACCCAGGGGTCGATGATCGGCTCCAGGTTGCGGGGCGCGTCGTGGATGACGGGCTCAGCCCGCACTTCGGGGCGCGGCTCGGGCGCGGCGCGAGCGGCCGGAGCCTCATAGACCGGAGCCGGCTCGGGCGCGCGGACCGGTTCGCGAACCGGCTCGATGCGGACTTCAGGCTGACGCGGAGCCATCGTCGTGGGGCGACGGTCGGCGAAGGCCGAACCCTGCGGCTCGATCTTCTGGATGACGGCCTCGTCCATGCCGGTGGCCACGACCGAGACGCGGATCTTGCCGTCCAGGGCCGGATCGAAGGCGGCGCCGAAGATGATGTTGGCGTCGCCGTCCACTTCGGCGGCGATGGCGTTGGCGGCCTCGTCCACTTCCAGCAGCGTCATGTCCAGACCGCCGGTGATGTTGACCAGAACGGCCTTGGCGCCCTTGAGGCTGGTCTCGTCCAGCAGCGGGTTGGCGATGGCGTTCTGAGCCGCCAGCAGGGCGCGGTCGTCGCCCGTGGCCTCGCCCGTGCCCATCATCGCCTTGCCCATTTCGGACATGACGGCGCGGACGTCGGCGAAGTCGAGGTTGATCAGGCCGGGCAGGATCATCAGATCGGTGATCGAACGCACGCCCGAGTGCAGCACCTGGTCAGCCATGCCGAAGGCGTCGGCGAAGGTCGTGCGCTCGTTGGCGACGCGGAACAGGTTCTGGTTCGGAATGACGATCAGGGTGTCGACATAGCGTTGCAGCTCGGCGACGCCGGAGTCGGCCAGACGCATGCGGTGGCGGCCTTCGAAGGTGAAGGGCTTGGTCACGACGCCGACGGTCAGGATGCCGCGGTCGCGGGCGCACTTGGCGATGACAGGGGCCGCGCCGGTGCCGGTGCCGCCGCCCATGCCGCAGGTGATGAAGACCATGTGCGCGCCGTCCAGATGCGCGTGGATCTCGTCCGCGCTCTCCTCGGCGGCGTTCATGCCGACTTCGGGGTGGGCGCCGGCGCCGAGGCCCTGGGTGATGGTCTCGCCCAGCTGGATGCGACGGTCGGTCTTGGCGAAGCTGAGGTGCTGGGCGTCGGTGTTGGCGACGACGAACTCGACCCCTTCAAGGCCGGCGTCGATCATGTTGTTGACGGCGTTTCCGCCCGCGCCGCCGACGCCGAAGACGACGATCCGGGGCTTCAATTCCGTATGTTGCGGCTTCACCAGCGAGAGAGACATGTTCTTGTTCCGACCTTCCGACCCTGCTCGTTAGCCCCAATACGAAATCCCCGCCGAATCGCATTGGTTATGAGCGCGTTAAGGAAAGCCCTCTTTGCGTTAACGGAGTGTTACCCCGGTAATATGAGTCGGCCGATTTGAAAGCCCGCTCCCGTAGCTTGGCCGCAGATTTTCTTCATTTTTCCGGCTGATGACGCCGAAAAGAAAAAGGGCGGCTCTTGCGAGCCGCCCTTTCCGTTCCGGATCGAGCCGAACTTACCAGGGACGGTAGTTCAGGCCGATGTTGAAGCGACGACCATAGGGGTCGAAGTTCGAGTAGAGGGTCGTGCCCAGCCACGGCGCCTGCTCGGCGTCGAAGATGTTGGTCACGCCGGCGCGCAGGGTCAGGTCGTCACGAACGTTCCAGCGAACCAGCAGGTCGTTGCGGACGAAGTTGCCGGTGCGCAGGTACTCGACCGGACGCGAGTCCATGTTCGCGATGAAGTCGCGGTACTGGATGATGTCTTGCGACGCCTGCCAGTCAGCGACCCACGACACGCGCCAGTCTTCGTTCGGCTCCCAGGCCAGGGTCGAGCTGAAGCGAACGCGCGGGAACGAACCGCCGGTCTGGGCGGTGCTGGCGAACTCGGTGAACTCGGCCGGACGCTCCAGGTTGTTGAACTGCTTCTGCTCGATCAGCCACGAACCGTTGATCGAGTAGTCGAAGCGACCCCAGTTCTTGCCCAGCATCTCTTCGGTGTCGAAGGCGTAGCGAGCGGTGAAGTCCATGCCGCGGACGGTACGCTTGGCGTAGTTGATCGAGCCCTGGATGAAGCCGATCTGCGTCACCGGGTCGCCCACCTTGAAGGCTTCCGAACGATCCTGCGCCGTCTGCGGGTTCGCAATCGGCGTATTGTTGCGGAAGATGGTGGAGCAGGCCGACATGTTCAGCGTCGGGCCGCTGACGCAGTTCGCCGCCGCCGTCGCCGCGCCAACCGACTGGATGACGTTGTCGATCTGGATTTCATAGTAATCCAGAACCGCGCTGAAGTTCGGAATGAAGCGCGGCTGGAACACCGTCGAGAAGGTGAACGACTTCGATTCTTCCGGCTTCAGGTTGATGTTGCCGCCGTTCACGCCCGCGGTCGTCGAGGTGTAGACCGGGATGTAGTCGTCGTCCGGGGTCGCCGTCGTGCCGCCGAAGTCATAGCTCAGGCCCTTGGCAGCCGCCAGAGCGGTACAGTTGGCGATACGGTTGGCCTTGATGTCAGCCGCGAGACCCGCCGCCGTGATGCGCGCCGTGGTGCAGGGATCCTGCACGTCGACGAACGTCTGGCCGAAGGGCGAGAACTGCTCCGCCAGCGTCGGGACGCGGATGGAGTTGTTGTAGCTGGTCTTGAACGAGATGTCGTGGATCGGGCGATAGATGAAGTTCACGCCATAGACTTCCTGACCGCCAACGGTCGAGTAGTCCGAATAGCGGTAGCTGGCGCTCAGTTCCGAGTATTCGCCCAGGAAATTGTCGCGGAACAGCGGCACCGAAACTTCGGTGAACACTTCCTTCGACTCGTAGGACGTGCCCGGGAAATCGGCGCTGCTGTTCGAGAACAGGAAGCGATCGCCGACCGAACGGCTGCGGCCTTCGGCCGAGGTGTATTCCTTGCGGTATTCCGCGCCCAGGGCCACGCCGATGGCGCCGGCGCCCCAGAAGTCCCACAGCTGACCCGACACAGCGGCGATCGCGTCGTGCTGTTCGTTGACCTGCTTGATGGTCACGAAGGCCTTGACGTAGTCCTCGCCTGCGGCGCTTTGGTTGCCCTTGCCGAAGATGTTGTACGGCACGCACTCGCTGATCGCGGCGCGACCGGTGGCGCTGTCCTGGACGAAGCCGCCGCGAACCGGGTCGGCAAGCTTGACGCCTTGGGCGTCGAGCAGCTTGGCGCGGCAGACGGTGGCGCCGGCCGTGCCGAGAACGCCGGCCGTGTCGATGACCGAGTCGGCGCCGAAGTAGAAGCGCTCGGCGTCAACCGCATACTCGCGGTTTTCGTTGTCCATACGACCGTAGGTGTAGGACGCGTCCCAGCCGAAGTTCTTGATGAAGCCCAACTGGCCATGGTCGCCCTTGAAGGCGGCGACATAACGCTGCAGGTCGCGCTGGTTTTCCTGGTAGCGGTCGTTGCCGAAGCCCGACAGACGGGCCCAGGGAGCGGCGGTCGGAGCCAGGGCGGCGCCCGGAGCCGTCAGGGTCGGCGCACCATAGTTCGTGACTGTGTTGGCGCCGATGGCGGCCTTCAGGTTGGCCGGGATGAAGGCGTTGTCCGACCAGCGCATGTTGGCGGTCGACGTGCCGGTGATCTGCACGTGACGGCCAGCGGAGATGGCGGCGTCGCTGAAGTTGATGTCGTAGAAGATCGGCTGGCTGATGTCGTAGGTGTATTCGTCGACATACTTGGCTTCGACATAGGCGCTGACGGAGTCAGTCACCTTGTAGTTGGCGCCGACCTGATAGCGGTAGGATTCCGAGCGCGGCAGACGGCTGTCGGTCGAGAAGCGCGCGGCGCTCTCGCCATCGCCGCCGACGTTGTACGGACGGCTAGAGCCCGTGTTGCCGACGCGGCTGCCGAAGTTGGCCAGACGTGCGGTCGTGCCGTCGAACCACCAGGTCTTGGTCGGATCGACCGAGTAGCAGTTGGCGGCGTTGAAGGCCGTGCAGTTCGCCTGCGCGACGTTCGGGTTGTTCAGGGCGCTGGGCTGCTGAGCGTTGGCCAGGGTCATCTGGCTCCAACGCGGGCGGTCCAGACGGACGGTGCCGGTGAAGATCAGGTTGTCGATGCGGCCGTCGGTGTTCGGACCATTGGCGATCGCCGTCGGATCGGCGTCCACGCCCAGCAGAACCGGAGCGCGACGCAGCCAGTCCATGTCCAGGCTCTGAACTTCGTCCTGCTGCTCGTATTCGAGGTGAGCATAGACGTTCAGACGGTCGTCAAACAGGTTCTTGCCGGCCAGGACCGAGATCCGCTTGGCGGCTTGGCCGTCTTCGTTGATCATCGCGTAGTTCGCGTCGATCTCGAGGCCTTCATAGTCGGTGCGCAGCTTGAAGTTCAGCACGCCCGAGACGGCGTCGGCGCCGTAGACCGACGAGGCGCCGCCGGTGATGATTTCGATGTTCTCGATCAGCAGACGCGGGATGGTGTCGACGTCGACGCCCAGCGAACCACCGATCGAACCGACGTGACGGCGGCCGTCGACGAGGGTCAGGGTGCGGCCGGTGCCCAGCGCGCGCAGGTTGGCGACCGACAGACCGCCGTCGTTCAGGCCCGAACCCGTCGTATCCGAGGGCACGACCGAGTTCGACAGGGCCGGGATGGTGGCCAGGTAGTCGATGACCGTGGCGGAGCCGGTCGACAGCAGCGTTTCACGCGCGACCTGGATCAGCGGAGTCGGCGACGACGTCGGGTCGCGGCGGATGCGCGAGCCGGTGACGACGATTTCGTCAACCGAGGTCGTCGCTTCCTGACCCTGAGCCTGGGTTGCCGACACGGTTTCGGCGAACGCCGGAGCCGAGACGGCGATCACACCGGCAAGGATCGTCGTCCCGAAGAGATAGTTGCGCTTCAAGTGCATATGGAGGGCCCCCAAACTTGTTTGAACACAGCACATGCGGAATCGCGCAGGGCAAGACGCATGTCAGATCGTCCCGTCTAGTCGAAACGAGCGCAGCGGCAACCTTTGTGGCGCAAACCGGACCATTGCGCGTCAGACGTGTAACAATGAGAACACAGTCCAGTCACATATAGCCGACGCGCGTTCCGTGAACGAAATTATGCCCCAAATTTCGGTAAATTGGGCATGAAAATTTCGCCTTGGGCCCAAAATACAGAACGACCCACTCGCAACTCGATGCACGGCGTCCATCAAAATGCGACAGAAGATGGGCGGAAATGTCGCGCCCGAGACGGCGCCTCAATCTAGAGGTTGTCGCGCAGCCAGCCGGCGGCGCGGGCGACCATGCCGCCGCGGTGCACCTTGGGGGCGTCGGCGGCGGTGATCTGACGGGACATCAGCTTGCGGGCGGAGACCGCCTCGCGCGGGCCGTAGGCGGCGCGCAGCAGGACGCCCGAGGCCGAGCAGAAGGCCGGGCCGGAGGCGGCGTCGGCCAGGTGGGGGGCGCGTTGCGGCTTGCCCAGGCGGACCGGGCGGTCGAAGACGCGCACGGCCAGTTCACGCACGCCGTTCAGCTGGCTGGCGCCGCCGGTCAGGACGATGCCTGCGCCCGGGTCCATGCCGACGCCGGCGTGTTTCAGCCGGTCGCGCAGCAGTTCCAGGGTTTCCTCGACGCGCGGGGCGATGACGGTCTTGAGCATGGCGCGCGGGACGATGACGGGGCCGGCGGACGGGTCCTCGCCGCGCGGCGGGGCCTCCAGCATCTCGCGGTCTTCGTTGGCCGAGGCCATGGCCGAGCCGTGCAGGGTCTTCAGGCGCTCGGCGCCGACCTTGGAGGTCGACAGGCCGCGCGCGATGTCGGCGGTGACGTGGTCGCCGCCGACGTTCAGGCTTTCGATGTGCAGCAGGCTGCGTCCGCCCCAGACCGCCGCCGAGGTCGAGCCGCCGCCCATGTCGATGCAGACGCTGCCCAGCTCCATCTCGTCCTCTTCCAGCGCGGCGAGCGAGGAGACGACGGGGGCGGCGGCCACGCCCTGCAGATCCAGGTGGGCCAGTTCGAGGCAGTGGCTGAGGGCGCCGAAGGAGCCTTCGGACATAGAGACGACCAGCAGGTCCAGCCCCAGCGAACCGCCGCGCATCGAGCGCGGGTCGTGCACGCCGCGCGCCCCGTCCACCGACCAGGCGATGGGCAGGACATGGATCGGACGGCGGTTGGGCAGACGGATCTGGGCCAGGGCCATGCCGATGGCGCGCGCCAGGTCTCCGTCGCTGATCGGATGGGCGCCCAGCGAGACGCGGGCCTGCACCCGGTGGCTGGCCATCTGGCCGATGGCCGTGGTGACTATGACGCCGGAGACGGGCGAGCCGGCCGCTCGCTCCGCTCTCTCTACCGCGTGGCCGATGGCCTGGGCGGCCTCGTCCATGTTGACAATGGCCCCGCCGCGCACGCCGCGCGACTGGACGTGGCTGGCCCCGGCGACGCGGATGGTGCGGTCGGCGTGGCGCACGCCCTCGGGCTTCATGATGAAGCAGGCGACCTTGGACTGGCCCAGGTCGAGCGCGGCCACGGCCGGAGCGCGCGGGGCGCCCTTGGCTTGATCCGTGTTCGTGTCTCGGCTGCGTCCGGCCATGATGCGTGTGTCCTGGATATTCGGTTCAGACAGCGCCTTCGGAGGGCCGGACGGCGACCTCCTCGGGCGTGCGGAGATCGACCCGGGCGAAGCCCAGGTCGAGAAGGCGTTCGCGCTGGTCCAGCGCGTCGAGGCGGATCAGGGCGCTGTCCTGATCGACGGCGGGCAACTGGATCAAGCTGCCGTCCTTGAGGCGCAGGTCCCAGCGGCGCTCGTCCACGCGGACCAGGGCCTCGATGCGGGCCATCAGGCGCGGACGCTGGGCCAGCAGCGGCAGGATTTCAGCGGCGGTCTGATCGGCGCCCTTGCCCACCACCAGCGGCAGCTTGGGATAGCGGCCTGCGTCGGCGCCCTGGATCACCTGGCCCCGGCTGTCGATGACATAGGCGTGGCCGCCGGTCTGCCAGACGGCCAGACGGTCGTGTTCCTTGACATCGACGATCAGGGTGTCGGGCAACAGGCGCACCACGCGCGCCTCCTTGACCCAGCCCACGGCCTGAACCCGGTCGCGCACGGCGTTGAGGTCGAGGCTGACGATGGGCTGGTCGGCGCTGACGCCGACGGCCTGCTGGATGGCGGCGCGGGCCTCAGGCGAGGCGCCGGTGACGTGCAGCTTCTTCACCTTCAGGCCCATGCCCGAGGTGACGCTGTCGAAACGATTGGAGACCGAGTTGGAGATGCGCTCGGCGCGCGCGCCCGTCGCCAGAACCCCGCCCAGCACCACCACGCCCGCCACGATGGAGATCAGGACAGCGCGCGGAGACAGGTCCAGCCGGCCGATGGCGGCGACCTTGCCCGGCGTGGCCGGAGCGTTGCGGGAGCCCTGCCCCCTGCCTTTCGTCGCGCCCTGTCGCCGACCGCCGCGCACTACCGCGGGCATGAGGCGTCCTCCACCATCCACCGAACCAGATCACGATACGCCATCCCCACATGGGCCGCCTGCTCGGGACTGAGCGAGGTCGGCGTCATGCCGGGCTGGGTGTTGACCTCCAGAAGAACGAGAACGTCGTTAACATCGTCATAACGAAAATCGGATCGGGAAACCCCGCGGCAGCCCATGGCGGTGTGGGCCAGCTCGGACTGACGCAGGGCCTTCTCGAAGACGTGGGCGGGCAGTTCGGCGGGCAGGACGTGCTTGGACCCGCCCTCAGCGTACTTGGCCTCATAGTCGTAGAAGCCCTTGGTCGGGGTGATGTCGGTGACGGTCAGGGCGCGCGGGCCGCTGGCCTCGCCCAGGACCGTGACAGCCAACTCCTTGCCCGCAATGAAGGGCTCGACCATGACCAGGTCGCCATAGGCCCAGTCGTCGGCGCCGACCTCGATCACCGGACGATTAGCGCCCTCGCGGACCACGAAGACGCCGACCGAGGAGCCCTCGGCGTTCGGCTTGACCACATAGGGCGGGTCGATGACGTGACGGCTGGCCACGTCATGCCGGTCGAACAGGCCGCCGCCGGGCACGATGACGCCCGCCGCGCTCAGCACGGCCTTGGACTTGTCCTTGTCCATCGCCAGGGCCGAGGCCAGGACGCCGGAGTGGGTGTAGGGGATTTTCAGCGTCTCGAGGATGCCCTGGACGCAGCCGTCCTCGCCCCATTTTCCGTGCAAGGCGTTGAAGACGACATCGGGTTTCAGCGCCGTCAGCACCTGGGCCAGATCGCGCCCGGCGTCGACGCGCGTGACCTTGGCCACCTGCCCTTCCAGGGCGTCGGCGCAGCCGCGGCCCGAGGACAGCGAAACCTCGCGTTCCGACGACAGGCCGCCCATCAGGACAGCGACGTGAAGGGTGTTCAGGGGCGCGCGCATGGGACGATCCGACTACTAGCCCGCCCCTATGCCCTGAATACGGTTAACCGGTTGGAAACGATAGCGGGGCCGAAGGGGAATTTAACCGCCTCTCCCTCCCCTTCATGGGGAGGGTGGTCGCGTAGCGACCGGGTAGGGAGGACGAGGCGAAATGGAGCGCGGCGCTTGATTTGCCAAAGCGCCCCCACCCGCCTGCCGCTTCGCGTCAGCCACCCTCCCCATGAAGGGGAGGGAGAGGCGCGCGTTTTACTTCCGGCCGATCCGCTTGATTTCCCAGTCCAGTTGGACGCCGGTCTTTTTCAGAACGTCGGCGCGAACCGCCTCGCCCAGACCTTCGATGTCGGCGGCGGTGGCTTCACCCGGGTTGATCATGAAGTTGGAGTGCAGCTCGCTGAACTTGGCCCCGCCG
Source organism: Brevundimonas sp. (assembly GCF_036405315.1). Classification (GTDB taxonomy): domain Bacteria; phylum Pseudomonadota; class Alphaproteobacteria; order Caulobacterales; family Caulobacteraceae; genus Brevundimonas. Next base: position 2,339 of record NZ_DASWXW010000158.1, on the reverse strand, counting down.
CCGGTCTCAGTATGCAGCTTGCCGCGCCAGCCGGCCTCGTCGACCAGTTTCCACGAGGAATGACCCTCGGGGTTCTTGAAGGTCGAGCCGCCGGTCTTTTCGCGGATCGGCTGGGTCGTCTCGCGACGGCTGGTGATCTCGTTGATGCGAGCCAGGACGGCCTCGGGCGCGTCGGGCGCGCCGCGATAGGTCGCCTCCATCCAGATGACGCCCGCCGGGGCGTTGGAATGGCGATAGGTGTAGCCGAAGTCGGCCAGGGCCAGCTCGACCCGCTCGCCCTGACGGTTCAGACCCCAGGCGGAGACCAGAACGTCCTTGGTTTCAGCGCCATAGCAGCCCGCGTTCATGGTCAGGGCGCCGCCGATGGTGCCGGGGATGCCGGCGTAGAACTCCAGCCCGGCTATGCCCGCTTTCGCGGAGGCTTTGGCCACCATCGAATCCAGCGCGCCCGCGCCGGCCGTGATGGTCTCGCCCTCGGTCGTGATGGCGGCGAAGGCGCGGCCGGCCAGACGGATCACCACGCCCTCGACCCCGCCGTCGCGCACGATCAGGTTGGAGCCGACGCCGATGATGGTGACTGGCACGGTCTCGGGCAGGGCCTTCAGGAAATCGGCCAGATCGTCAGCGTCCGCCGGAATGAACAGGGCGTCCGCCGCCCCGCCGACGCGGAACCATGTGTAGGGCCCCAGCGGCTCGTTCAGCAGCAGCTTGCCGCGCACGGTCGGGAGGTTGTCAGTCCAGGACATCTATGTATCCGCTCAGCCGAGGGCTTCGAGTTGCGCCGGCAGGGCGTAGGCCCAGCTGGTGATGTCGCCAGCGCCCAGCAGGACGACCAGATCGCCCGGCCTGGCCTCGTCCTTAATGACGCGCGGCAGGACGGCGGCGTTTTCCAGGGCGGCGACATTGCGGTGGCCATAGCGGCGGATGCCGTCGGCCAGGGCGTGCTTGTCGACGCCCTCGATCGGCTGCTCGCCCGCCGGATAGACGTCGGCGACCAGGACGCTGTCGGCGTCGGCGAAACAGGTGGAGAACTCCTCCATCAGGTCGCGCAGACGGGTGTAGCGGTGCGGCTGGACCACGGCGATGACGCGGCCGGGGGCGTCGGCGGACTGAACCACCTGACGCGCGGCCTTGAGCACGGCGGCGATCTCGACCGGGTGGTGGCCATAGTCGTCGATGACGCGCACGCCGCCCACGACGCCCGTGGTGGTGAAGCGGCGCTTGACCCCGCCGAAGCCGGCCAGACCGGCGCGCAGGGCGTCGTCGTCCACGCCCAGTTCGCGCGCCACGGCGATGGCGGCCAGTGAGTTGGAGACATTATGCCAGCCGGCCATGGGCAGATAGAGGCCCTCGATCCGGGTCGGCTCGTCCAGCGCGGCCAGACCCTGACCCTGCACCACCACGTCGAAGCGGGCGCCGTCGGGCGACATCTGCACGTTCTCGGCGCGGACCATGGCCTGCGGGTTCAGGCCGTAAGTCACAAGGCGGCGGTTATCGATCTGGGCCGCCAGCTTCTGTACTTCCGGGTGGTCCAGGCAGACCACGCCGAAGCCGTAGAAGGGAATGTCCTCGATGAAGTCGCAAAAGGCCTTCTTGACCGCGTCGAAGTCGCCGTAGTGGTCCAGGTGTTCAGGGTCGATATTGGTGATGATGGCCACGGTGCATTTCAGGCGCAGGAAGCTGCCGTCGCTCTCGTCGGCCTCGACCACGATCCAGTCGCCCTCGCCCACCTTGGCGTTGGTGCCGTAGGCGTTGATGATGCCGCCGTTGACCACCGTCGGGTCCAGACCCGCCGCGTCCAGCAGGGCCGCGACCATGGAAGTCGTCGTGGTCTTGCCGTGGGTGCCGCCGACGCCGATCGAAAATTGCAGCCGCATCAGCTCGGCCAGCATCTCGGCCCGGCGGACCAGGGGGATGCGACGCTCGCGCGCCACGACCAGTTCCGGGTTCGCCGCCTTGACCGCGGTCGAATAGACCACCGCCGAGACGCCCTCGGTGACGTGGGCCGCGTCGTGGCCGATGTAGATGCGGGCGCCCAGGCGCTCCAGCCGCTCGGTGTTGGCGCTGGCCTTGGCGTCCGAGCCCTGCACCTGATAGCCGATCTTCAGCATGATTTCGGCGATGCCGCTCATGCCGATGCCGCCGATGCCGACAAAGTGGACAGGCCCAAGGGCGAACGGGACGGGGCGAAGGCGTGCGATCATCTTCGCCTCATAGCTCAGACGGGACGTGATTTGCACCATCTTTGCCTGTCGTCCGCGCAGGCGAAGGATTCTCTCGATCTGTCGGGATCTTAAGTTTGGTTACTCCGCCTTAACCGTAAGGATTCACCATAAGCC
>NZ_DASWXW010000157.1:0-6551 GCF_036405315.1 Brevundimonas sp. | reverse complement strand
GCCTTGGACTGGAACGTCTTGATGACGTGCTCCAGACGGCGGCGCACCTCGCGCTCGGCCTCGGTTGCTCCATCCAGCGCCAGAGGCGCCAGACAGAAGTCGATGATGGCTTGCGGTCTGCTGAGCGGTTCCATGACGTATCCTTTCCTATGAGGCGTGGAACTCAGGCGGCGTGAAACTGGGCGGTCTCGGTCGAGTCCTTCAGGGCCGTGGTCGAGGACTGGCCGTTCGAGATGACCGTGGCGACCTGATCGAAGTAGCCGGTGCCGACTTCGCGCTGATGACGGGTGGCGGTGTAACCCGCCGCCTCGTTCGAGAACTCGCGCTGCTGCAACTCGGAATAGGCCGCCATGCCGCGATCGCGATAGCCGTCGGCCAGCTCGAACATGGAGTTGTTCAGGCTGTGGAAGCCGGCCAGGGTCACGAACTGGAACTTGTAGCCCATGGCCCCCAGCTCGCGCTGGAACTTGGCGATGGTGGCGTCGTCCAGCTTGGCCTTCCAGTTGAAGGAGGGCGAGCAGTTGTAGGCCATCAGCTTGCCCGGATGCGCCTTCTGGATCGCCTCGGCGAACTTCTTGGCGTCGTCCAGATCGGGGTGCGAGGTTTCCCACCACAGCAGGTCGGCGATGTTCGCATACGAAAGCCCGCGCGCGATGCAGTGGTCCAGGCCCGTGCCTTCCTTCAGGCGGAAGAAGCCCTCGGGCGTGCGGTTGTCGCGGTCGATGAAGGGCTGGTCGCGCTCGTCGATGTCCGAGGTGATCAGCTGGGCGCTCTCGGCGTCGGTGCGGGCGACGGTGATGGTGGGCGTGCCCATGACGTCGGCGGCCAGACGGGCGGCGACCAGGTTGCGGATATGGGCCTGGGTCGGGATCAGGACCTTGCCGCCCAGGTGGCCGCACTTCTTCTCGCTGGCCAGCTGATCCTCGAAGTGGACGCCCGCGGCGCCCGCCTCGATGAAGGCCTTCATGATCTCGAAGCTGTTCAGCGGGCCGCCGAACCCGGCCTCGGCGTCAGCGACGATGGGGGCGAACCACTCGCGCTTGGCGCCGCCCTCGGCGTGCTCGATCTGGTCGGCGCGTTGCAGGGTGCGGTTGATGCGGCGGCACAGCTCCGGCGCGGCGTTGGCCGGATACAGCGACTGATCCGGGTACATGGCCCCGGCGGTGTTGGCGTCGGCGGCGACCTGCCAGCCCGACAGATAGATGGCCTTCAGACCGGCGCGAACCATCTGCATCGCCTGATTGCCGGTGACGGCGCCCAGGGCGTTGATGAAGGGCTCGGTGTGCAGCAGCTCCCACAGGCGGTTGGCGCCGCGCTCGGCCAGGGTGTGCGTGATCGGCACCGAGCCGCGCAGGCGCAGGACGTCCTCCGGCGTATAGGGGCGTTCGATGCCGTCGAAACGGCCGGCGGGCGAAGGAACCAGATCGGCGAAGGTCGTCATGTTCGTCTCGGCTTTGAAAGGGCGCGGCCCCAAGAAGGAAGAATGGGCCGCCGTCCCGAAGACCTGAACACGTCATCGTCACGAATGACACAGATTGACCCTCATCATTCAAGTCAAACAGTCACATCATGACACTTGCACACAGGTCATGATGTGACATGATCGCGCCATGAACGCCGCCGCTGATCGCAAACTCTTCCTCGGCGGCCGCCTGAAGCGGCTGAGGCGCGACCTCGGCCTGTCGCAAACAGCGATGGCCGGCGATCTGGCCGTCTCACCCTCCTACCTGAACCATATCGAGCGCAACCAGCGCCCCGTCTCGGCCCAGCTGCTGCTGCGTCTGGCCGAAACCTATGACGTGGACCTGAGGAACCTGGGCCAGTCCGGCGGCCCCGCGTCCGAGGCCGAACTGTCCGAGATCTTCGCCGACCCCCTGTTCCAGGGCCTGGCTGTGCCGCGCCACGAGATCGTGCAACTGGCCGAGGATCAGCCCGCCGCCGCCGACGCCATCCTCAGGCTCTATCGCGCCTTCTCCGACCGGCGCGTGCGCGATCGGGCCGAGGCCGAGGTCGCCGGCGCCGCCTCCCCCGCCGACAGCCCGTCCGAATGGGTGCGCGAATACGTTCAGGCCCGCCACAACCACGTCCCCGAGCTGGATGCCCTGGGCGAAGCCCTGCACGACGCCCTGAGGGCCGAGGCGTCTTCGCCCGACGAAAGCTTCGAGGCCCTGGCCCGCGCGCGGCTGTTCGCCCGTCATGGCCTGACGGTCCGCACCCTGCCCGCCGAGGTCATGGTCGAATGGACCCGCCGCTTCGATCCGCACCGGAGTCGGCTGCTGCTGTCCGACACCCTAGGGCCGTCCTCGCGCGCCTTCGCCGTCGCCTGCCAACTGGCCCTGATGGAGCACGGCGCCGAACTTCAGGCCCTGACCGAGGCGGCCAAGGCCCCCGACGCCCCGACGCGCAACCTGCTGAAGACCTCGCTGACCAACAGCCTGGCCGCCGCAATCCTGATGCCCTACGCCGCCTTCCAGCGCACGGCGGAAGAAACCGGCTATGACCTGGCGCGACTGCAGGCCCGGTTCGGCGTAGGTTTCGAGCAGGCGGCCCACCGGCTGACGACGCTGTCACGCCCGACGGCGCGCGGCGTGCCCTTCTTCCTGATGCGAGTGGATCAGGCGGGGAATGTGTCGAAGCGCTATGCCTCGGGCGCCTTTCCCTTTTCGCGCTTCGGCGGGGCCTGCCCGCGCTGGCGCCTGCACTCGGCCTTCCGCACGCCGGGCCGGATCGTCACCCAGATCATCGAGACTCCCGATGGCGGCCGCTGGTTCACCCTGGCCCGCACGGTGGACCGCCAGGGCCAAGACGCCTTCACCGAGGGCCAGGACCTGGCCATCGGCCTGGGCTGCGAGCTGAAACACGCCCACCGCCTGATCTATGCGCGCGGTCTGGACCTTCAGAAGCCCGAGGTCACGCCGATCGGGCCCGCCTGTCGTCTATGCGAACGCCACCCCTGCGCCGAACGCGCCGCCCCGCCGGTCGGGCGAGCCCTGACGGTCGATGACTGGTCGAAGTCGGTCAGCCCCTACCCCTTCGCCTGACGGCTCAGTGCGCCAGCAGCAGGGCCACCGGGCTTTCGGTGATCAGGGTCTGGGTCACGCCGCCGAAGATCCACTGGCGCATCCGGGCGTGGCCCCAGGCGCCGCTGACGATGGCTCCGGCCTTCATCTCGGCGGCGCAGTCCAGCAGGCGACGGCCCGCCGAACGGTCGTCGTGGGCGCGAGCCTCGGGCTCGACCCTGACGCCGTGACGCTTCAGCCAGGCCGCCACGTCGGCGGTGCGCAGCCGGGCGCCGTCCATGTCCTCGGGGTCGCACAGTTCCAGCACGCGCACGCTTTCGGCCTCGCGCAGCAGGGGGATGGCGGCCACCGCGGCCAGGCGGCTCTCGCGGCTGTCGGTCCAGGCCAGCAGGACCGGCGCGCCCGCGACGGCCCGCGTCGGGTTCGGCGGCACGATCAGGACCGAACGACCGGCCCGCATGGCCAGATCGGACGGAATGGGCGCGCGCCAGCCGCTGGCGTTGGCGGAGTCTCGCCCGACGATCACCACGTCGGCGGCGCGGGCGTGCTTGACCAGCTGGCTTGTCGGGTCGCCCACGTCGGCGCGCCATTCGCAGGACAGGTCCGCCCTGGTCGCAATCTCGCGGAACCGCTGCTCGGCGCCCTTCAGCGCGCTCTCCGCCCGTTCGTGCTGGGCCGTCAGCACCTCGCCCAGCAGGATGCCCGCGCCATAGGCGTCCGCCATAGGCGTCTCGGGCGCGCAGGCCGAGACGCCGATCAGATGAGCGCCATGCGCCTTGGCTAGATCGGCGGCCTGCTCGATCCGCTGGGTGTTGTCGGGCTCGTCGTCGACATAGACGATCAGGCTGGACCAGGTCATGGCGACCTCCTCTCGTTCCAGGAGGATAGAACGCCCGAGGCGAGTTTCGGTCCTTGATCCCGATCAAATAACGGCGATCAGATCAGCACGACCTTGCCGTTCTCGAGCCGGTGCGGGACGCCGGTCTTGCGGAACAGGCCGGCGATCTCGGCCGCCGGATCGGCCGCGCCCTGATCCAGCATCCGCGCGATGGTCTGAGCCAGGGACGGATCGCCCGAGACGCGGGTCAGGGCGTCCAGCCATTCGGCGCGGCTCAGCACCCGATCATCACGATTTTCATCCAGCAGCGGACGCAGGAAGTCGAACCAGTCGCCGCCGTCGCGCCGCTTCTGCGCCCCTTCCGCCGCCAGGGCGAAGACGGCGCCGCAGGCGTAGTAGGCCCGATGCTCCCCCCGCTCGCCCGCCTCGGCCACCGCCTTGTCGCGGGCCAGGTCGATGCAGTCGTCCACCTCGGTCTGCAGCTCTGCGCGGGCGTCATAGGCCGGGTCCAGCGCCTTGAAGCCGCGCACCGCCATCAGGTCGGCCCCGCCCTCGGTGATCCAGGCGTCGCGCGCGAACTGATAGCGCACCGCCTGTCCCAGCCAGAAGTGGGCGCTCTCATGGCCGATGAACCAGCGCGAACGTTCCAGCACCTCCTGACTGGGGTTCAGCACGCCGACGCCCTCGAACTTCATGACGATCAGGCCGGGCAGGACGCTGCCGCCCATGCTGGACAGGCGCGCGGTCGGGCCGTTCCAGCTGACCATGACGGTCGAGGTCTCGCTGCCGACGCCGGGCGGACCGAGACGGCGCAGGTAGTAGTCGTCGATGCGCGGGGCGAAGCTGCGAATCTCCTCGCCGATCCAGGGCGGCAGATTGGGGTCGATGACGGTCGTCAGTCCCTCGCTGGGCGTCACTCGCGCCTGACCCAGCAGGACGTAGGAGCGTTCGGTCGTGGTGGTCAGTGCGGCGCGGCGCTCGCCGTTGAACAGCACCGGCCCGGCCGTATCGCGCCAGGTCACGGCGGAGGGGCCGCCCTCCAGATCGACGCCGTTCAGGTCGGCGGGCATGGCCTCGGCCGCCTCAACGGACGACAGGGCGAAGACGTCGAACTGGCGCGTCGGCAGGGCCACGGCCCCGTCCGAGAAAGTCAGGGCGCCGTACTCGGCCTCCAGCTCCACAGCCCTGGGTCGAATCGAGAAGCGGACGTGACTCGGCACGGGGCCGCCGTCCGTGCTGCGGATCACGTCGTAATGGCCGCGTCGCTCCATGACGACGCCCGGTGTCTCGAGCGTCCATTGCCCGGGTCGCCATGGCTGGCGTCCATCGGCCATCAGGGCCGAATCCATGAAGGCCCAAACCGGCGCCGCGCGATGGAAGACATAGTCGACGGTCCAGCGGTCGCCGTCGCGCACGACCTCGACGCTCGGCGCGGCCCGCGCGTCCCAGGTCCCCGGCGGCAGCGGCGCGGCGGCGCAGGCGCCCAAGAGGGCTGTGGCCAAAAGGGTCGAGGCGGCGAGGGCTTTCAGACGCAAGGCGACGGGCTCCATACGGTTCAGCTGAAACATAGCCGCAACCGGGGCGGCGTCAGCTTACGGTTTGCTCAGGATTGCGCCTTCGACAGGGCGCGCCCAGCCGCCGCCAATTCGCCGGCCATGACCGCCTTCAGCCGCTGCGGCGCCTCGATGGTCGCCTGCTCGCCCCAGGTGAACAGGTGCCAGGCCAGTTCGCGCATGCCCGAGGCGCGGAACCGCACCAGCACCGATCCGTCCGCCTGATCCTCGATGGTCTGGGTCGGGTGCCAGCGCCAACCGCGCGCCTCGGCCGCGCCCTCGGGGGCGATGCGCAGGACCACCTCCTCGATCTCGTCCTGATAAATTCCGAAGGACTGGCTGGCGAAGGCGGCCAGGTCGAAGTCGGCGGGCGGCCGCGCCGTCCCCTCGCCCGCCTCGACCGAGGTCATGCGATCGAGACGAAATGTTTGAATGCGCCCGCTCTCGCGGTCCGCCGCCACCAGATAGTTGGCGCGCCCGAACATCAGGCCGCAGGGCGCCACGCTGCGGCTGCGCGCCTCGGCCCCCGGGCGGGCGTAGATGAAGCTGAGCGGCCGCTCGGCCAGGACCGCGCCGCGGATCTCGGCCAGCACCGTCTCGTCGGCGGTGGGACGCGGCCCGGCCTGGACGGCGATGGTCTCGGCCCGCACCAGGGCCTCCAGATCAGGGGCCATGCGGTTCAGGGTGGTCGAGCGCATGGCCGCCTTGACCTTGCGCTCCAGCCCCTCCAGCGCCGCCGCCCGCGCCGGTTCGCCCGCCGCCCGCAGGGCCGCCGCCGCCTTGGTCAGCTCCAGCATCTCGGTCGCGGTCGGGGCCTGTTCGAACGCCGACAGGCCGCCGCGAATGCGCCAGCGCTTGCTGGGCGGGTCGCTGATCTCCTCGACCTGCGGGAACAGCATCAGGACGGCGTCGCGCATCCGCTCGGCCGTGCGTCGCCCGACCCGCAGTTGTCCCGCCATCTCGTTCAGCGTCAGCCCCTCGGCGCTGGCCGCCATGCCGCGCGCCAGATCAATGACCATCGCCGCCTTGTCGTGCCGCAAGAAACTTCTCCACAGAGATACGTCCGAAACTGACGCAATGCTGTCGCATCCTCTCAACATCAGCAAGAGGCAATCGCTTCAGGAGATCACGACATGGCCT
>NZ_DASWXW010000156.1:0-21978 GCF_036405315.1 Brevundimonas sp. | reverse complement strand
AGAGCGGGCGCCGTAGGACAGGCCGCGCTTGATGCGGATTTCCTGATTGAGGCGCGAGGAGAAGCCGCCGCCCAGCAGCGTATTGCCGAGCGTCAGGGGGAAGTAGTCGGCGTCGGCGCGCTTGATGCCGCGGATGGCGGCGGTGACCGCGGCCTGACCTGCGCCCGGCTGGTCGATGACGACGATGCGCGGCGCCAGGGTCTGGCCGGCCTTGGCGACGGGGGCGGGGGCGGCGGTCGCCGGATCACGCCAGTCGCCGAAGGCGGCCTGAGCCAGTTCACGGGCCTCGGCCGGGGTCACGGCGCCCGAGAAGACGATCGTGGCCTGTGACGGGCGATAGCGGGCGGCGTGGAAGGCGGTCACGTCGTCGCGCGTGATGGCCGGGACGCTGGTCAGGGTGCCGCCGCCGGGCGCGCCGTAAGGGGCGCCGCCATAGATGACGCGGCCGACAGACTGGGCGGCGATGGAGCCGGGCTGGCTGAGCGCCACGCGCAGGCCGTCCAGGGTCTGCGACTGCTGGCGCTCCAGTTCCTCGGCGGCGAAGGCCGGGTTGCGGACCAGATCGGCCATCAGGCTCAGCGAGCGGCCGAACACGTCCTTGGGCGCATTGGCGTAGACATTGGTGAAGTCGGCGCCGGAGCCCGCGCCGACGTCGGCGCCCAGTTGTTCGATGGCGGTGGCGATCTCGGGGGCCGACTTGGAGGTCGTGCCCTGGGTCAGCAGGGCGGCGGTCATGGCGGCGACGCCGGGCTTGCCGGTCGGGTCATCAGCCGAACCAGCGTTGAAGTTCAGGCGGGCCGAGACCAGGGGCAGGCCCTCGGTCGGGGCGACCAGAACCCGCATGCCGTTGGCCAGGCGGAAGTCGGCCACGGCGGGGGTGGCGGGGGCGACTTCTGCGCCCGGTTGGGGCAGGCGGGCGCGCTCGGCTTCGGGCAGCAGGACGGCGACCGGACCGGCGGGGGCCAGCTCGGCCACGGTGACGGGGGCGTCCACGTTCATCTTCTGCATGCTGGCCGGATGTTCGTCGTCGGCGGGCAGGTAGTTGATGGTGATCTGGCGCTGCGGCGTCAGGTAGCGGCGCGCCACGCGCTGCACGTCGGCCGCGGTGACGGCCTGGATCTCGGCGATCTCGCGGTCGGCGGCGGTCGCGTCGCCGGTCATGATCAGGGCCATGCCCAGGGTCGTGGCGCGGTCGTCGATGCTCTCCCGGCCGCGCAGCGCGTTGGCGACCAGTTCGTTCTTGGCTTCGCTCAGTTCGGCGGCGGTGATCGGGGCGTCGCGCAGGCGGGCGATTTCGGCCTCGAGGGCCGTCTTGCCCGCGTCCGCCGTCTGGCCGTCGGCCATGATGGCGTAGGCGGTCAGGTTGCCGGCCTGCTGGGCGAAGTCGGGGTTGGAGCCGATCGAGGCGGCGATCTGCTGATCATAGACCAGCGATCGATAGAGGCGGCTGGATTCGCCGGTGGACAGCACCCCGTCCAGCACGGTCAGGGCGGCGCGGTCGGCGTCCTTATAGGCCACCGTGTTCCATGCCAGGACCACGGCGGGCAGGGGCACGTTGGGCGCATAATAGGTGGCGGTGCGCGGGCCGGTCGGCTCCGGCTCCTTGACGTCATTGACCGGCATGGGCGTCGCCGGACGCTTCAGCGGGGCGAAGTACTCGTCCACCCAGGCGTCCAACTGGGCCTGATCGAAGTTGCCCGCCACGATCAGCATGGCGTTGTCGGGCCGGTAGTAGGTGGCGTGGAAGCGCAGCACGTCGTCCAGGGTCGAGGCGTTCAACTCCTCGATCGAGCCGATGCCGGGGCGGCGATAGGGGTGGTCCTGATAGATGGTCTCGGGCGTGAACAGGCCGAACAGGCGGCCGTAGGGGCTGGCCAGAATGCGCTGGCGGTATTCCTCCTTCACCACGTCGCGTTCCGAGACGAAGGTCGGCTCATCGACGACAAGCGACCCCATGCGGTCGGCCTCGGCGAAGAGGATGCGCTGCAGGTGGTTGGCCGGGACCACCTCGTAATAGGCGGTGACGTCGTCGGCGGTGAAGGCGTTGTTCATGCCGCCCACGTCCTCGGTCAGACGGTCGAACGTCTCGGACGGCATGTTCTTGGTCGCCTTGAACAGCAGGTGTTCGAACAGGTGGGCGAAGCCCGAACGGCCCGCCGGATCGTCCTTGGAGCCGACGCGGTACCAGACCTGCACCGTCACGTTCGAGGTCGAGGCGTCGCGCGCGGTGTAGACCTCCATGCCGTTGGCCAGCACCCGCTTGTTAAAGCCCAGCGGCGGCACTTCGACCCCGCCCTGGGCGGCGGTCGCGACGGCGGGGGTCTTGGCCCAGGCCGGGGCGGCGGCGGGCAGGCCGAGCAGCAGGGCCGAGGCGCAGGCGGTCAGGATCAGGCGGGTCTTCATGGGCGTCAGGTTCCGGTCGCCCTCCGGCCGCGCCGGGGGCAGGTCGGCCGGACCCTATCAGCGCCGAAACCCGCCGCGCACCTTACGGTGCTGTAATGAAGCGCGGCGGGTGCGACCTCAGGCCGGCTGGTCGAAGACCTGGACCCCGATCTCGCCGTCGGTGGTCAGCCAGGCGCGTTTCATGCCCTGGCTGTTGTAGGGCTGGGCGATATTGCCGTCGCGATCCAGGGCGATCAGACCGCCGTCGCCGCCCAGACCGCCGATGCGGTCGATGGTCGCTTGCGCGGACTCATTCAGGCCCTGACCGGCGGCCACGCCGAAGGCGGTGCGGGCGGCGGCGGCGACGCGGATGAAATACTCGCCCTGACCGGTGCAGGAGACGGCGGCGTGCTCGTCGGCCCAGGTGCCGGCGGCGGGGATGGGGGTGTCGCCGACGCGGCCCGGCATCTTGCCGAAGACGCCCGCCGTCGAGGTGGCGGCGGCCAGACGGCCCTCGCGGTCCAGCACGCAGCAGCCGACGGTGCCGTGGCTGAGCACGCCCGGTGGATGATTGTCCTCGCCCTTGCCGGCGCGGGTGAACCAGGCCTCTTCGTCGCCGATGGCTTCCAGGCCCTGATCATGGGCGAACAGGGCGGCGCCTTCGCCGGCCAGCATGACGTGGGGGGTGCGGTCCATCACGGCGCGGGCGGCGACGACCGGGTTGCGGAAGCCCTGCAGGGCGGCGACGGCGCCGGCCTTGCCCGAAGCGCCGTCCATCAGACTGGCGTCCAGCTCATAGGCGCCGGCCAGGTTGGGCGAGGCGCCGCGACCGGCGACATAGAGGCCCGAATCCTCGAGCATGACCACGGCCTCGACCGCCACGTCCACCGCCGAGGCGCCGGCGTCCAGCCGCGCCTTCATCGCCTCAACCACCTGGCGCATGTGCGCGACCTCGGCGTCGTAGTTGCGCTCGCGCCGGGCCCCGGCGCCGCCGTGGAGGATGAGGGCGGTCCGCGCCATGGTCGTCTCCTGAAAGTCTGTTCGGCCTCTTTGCATCGGGCCGCGCGCTGATTAGCGTCGCAATCGTGTCGGCGCCATGGCCCGACGGGGGATCAAGGAAGAAACCAGCATGCGCGCAGTCCTGTCCAAGGCCGTCGGCGGCCCTGATAGCCTTGTCGTCGAGGAGGTCATGGACCCCACGCCCAAGCCGGGCGAGGTGGTGATCGAGGTCAAGGCCGTGGGGATCAACTACCCCGACACCCTGATCATCGAGGACAGGTATCAGTTCAAACCCGAACGGCCCTTCTCGCCGGGCGGCGAGGTGGCCGGGCTGGTCGACGCCGTGGGCGAGGGCGTCAAGGGCGTGTTCAAGGGCGACCGCGTCATCGCCGTGCCGGGCTGGGGCGGTCTGGTCGAGCGTCTGGCGGTCCCGGCGTCCAGCCTGATCCCCATGCCCGACGGCATGAGCTTCGAGGAAGCCGCCGCCCTGACCATGACCTATGGCACGAGCTATTACGCGCTGAAGGACCGGGCGAACCTGCAGCCGGGCGAGACCCTGCTGGTGCTGGGCGCGGCAGGGGGCGTGGGCGCCGCCGCCGTCGAACTGGGCAAGGCCATGGGGGCGCGCGTCGTCGCCGCCGCCTCGACCAACGACAAGGTCGAGTTCGCGCTGGAGCTGGGGGCCGACAACGGCCTGATCTATCCGTCCGGTCCGATGGACAAGGCGGCGCAGAAATCGCTGTCGGGCGAGTTGAAGCTGGCCACCGGCCGCGACGGCGCCGACGTGGTCTATGACGCGGTCGGCGGCGACTACGCCGAGCCGGCCCTGCGGGCCATGGATTGGAACGGCCGCTATCTGGTGGTCGGCTTCCCGGCGGGCATTCCGTCGCTGCCGCTGAACCTGACCCTGCTGAAGTCGGTCTCGGTGATCGGCGTCTTCTGGGGCGCGGCGGCGGCGCGCGATCCCAAGGCCCACGCCGCCAACATGGCGGCGCTGATGCAGCTGTGGAAGGACGGCAAGATCAAGCCGCGCGTCAGCCGCACCTATCCGCTGGAAGACGCCCGCGACGCCATCAAGGCCCTGGGCGACCGGACGGCCATGGGCAAGATCGTCGTGACGACCGACGAATGAGCAGGCTTCTCGATCCGGCTTTGAAGCTGGCGGTAGGCGAGGCGGACTTCGCCGCCGCCGCCGAGCGTCTGGCCCGCACCGGCCGCACCCGCGTCCCCGGCCTGTTCGGCGACGGGGCCGAGGCTCTGCACGCCGCCGTCCTGGCGCCCGAGCAGCCCTGGGTTCGCACCTTCCTCAACCCGCTGGGGGCGGACATTCCGGTGTCGACGCTGGACGCCGCCTCGCCTGAGGAACGCGCCCATGTCGAACAGCAGGCCTACGCCGGGGCGACCGAGGGGCTGCAGTTCCTGTTCGACCGGCTGCGGCTGGGGCCGGCGCGCGAGGCGGGGGCGGTGACGCCGCAGATCCTGTTCGACCTGCTGGATCTGTTCAACACCGATCCGTTTCTGGATTTCGCGCGGCGCCTGACCGGCGACGACCGCATCGCCTTTTCCGACGGTCAGGTGACGCGCTACCTGCCGGGGCATTTCCTCAACCGGCACAGCGACGCCAATCCGAAGACCGAGCGCCTCTACGCCTATGTCCTGAACCTGTCGCCGGGCTGGCGGGCGGAGTGGGGCGGTCTGCTGCAGTTCCTCGACGACGGCGGCGACATCACCGAGACCTTCGTCCCCAGCTTCGGCGCCCTGAACGTCTTTGCGGTGCCGCAGATGCACGCCGTCTCGACCGTCGCCCCCTTCGCGGGCGGGCCGCGCTATTCCGTCACCGGCTGGTGGCGGGCCAAGCCGCTGGCCAGAAACTAGCAGTGGGGGGCTAGGCCTCGACGTCCTCGCGGATGCGTTTCAGCGCGGCCTCGGCCTGGTCGCGGTGCTTGCGCTTCACATGGGCGCCGAGCGTGGCCAGGACGGCGGCGATCACCGCCGCGTCGTCGGTGAAGCCGATGCCGGCGAAGACGTCGGGAATGGCGTCGACCGGCATGACGAAATAGGCCAGCGCCCCCAACAGGATTCCCTTGGCCGCCATCGGGGTCTGCGGGTCCTGGGTGGCGTACCAGGCGGCCAGGGCCTGGCCGGCGAAGGGGATGCGCGAGGCGGTGCTGCGCAGCTTGGGCCAGAAGCCCTTGCGGACGCGCATTTCATTGACCCGCTGCACCGTCGGGACCAGGGCCTTTTCGGGATCGACGGCCTCGGTGGGGGAAGCAGGTTTGGCTTTGGCGGTCATGGCCGCTAAATCCTCGCGCAGACACTCGGTTCACCAGAATATAGGGACGATCTTCATGAAACTCGACGGTTCGATTGCGGCGGTGGTGACGGGCGGGGCCTCGGGCCTGGGCGAAGGCACGGCGCGGGCCCTGGCGGCCAAGGGCGTCAAGGTCGCCCTGTTCGACCTGAACGAGGAACGCGGCGAGGTCATCGCCCAGGAGATCGGCGGCGTCTTCTGCAAGGTGGACGTAACCTCGGACGAGAGCGTCGCCGCCGGCTTCGCCAAGGCCCGCGCCGCCCACGGCCAGGAGCGCCTGACCGTCAACTGCGCCGGCATCGCCACGGGCCAGAAGACCGTCAGCCGCAAGCGTGAAACCGGCGAGATCCGCGCCCACGACATGGCCCAGTTCGAGCGCACCGTCTCGATCAACCTGTTCGGCACCTTCCGCGTCCTGTCGCAGTCGGCGGCGGGCATGGTGACGCTGGAGCCGATGGCGGACGGCGAGCGCGGCCTGATCGTCAACACCGCCTCCGTCGCGGCCCAGGACGGCCAGATCGGCCAGGCCGCCTATTCGGCGTCCAAGGGCGGCGTCTACGCCATGACCCTGCCGGTGGCGCGCGACCTGATGAACGAGGGCGTGCGGGTCAACACCATCCTGCCCGGCATCATGTGGACGCCGATGATGGCCGGCATGGACCAGAAGGTTCAGGACGCCCTGGCCGCCATGATCCCCTTCCCCAAGCGTCTGGGCACGCCGGCCGACTACGCCGCCCTGGCCCTGCACCTGGCCGAGAACACCTACATCAACGGCGAGTGCATCCGTCTGGACGGGGCCATCCGGCTGGCGCCGCGCTGATAGCGAAGACCGCTAACGCTCGCCGCGCGGCGGTTCGCTGCTTGAGCGGGGCCGCGCGCGGGATTGATCCCTAGAGGCTGTTTCCGGCGGCCCTCGCAGCTCTCCTTCTGAGGTGTTGCGGGGGTCGTTTGCGTTTGAAATTTCAGGACTATTTGAAAAAATGCAGCTGAAAACGGGAAAATGAAAAAAGGGGGTTGCGCGGTCTGAGAAGGGTCGGCTAAAAGCCCCTCCTCGACGGGGCGCAGCACACTGTTCCCTACGGAGTGCGGGCGTAGCTCAGTGGTAGAGCACAACCTTGCCAAGGTTGGGGTCGGGCGTTCGAATCGCCTCGCCCGCTCCATGTCGAGACTGGAACACGGGGTCCGATCGCAAGATCGGGCCCCGTTTCGCGTTTCAGGCCTTCCTCACGAAAATCCTCAGTCTCGGGACGATCTGTCGTCCGAGGGTCGGCAAACCAGAAAATCCTCTTCGTGAAACCGTCGCGGCCGCGTCGCCGCATCCGGCTAGCGAGCGCCCCTGACAGCGAACGGTCGCGCTTGAGCCCGGTCGCATCTTCGGGGATCGACATCATGAAACTGGGTCTTCTGCTGGGGGCCGCCGTCGCCCCCCTTGTCATGGCGGGCGCCGCGAGCGCCGAGGACGCCGTCCGCGCGCCGGACTACAACGAAGGTCCGGCGACGGCCGTGGCCGAAGTCATCGTCACGGGACGTCCGGTGCTGCGCAACCGCGCTGACGACGTGGTTCCGACCCTGTCCTACGACCTGGAGTATTTCCAGCGCTTCGAGCCGCTGACGGCCGGCGACGCCCTGAAACGGGTGCCCTCGGTCGCCTTCCTGTCGGACGTGCTGGAATACGACGGCGTACGTCTGCGCGGCCTGGACTCGGGCTACACCCAGATCCTCATCAACGGCGAGCGCGTGCCGGGCGCGGGCGTGGACCGCTCCTTCTTCGTCGACCGCATCCCCGCCGAGCTGATCGAGCGGGTCGAGGTGGTGCGCTCCAGCTCGGCCAACCGTTCGGGCGATGCGGTGGCCGGCGCCGTCAACATCGTGCTGCGCGACGCCCTGTCGCTGGACGGCGGCTATGTCCGCGCCGGCGCCCTGATGTTCGACGACAGCGAATACGGCCAGTGGGGCGGGACCTTCGGCGCCGTCTGGGGCGGCCAGGTCGGGCCGGGCCGTCTGCTGGTCGGCGCTAATGTCCAGGACCGGCGCAATCCCAAGTTCAAGTTCAGCGAACGCTATGACGCGCCGAACGGCACGCTGGACAATGTCGAGGCCCAGACCGACGTCCGCGACGGCGCCGACTATTCGTTCAACGCCGCCTATCAGGTCGACGTGGCGGGCGGCGAGCTGGCCCTGTCGGGCCTGTTCGTGCGCACCGACCGCTTCCAGGACGAGGACTCGCTGGAATACCGCAACGGCGTCCAGACCGAGGCCAACCTGCTGTCGGTCAATGACAACGACCTGGACATCCTGACCGACAACCTGTCGCTGGACGCCCGCTACAGCCGCGACATGTTCGGCGGCAAGACCAAGTTCAAGCTCGGCTACGCCATGATCGACGACGATCAGTACGAGTTCGAGAACGAGTCGGAATATCTGCGCGACGGCACGCCCTATCCGGACGAGGACCGCTTCACCGCCGACGCGACCGACGTCCGGATCAAGGACGAGGAATGGTCGGGCGCCCTGGAGCACAAGCGCGACCTGAACGGCCTGACCCTGGACTTCGGCGTCCAGTGGGCGATGAAGGAGCGCGACAGCCTGATCGCTGAGGCCCCGCGCATCCGTTTCAACGTGCCGAACGCGCCGGGCGTGCGTCCGATCGTGCCGCCCTTCGGCGCCTTCGAGGCCGTTCCCGGCGGCGACAGCCTGATCGAGGAAACCCGCATCGACCCCTATGTCATGCTGTCGGGCGACCGCGGCGCGGTGAAGTGGGAAGCGGGCCTTCGCTACGAAACCACGGACGTCACCATCACCGACGAGACGGCCGACGCCGCCGATCGCGTGACCGAGGTCGACTACGGCTTCCTGCTGCCCTCGGCCAGCCTGCGTTATCGCCTGAACGATACCGACCGCCTGATCGTCTCTGCGGCCCGCACCGTGCGCCGTCCCAGCTTCGACCGGCTGTCGCCCGCCCTTCTGGAAGAAGAGTTCGGCGACAGCGACTTCATCGGCAACCCGCACCTGAAGCCGGAATCGGCCTGGGGCGTGGACGTCGGCTTCGAGCGTCAGCTGGGCCGTCGCGGCGTGGTCGGCGTCAACGCCTTCTACCGCGCGATCTCGGACCTGGTGGAAGAGGTCAACACCGGCGCGGAAGGCAGCGCGGGCGCGGGGACCTTCATCTACACCGTCGACAACGTCGGCGACGGCAAGGTCTGGGGCGTGGAGTTCGACTTGTCGACGCCGCTGGACTTCATCGGCATGGAGACGACCGGCGTCTTCCTCAACTACTCGTGGCTGGACAGCGAGGTCGAGGACTTCATGGGCACCCGCCGCTTCAACAGCCAGTCGGACTATGTGCTGAACTTCGGCTTCACCCACGACATCCCGACCTGGGGCGCGGCCTTCGGCGCCACCTATCGCAAGCAAGGCGAGGCCGCGGCCCGAGTCCTGGCCGAGGAGGTCCGCACCGCCTACGGCGCCGACCTGGAGGTCTTCCTCGAGAAGCGCGTGGCCAGCAATGTCGTGGTGCGCCTGACCGGCTCCAACCTGCTCAACGCCTCCAAGGACGAGGTGTTCGACAAGTTCGGCAGCGTCCAGGACCAGATCGACCGTTCCTACGACGAGTATGAGCTGGAAACCGAAAAGGGTGGACCCGTCTATCAACTGGTCGCCCGCATGGCCTTCTGAGGCTTCTGAAATCCTGCGATGGAGGGCCGGGCGGCGACGCCCGGCCCTTTTGCGTTCGCCTTTGGCTTTCGTCGGCATGGCCCCGGCGCGGATCACGGCCTATATGGACCGTGGCGGTTGACCCCGCCGGGGTCGGCGCTAGTGTCCGCGCCGCTTCCTTCCCCAGCGCCTGAATGATCAGAGGACCTCATGGCCGACGCCGCTTCCCAAACCTACGACGTGGTGATCATCGGCGGCGGGCCCGGCGGCTACAACGCCGCCATTCGCGCCGGCCAGCTGGGTCTGAAGGTCGCCATCATCGAAATGCGCGCTACGCTCGGCGGCACCTGCCTGAACGTCGGCTGCATGCCGTCCAAGGCCCTGCTGCACGCCTCGGAGCTGTATGAGGCCGCCAATACCGAATTCGCCGGCATCGGCATCGAGGTGAAGCCCAAGCTGAACCTGGGCCAGATGCACAAGGCCAAGGACGACAGCGTCGAAGCCCTGACCAAGGGCATCGAGTTCCTGATGAAGAAGAACAAGGTCGTCTGGCTCAAGGGCCGCGGCCGCATCGCCGGCCCGAACAAGGTCGAGGTCGAGGCCGCCGACGGCGCCAAGACGACCTATGAGACCAAGAACATCGTCATCGCCACCGGCTCCGAGCCGACCCCCCTGCCGGGCGTGGCCTTCGAGGACGGCAAGGTCATCGACAGCACCGGCGCCCTGTTCCTTCCCAAGGTGCCCAAGCATCTGATCGTCATCGGCGCGGGCGTGATCGGTCTGGAGCTGGGTTCGGTCTGGCGTCGTCTGGGCGCGCAAGTGACCGTGGTCGAGTTCCTCGACAAGGTCGGCGCCGGCATGGACGCCGAGGTCGCCACCGCCTTCCAGCGCGGCCTGACCAAGCAGGGCATGAGCTTCCGCATGGGCACGAAAGTCACCGGCGCGACCTCGACCAAGGACGGCGTCGAGCTGACGATCGAGCCTTCGGCCGGCGGCGCGGCGGAAACCCTGAAGGGCGATGTGGTTCTGGTGGCCATCGGCCGCCGTCCCTACACCGCCGGTCTGGGCCTGGAGACGGTCGGCGTCGAGACCGACAAGCGCGGCGTCATCCCGAACAACCACTTCAAGACCACGGCGCCGGGCGTCTGGGTCATCGGCGACGTCACCTACGGTCCCATGCTGGCGCACAAGGCCGAGGAAGACGCCGTGGCGGTCATCGAGCTGATCGCGGGCAAGCCGGGCCACGTCGACTACGACCTGGTCCCCAGCGTCATCTACACCGGCCCGGAAGTCGCCTGGGTCGGCAAGAACGAAGAGCAGCTGAAGGCCGCCGGCGTCGCCTTCAAGAAGGGCAAGTTCCCCTTCGCCGCCAACAGCCGCGCCAAGATCAACCACGAGACCGAGGGCTTCGTGAAGGTCCTGGCCGACGCCGCGACCGACAAGGTCCTGGGCGTCCACATCTACGGCCCGCAGGCCGGCGAACTGATCGGCGAGGCCTGCATGACCATGGCCTTCGGGGGCTCGTCGGAAGACATCGCCCGCACCTGCCACTCCCACCCGACCCGCTCGGAAGCCGTCCGCCAGGCGGCCATGGCCGTCGAAGGCTGGGCCATGCAGGCCTAAACCTCGGCTTTCAGCCCGAACGCTTCACGGCGCGCTCCGCAAGGGGCGCGCCGTTTTCGTTCGAGCCGGGCTCAGAAGCGGTCGCGTCGAAGGCCCGCAGGACAGGCCGCTTCGGGCGCAAGGCTCCGCCCAAGGCGCCGCCGGCGATCGCCGCCGGATGGCCTCCTTATCGCGGCACGTAGTTCGTGGGCCGGCGGACAGCCACCATCTGGTGCCTCTGCCCGCCGTGGTACAGAACTGTCCCGCACAGGGTGTCAGGCCTTCCTGTGAGGCGGCCTTCGAACCGAACCTCGCCTTCCCGAGAGGCCACCGACATGTTCACGGCCCCGCCGTCGAGCGTCAGGCGGCGAACGGCGACGGTGTTTGTCCTGTAGGGCGTGAGTGAACCGGCGTAGGCTCCATCCATATGGCCGAGCGCGAGAAGGCCCGGCGACGGTTCTGAGCCGACCTGCATCAAAAAATCCCATTGGCCCGCCAGGTCGGGCGCCTCTCCCGCGGGAACGAAGGGTGCGGCCTCGCACGCCGCGAGCGAAGGCGTGATGGTCTGTGCTTGCAGCGGGGCCGCCGCGGCGAGTGCTGTGGATAGGATCAGAGCAGCCTGTAGGCGTTTCATGGATGTGTTCACCGGGTTCTCGCGGTCCAAGCCGCATGTCCGCTGTTTCTCGTCCGGGCGCGCACCTCGACAACCCGGAATTTCGCCAATAGCTTTTGGCGCTTCGGAGATGCCGGGCGGATGCCATTCACGATGCGCCAACTACCAGCTTGGCCCTTGGCGAGGCGTGCCGCCCCCGTGCTCGGGGTGGGCGTGCTGCTCGGATTCGCGGGGCCGTTCGGATCGTATCCGCCGCTCAGCGCGCCGGTTCGCTATGCCTTCTGGATCGGCATGGTGTTCGTGGGCTACGCCGCTGCGCTGGCGGCGCAGAAACTTGTTCCCGAAACGTTCATTCCACGTCCGCAACTGCGCCTGGGAGCAGCGGCGATCGGCTCTGCGTTGCCGCTGACCTTTGTCGCGGCCTGGGTGGTCCCGTTCGTCCGGCCCGGTCACATGTACGACCCCCTGCAGCTCCCGGCCCTGTTTTGCGCGGTCGCCGCCGTCCAGTTCGCCATCGTCTTCACCCTGCTGCGCAAGTCGAATCCATCGCCCCGCCCCCCCGCGGCGGACAGCAGAGATGCGTCAGGCGCGTTTCCGCGCGCCCTGCTGTCGCGCTTGCCGAGCCGGCTGGGCGAGGAGATCGTCGCGCTCGAGGCGGAGGACCACTATCTGCGGGTTCACACGATCCTCGGGTCGGATCTTGTCTTGATGCGTCTGTCAGACGCCATCGCCGCGATTGAACCTGACCGGGGTCTTCAAGTGCACCGGAGCTGGTGGGTGGCCCAGGATGCAATCCGCCAGATCGTCAGGTCGGAGCAGCGGTCTCACCTCCGATTGAGGAACGGGCTGCTGGTGCCGGTCGGTCGCACATATTCGGCGGCCGTGCGATCTCGAACCGCCCGTCTGCCCCTGGGAGGCTAGCCGCCGCTTCGCGCTGCTGATGTCCGCGGAGGGGGCGGCGCAGGTCGGGCGTCGGCTTGCGGAAAATGTTCCCGTTCGGCGCCGGCTCGGCCTCGCAATAGGCGGCGCCCGCGCCCATGTCCGGCTCCGGCCTTCTCCAAGCATCGGATCATCCCTCATGGACCTGAAACTGACCGGCAAGCGCGCCCTCATCTGCGGCGGATCCAGCGGCCTGGGGCGGGCCGTGGCGACGGCTCTGGTGGCCGAAGGGGCGCATGTGGCCCTGCTGTCGCGCGACTCGGCCAGGCTGCAGGTCGTGGCTGACGAGTTGAACGCCATGGGGCCGGGGCGGGCGGTGATCGCCCCCGCTGATCTGGCCGACCACGACGCCTTGCTGAAGGCGGTGGATGTCGCCGAGGCGGCGCTGGGCGGGCCGATCGAGATTCTGCTGAACAATACCGGCGGGCCGCCGCCCTCGGGCGTCAACGGGCTGGAGCCGTCGGTCTGGCGCGATCATTTCGAGTCCATGGTGCTGTCGGTCTTTCGTCTGACGGACCGGGTCCTGCCGGGGATGCGGGCCATGGGCTGGGGGCGCATCCTCAACGTCGCCTCCATCACCGTGATCGAGCCGGCGGCCTCTCTGGGCGTGTCCAACACCCTGCGCGCCTCGGTGGCGGCCTGGGCCAAGACCCTGGCCGGCGAGGTCGCGGCCAACGGGGTGACGGTCAACACCCTGCTGCCGGGCCGCATCGACACCCCGCGCATCGAGCGGCTGGACGCCGCCCGCGCCGCCGCCACCGGGGTCGAGCCCGCCGAGGCGCGCGCGGAATCGGTCAAGACCATTCCCGCCGGCCGCATCGGCACGACGGAGGAGTTCGGCGCCGTCGCCGCCTTCCTGGCCAGCCCTCTGGCCGGCTATGTCACCGGCTCGCTGATCCGGGTGGACGGCGGCGCGGTCAGGGCGATCTGACCCCCGGCGCCTGGGGCTGCGGCGGCGGCGGGCGCCGTCGCAACAGGCCGCCGAAGGCGATGCGCGACTGGCCGTAGTCCAGGGTGATGCGGCTGAACCGGGTCAGGATGTCAGCGCCCAGCAGCAGGGCGGGGCGTTCGACCAGTCCCAGCACCTGGAAGGCGTGCAGGTCGCCGAACAGCAGCGGCGTGGCGCCCAGTTCGCGCCGCGCCAGCCTCAGGCTGGACACCGCCCCGCTGTCGAGCATCAGCGACTGGCCGATGACGCCATAGACCCGGATCGGCTGGCGGGCGGCCGGGCCGATGCGCGCATCCACGGCTCGCATCAGGGCCAGGTTGGCGATGGAATACTGGGCCCCGCTGTCGACGAAGGCGACCGCATCGACGCCCTCGACCTGGACGCTGGTCAGGATCAACTGGCCAAAGCGCGACCGCCGCGTGTCGGTGATGTCGTTGCGCACCCGGCTGGCGCGGCCGAAGGCGATGCCGCGTTCGACCGCGTCGGGGCCGGAGGGCGCCATCATGACCCGGCGCTGGCGCATCTCCAGGGTCAGGCGGAAGCGCGACAGGACGTCCAGTCCCAGCAGCCCGTCGGCCCCCAGCACCTCATAGGGAAAGACCGGCGGCGTCAGGTTGGTGAAGCGCCGCCCCGAGAAGTCCAGCCGGGGCAGTTCGACCGTCTGCACCACCTCGGCCGCCGTGATGCCGTGGACCAGGACCGGCGGGCCGGGCCGCAGGTTCAATTCGGCCGCCAGGCGATCGGAGATGGCGGTGCGTTCCGCCCCCGTGTCGATGACGAACAGGGGCTCGCGCAGGCTGCCGACGTTCACCTTGACGCCCATCCGCGTCAGCAGATTTTCGAGCAGGCGGGCGGTTTCGTCGGGTTCGGGCGTCTCTGGTTGCGGCGGCGAAGACGGCGTGGTCTGGGCCCCGGCCTGACCCGAAAGGGTCAGCGCCGCCGCGCCCGCCAGGGTCAGGGCGAGCGTCGTTCGACGCGAGGGATGGCTGACGGACTCTGGTCCACGCAAGGGCAGGCCTCCACGCTGCATTCATCCCCAGGCGGAGAATAGGCGCCAATTTCGGCGGATGGATAGTCAGCTTCGCGGGTGGGCCTCGGCGTAGGCGGCCAGCAGGCGGGCGGCGTCGACCTGGGTGTATTTCTGGGTGGTCGACAGGCTGGCGTGGCCCAGCAGCTCCTGGATCGAGCGCAGGTCCGCTCCGGCCCCCAGCAGGTGGGTGGCGAAGCTGTGGCGCAGGGCGTGGGGCGTGGCCGAGGCGGGCAGGCCCAGGCGTCCCCGCAGGCGCTGGACCGTGGCCTGGACGTGACGCGGGCTGAGCGCCCCGCCGCGCTTGGCCCGGAACAGGGGCGCGTCGGGCTCCAGGACGAAGGGCTGCTCGGCCAGATAGGCGTCCACCGCCTCGCGCACCTGGGGCAGGACCGGGGCCAGCCGCATCTTGCCGCCCTTGCCGGTGATGCGCAGGGCGTCGGGCAGGGGGGCGTCGGACCGCTTCAGCGACAGGGCCTCGGAGATGCGAAGGCCGCAGCCATAGAGCAGGGTCAGGACGGCGCGGTCGCGCGCGGCCTCCCACGGGTCCATGTCGGGATCGGCCTCGGGTTCGTGCAGCAGGCCGCGCGCCTGATCCTCGCTGACGGGACGGGGCAGGGACGGCTTGACGCGTGGGCCGCGCACCAGGGCCAACTGCGAGGCGGCCACGCCGCAGCGCCGGTCGAGGAAGGCGTGAAAACCGCGGATGGCGGCCAGGGTCTGGCTGAGCGAACGGGCGTTCAGGGCGCGCTCGCCTGTCCGGCGCTCGGCCAGATGGGCGCGGACCTCGGCGGCTGTGACGGCGCCGAGGTCCGTCAGGGCCTGCGGCCCGCCGCGATGGCGTTCCAGAAAGGCGACATAGAGCCGGCCAATGTGGCCATAGGCCTCCAGCGTGCGCGGCGACAGGCGCCGCTCGTGCGCCAGATGCTCAAGCCATGCGAGGAGGGCGTCAGACGCCGTCAGGCCCGATTTCAGGCTTGGGTCGGCCATCGCTCGGCCATGCGTTCCACCACGCGGGTGATGAAGGCCACCAGTTCGCAGCCCATGGCCGGGGTGAAGCCGTCGTCCTCATGCGAGCCGAAGGCGCACAGGGCCGGGCGGGCGCCGTCCCATCCGGGCAGATGCAGGCTCATGCGCACCAGGGCCACCGACTTCACCTCGCCCTCGGCGGGGCCGAATAGGTCCAGGCCGGTGAAGTTGGGGCCGAGCCATTCCAGGCCGTCGTCGCCCAGCAGGGCGTCGACGCGGCCCGGCTCCAGCGCCTTCCAGCCGAAGGGCACGGCGCCGGGTTTCTCCATGGCGATGGCGCCCCCGGCCAAGCCGAAGCGGGCCTGGGCCGTGGCGTCCAACTGACGCGACAGCTCGGCGTGGCTGGTCGCCTCCATCAGGTCCAGGGCCGAGACGTGGGTCTGGGTCTGGGCGGCGAAGTTGGCGCGGGCGATCTCTTCAATCTGCTTGCGAGCGCCGGCCTCGCGCTGGACCACGGCTTCCAGCCGGGTCAGGGCCGCACGGCCGAAATCGACCACGTTGCGGCCGGTGGCGCGCAGGCCCAGCTCTTCCAGCAGGGTGCGGTCGTCCAGCAGGCGATCGGGATGGGCGTTCAGCCAAGCCCGCACCTCGGGCCAGTGAAGGCCCTCGGCGGCGTCAGAAGAGAGGTCCAGGGAAGTGCTCAAGCGGACCTCTTTCCGGGTCGGGATTTACAGGATCGACTGACCAGTCTTGCCCCAGTCGGCCAAAAAGGCATCAAGCCCCTTGTCGGTTAACGGGTGCTTGACCAAACCCTTGAAAACGTCGGTCGGCAGGGTGGCGGCGTCGGCGCCGGCCAGGGCCGCGGCGGTCACATGATCGGGATTGCGCAGGGACGCCGCCAGAATCTCGGTATCGAAATCATGGATGTCGTAGAGGGCGCGGATTTCGTCCAGCAGAGCCACGCCGTCGGCGCCGACGTCTTCCAGGCGACCGACGAAGGGCGAGATGAAGGTGGCGCCCGCCTTGGCGGCCAGCATGGCCTGAGCGGCCGAGAAGCACAGGGTGACGTTGGTCTTGATCCCCTTGTCGGCGAAGACGCGCGTGGCGCGCAGGCCGTCCCAGGTCAGGGGCAGCTTGACGACCACGTTCGGAGCGATGGCGGCCAGCTTGTCGCCTTCCTTGACCATGGTCTCGAAATCGGTCGCCACGGCCTCTGCGGAAATCGGACCCTCGACGAGGGCGCAAATCTCGGCGATGACCTCGGCGATGTTCCGACCCGACTTGGCGATCAGCGACGGATTGGTGGTGACGCCGTCCACCATCCCGGTGGGCAGCATGTCCTTGATGACGGCGACGTCAGCGGTGTCGAGAAAGAGTTTCATGCGACCAGTTTTAGCGCCGAGTTGTGAAGGATGCGACCGTCTTTCGCGGCCAGGGAAGTTTCAGACTCCGTGACAGAAAAAACAGAGTCCAATTCGTCTGAATCGTCTGAAATCGCCCCGCCGGGTATGGCGGAAGGCGGCGATCATGGCAGGGCGCGACGTCGGTATCGGACGTCAGTGTTGCGGGCGTGCGAGGACGCGCGGTGAAAGTCGCCTCCGTCCTCATTCCCCTGCCGGTGCCCGAGGCCTTCGATTACGAGGTCCCGGAGGGGCTGGCCGTCGTGCGTGGCGATCAGGTGGCCGTGCCGCTCGGGCCGCGCCTGATCCGGGGCGTGGTGGCCGAGACCTTCGAGACCACGGGCTCGAACCGGCGGCTGAAGGCGATTGATCAGGTGCTGGCCGATCCGCGCCTGCCGGAACGGACGCTGGATTTCGTCGAATGGGCGGCGCGCTGGACCTTGAGCCCGCCCGGCGAGATGGCGGCCACGGCCCTGAAGGGTCTACGCGCGCCGCGCCCCCGGCCCGAACGGCGGGTGATGCGGGTCGAGGGCCGCAGCCCCGCTCGGTCCACGGCGACGCGGGCGACGGTGCTGGAGGCCCTGGGCCAGAAGTCGATGACGGCCGCCGATCTGGCCCGCGCGGCCCATGTCTCGTCGGGCGTGGTCAAGGGCCTGGTCGACGAGGGCGTGCTGACGATCATCGAGATCGAGGCGGTCGCCGCCTTCGACGCCCCCGATCCCGATCATGCGCCCGCGACCCTGAACGCGGATCAGGCGGCCTCGGCGGCCGCCATCGCCGACGCCGCGGCCAAGGGCGGCTTCGCGCCCTTCCTGCTGGACGGAGTGACGGGCTCGGGCAAGACCGAGGCCTATCTGGAGGCGGCGGCGCGGGCGTTGCGGGCCGACCCGGCGGCCCAGGTGCTGATCCTGCTGCCCGAAATCGCCCTGACCCAGGCCCTGATCGAGCGCATCACCGCCCGCTTCGGCGCGGCCCCGGCGGAATGGCATTCGGGCGTCGCCCCGCCGAAACGTCGTCAGGTCTGGGAGGCCGTGGTCGCCGGGCGCTGCAACATCGTGGTCGGGGCGCGCTCGGCCCTGTTCCTGCCCTACGCCAACCTGCGACTGGTGGTGGTGGACGAGGAGCACGACGGCTCGTTCAAGCAGGAAGAGGGTCTGGTCTATCATGGCCGCGACCTGGCCGTGGCCCGCAGTCGGATCGAGGGCGCGACCGTGGTCCTGGCCTCGGCCACCCCGTCGCTGGAGACCCTGTGGAACGCGCGCCAAGGCCGCTACGGCTGGCTGAAGCTGGCGGCGCGGCACGGAGCGGCGGTGCTGCCCGACATCGATCTGGTGGACCTGCGCACCTGTCCGCCCGATCCGCAGACCTGGCTGTCCCAGCCGCTGCGCGACGCCGTCGGCGAAACCTTCGCCAAGGGCGAGCAGAGCCTGCTGTTCCTGAACCGGCGCGGCTATGCCCCCGTCGTCCTGTGCCGCGCCTGCGGCCACCGATTGACGGCGCCGGACACGGACAGTTGGCTGGTCGAGCATCGCTACACTGGGCGGCTGGTCTGCCATCTGACGGGTTTCTCGATGGCCAAGCCCAAGGCCTGTCCGTCCTGCGGAGCCGAGGATTCGCTGGTGCCGGTGGGGCCGGGCGTGGAGCGGGTCGAGGAGGAGGTGCGCCGCCTCTTCCCGGAGGCCCGCACCGCCATCTTCAGTTCCGACACCGTGCCGGACGGCCAGTCGGCGCGCGCCCTGATCCAGTCGATGGCCGAGGGAGAGATCGACATTCTGGTGGCGACGCAAGCCGCAGCGAAAGGCCACAACTTCCCGCGTCTGACCCTGGTCGGAGTGGTGGACGCCGATCTGGGACTGCGCGGCGGCGACCTGAGGGCTGCCGAGCGCACCTATCAGCTGCTGGCCCAGGCCACGGGGCGGGCAGGGCGGGCGGACAAGCCGGGCCGCGCCCTGCTGCAGACCTGGACGCCCGAGCATCCGGTGCTGATGGCCCTGGCGGCGGGCGACCGTGACGCCTTCGTCGAGGCCGAGATGGGCGAGCGCGAGGCGGCGTCCCTGCCGCCGCACGGCCGTCTGGCGGCGATCATCCTGTCCAGCGAGAACGCCATGGCGGTCGAGAAGGTCGCCCGCGACCTGGCCGAGGCCATCCCCAACGCCGAGCGGCTGGAGGTCTATGGCCCCGCCGACGCGCCCCTGGCCCTGGTGCGGGGGCGGCGGCGCAAGCGGCTGCTGGTCCGGGCCGACCGCGACGTGAACCTGCAGGCCTTCCTGCGGGCCTGGCTGGGGCGGGTGAAGGTCCCGGCCTCGGTCCGAATGACCGTGGATGTCGATCCTTACAGCTTCCTGTAGGGGCGCTATCGCTCGCCGCGCGGCGGCTTGCTGCCTGAGCGCCGGCCTCTCTCCCGCTCGTCCCGGCGGACGCCGGGATGAGCGATAAGGGCGCACCCCAAGAAAAAGCGCCGCGGGTGATCCCGCGGCGCTTCGTCGTTCCAGCCTGTCTCGAGGTTCAGACGCCGGGCTCGGCGGTCTCGGCCTTGTTCAGCGCGGCTTGCGCGGCTTCCTTGGCCTGGTCCTTTTTGATCTGGGCGTTGCGCGACCACATGTTCAGCCCCTCGACCAGGGCCGAGAAGGCCATGGCGGCGTAGATATAGCCCTTGGGCACATGGACGCCGAAGCCGTCGGCGATCAGCACGGCGCCGATCATCAGCAGGAAGCCCAGGGCCAGCATGACCACGGTCGGGTTCTTGTCGATGAAGTCGGCCAGCGGGTCCGAGGCCAGCAGCATGACCAGGACGGCCACGACGACGGCGACCATCATGATCGGCACGTGATCGGTCATGCCGACGGCGGTCAGGATGGAGTCGACCGAGAAGACCAGGTCCAGCAGGATGATCTGGAAGATGGCCGACCCGACGTTGTTGATGACCAGGTCCTTCTTGTCCTTCTCCAGCATGTCGTTCGACGGGGTCACGTCGACGGCGTGGTGGATCTCCTTGGTGGCCTTCCACACCAGGAAGAGGCCGCCCGCGATCAGAATCAGGTCGCGCCAGCTGAGGGCGGTGTCGAAGGTCTCGCCGTGGAATCCCAGGTCGAAGACGGGCGCCGTCAGGCCGACGATCCAGCCGATGGCGGCCAGCAGGGCCAGACGCATGATCAGGGCCAGGCCGATGCCGATGCGGCGGGTGCGCTGGCGGTGCTCGGGCGGCAGCTTGTTCGACAGGATCGAGATGAAGATCAGGTTGTCGATGCCGAGAACGACCTCCATGACCACAAGGGTCACGAGCGCCGCCCAGGCGGCCGGATCGCTCAGCAGGGGGGTTATGCTTTCAAGCATCGGGGTTCCAGAATGTGTTGATAAGCCTAAGCGGTAACGGGACCGTGAGGTTGCATCAAGCGCCCGGGCGCAGCCTTGTCGTCGCACCCTAGCGTCGTGACGATCGGGGCGGCGATCAAGGCGGGGGAGCCGTCGTCGACCGCAAAAGCCCCTTGCATCGCGAAAAAGAGCGCGGGTGCGACCTTATCGTTCCGTCCCCGTCGGTTGCGACCGGGGACCTTGCATGCTATCAGCCGCGCGGCTTTAGCGAAGGATGCATCGAAAGATGCGTCCCCAGCGTGCTTTCTACAAGCATTTCAAGCCCTTGGCTGGCGCGAGACATCGCGGCCGGCTTTGACCCAAACGCTTCAAATCGCGGACCTTTATTACGTGGCGGACGATTTCAGAACGACGGAAGTCGGTGGGCGCTATGCACAGGCGCTGTTCGACCTCGCTGACGAGACGGGGGCGCTGGACGCCGTGCGCGGCGATCTCGCCTCGCTGAAGGCCGCCTGGCTGGACAGCGCGGACCTGCGCCGCCTGGCTCAGTCGCCGGTCATCTCGGCCGAGGATCAGGGCAAGGGCCTGTCGGCCATCGCCGACAAGGCCAAGTTCAATGCGACGACCAAGAAGTTCGTCGGCCTGCTGGCCCAGAACGGCCGCGCTCGCGACCTGCCGGGCGTGATCGCCGGCTTCGAGGCGCTCTACGCCAAGAAGGCCGGTCTGGTCGCCGCCGAGGTGGTCTCGGCCCTGCCGCTGTCGGCGGCCCAGACCAAGAGCATTCAAGCCGCCCTGCGCACGACGCTGGGCCGCGATCCCGAACTGACCGCCCGCGTCGATCCGTCGATCCTGGGCGGCCTGAAGGTCAAGGTGGGCTCGAAGTTGTTCGACGCCTCGCTGAAGACCAAGCTCGACCAGATGACCTTCGCGCTGAAGCGCGCCTAAGCCCCGAATTCAAGTTCAAGCCGGGCCGGCTGGCCCGCACCGAAGACGAAAGCCAGAGAGCCCATCATGGATATCCGCGCCGCCGAAATCTCGGCCATCCTCAAGTCGCAGATCGCCTCCTTCGGCGTCGAGGCCGACGTCTCGGACGTCGGTCAGGTGCTGTCGGTCGGCGACGGCATCGCGCGCATCCACGGTCTGGACAACGTCCAGGCCGGTGAAATGGTCGAGTTCACCAAGGCCGGCGTGAAGGGCATGGCCCTGAACCTGGAACGCGACAACGTCGGCGCTGTGATCTTCGGCGCGGACGCCGCCATCGCCGAGGGCGATGAAGTTCGTCGTCTGGGCGAAATCGTGGACGTGCCGGTCGGCAAGGGCCTGCTGGGCCGCGTCGTCAACCCGCTGGGCGAGCCGATCGACGGCAAGGGCCCGATCCAGTTCACCGAGCGCCGCCGCGTCGACGTCAAGGCTCCGGGCATCATCCCCCGCAAGTCGGTGCACGAGCCGATGCAGACCGGCCAGAAGTCGATCGACACCCTGATCCCCGTCGGCCGCGGCCAGCGCGAGCTGATCATCGGCGACCGTCAGGTCGGCAAGACCGCCATCGCCATCGACACCATCCTGAACCAGAAGAACGTCAACAAGTCGGAAGACGAGTCGGCGAAGCTCTACTGCATCTACGTCGCCATCGGCCAGAAGCGTTCGACGGTGGCCCAGATCGTGAAGACGCTCGAGGAATCGGGCGCTCTGGAATACACCATCGTCGTCGCCGCCACGGCTTCGGAACCGGCTCCGCTGCAGTTCCTGGCGCCGTTCGCCGGCACCGCCATGGGCGAGTTCTTCCGCGACAACGGCATGCACGCCCTGATCGTCTATGAC
>NZ_DASWXW010000155.1:0-37775 GCF_036405315.1 Brevundimonas sp. | reverse complement strand
TCAGGCCATCAGCGCCGTCCGCGACGTGCCGCAAGTCGGCAAGCTGTTCGAAACGATCGGCCCGCGCTACGCCGAACGTTCGGGCGGTTACATCCGCATCATGAAGGCCGGCTTCCGTCACGGCGACAACGCCGCGATGGCCGTGATCGAGTTCGTCGACCGCGACACCGCCGCCAAGGGCCTGGACTCGGGTCCGGTCTACGCGATCGAAGGCGACGAGGCCTGATAGGCTTCACCGTTTCCGGTGTGGAATAAAGAGGGCGGCGGGTCTGAAACCCGCCGCCCTTTTTGCTTGGCGGCCGCTCTTTCGCCTCGCCAAAGGCGTTGCCAACAGCGGGCCTTGCCACGATACAGACGCCATGAGCAGCCCCCAGGATCGGATCGTCGCCTTCACGCCCGCCCACAGGGATGCCTGGAAGCGGTTGAACACGGAATGGCTCGTGGCGGGCGGCTTTGCGTTGGAGGCCAAGGATCATCTGACGCTGGATGATCCCGAGGGGCAGATCCTCAGCCGCGGCGGTCATATCTTTTTTGCCGAACGGGACGGGGCGCCGGTCGGATGCTGCGGCCTGATCGCCATGGCGGACGGCGGCTATGAGGTCACAAAGATGACGGTGCGGCCCGAGGCGCGGGGCGGCGGGCTGGCCCTGCGGCTGCTGGAGGCCTGCGAGGCGGCGGCCCGGACTGCAGGGGCGCACCGCCTCTATCTGGAAACCAGTTCGACCCTGGCCCCGGCGCTGGCTCTCTATGCTCGCTTCGGCTTTGTCACCCTGGCGCCGCAGCCGACGCCCTATGCGCGCTGCGACGTCTGGATGGAGAAGCGGCTGTAGGGGGACGTTACTCTTTCGACAGGTCCTGACGGCCGAACCAGGCGATGGCTCCGGCCAGAGGCGCGAGGGTCCAAACCGCCAGGCTGACGATCGCCTTGATCCGCATGCCGTCGGGCATGGCGGCGGCTTCCATTCCGCCCTTGATGAGGGTCTTTAGCGTCTCGAACGCCAGGCCCGGCATCAGCAGTTGCGCCAGCCAGTCGCTCGGCTCCAGACCCAGCATGGGGGCGAACTGGCCGAGGAAGAACTGACCGACGCCCACCACCAGAGGAATGAACAGCGCCGCCAGCAGCGAGCGGGTCAACGTCGCGGCCAGAAGGCTGATCATCAGGAACTGCACCACCCGCACGAAGGACAGCAGGAACAACAGGCTGAACTCGCCTGCCTGTTCGGCGCCGAAGCCGAAGGTCATGGGGCGATCAAAGATCATCCCCTTGGCCACGTCGGATATCGATCCGATCAGAAGGAAGACCAGCATGGCGGCCAGGGTCAGCAGTTTCAGAACGCCGACCTTGCCCAACAGCAGGACAGGGCGAGTGTTGCGGGCGCTGATCAACCGCCAGGTCTCCCAGCGATAGTCGCCGGCGTAGAGGGTGGCGGCGCCGATCAGCAGGAAGGCGAGGATGGCGGGGTTGGCCAGGTCGCCGGCGTTGCCGGCCAGCGAGGCGCCCAGGTCCAGCGGACCGCCCAGCACCAGTTCCGGCGGCAGCTTGCCGGCCAGCTGGTCGGCCTTCGACTTGACCATGAAGAAGCCGAAGATCGAGATGGCCAGGCCGACGACCGGCACGAAGAAGACGCTCCAGAAGACCGCAGTGCGGTTCTTGAGCAGGCGGTAGGATTCGGAACGGATGGCGTCAGCCAGCATGGAGGGCCTCCCGGACCTGAGCAGGGGTGCGCGCCGGGCCGGTCTCGGCCATGAAGACGCTTTCCAGATCGGCGCCGACCCAGCGGGCCTCGTCGATATCCACGCCCTGTTCGATCAGGGCGCGCAGCAGGGCGGGGCCCTCGGCGCGCGGAATGGCGGCCAGAACAGCGTCGCCGTCCAGAGAACCCTTGTCGCCTAGAACCCCCAT
The DNA here is from genome assembly GCF_036405315.1 of Brevundimonas sp. Taxonomy (GTDB): domain Bacteria; phylum Pseudomonadota; class Alphaproteobacteria; order Caulobacterales; family Caulobacteraceae; genus Brevundimonas. Next base: position 35,872 of record NZ_DASWXW010000155.1, on the reverse strand, counting down.
GATCTTGGCCAGGGGCGTGGCTGACAGGCGCAGGCGCTCGCCCGCGGCGGTCAGGTCGCTGACCTTGCCCTCGGCGGCCAGCGTGCCGCGATTGAAGATGGCCACGCGGTCGCAGACGCGCTGGACCTCGAGCAACTGGTGGCTGGCCAGGATGATGGTCACGCCGTCGTCGTCGGCCAGGCTGCGGATCAGGGCGCGCATTTCCTGGATGCCGGGCGGGTCCATGCCGCTGGTCGGCTCATCCAGGATGACGAGGTCCGGCTTGGACATCAGGGCGGCGGCGACGCCGAGGCGCTGCAACATCCCGACCGAGAAGCCGCGCACCCGGCGATTGGCGGCTTCGGTCAGGCCAACCCGGTCCAGCCAGGCGTCGATGGCGGCCTCTTTCCCCATGCCGTGCGCCAGCGCCAGCCATTCCAGCACCTGACGCGCGCTCATGTAGGGCGGAAAGCGCGGGGTCTCGATCATGGAGCCCATGCGGCGCATGACGGCGGGATCGCCGGTGTGCTGGCCCAGCACCCGGACCTCGCCCGCCGTCGGCCGGATCAGGCCCAGCAGGATGCGGAACAGGGTGGACTTGCCGGCGCCGTTCGGCCCCAGCACGCCGTAGACCCCGCCGCGCGGGATGTTCAGGCTCAACCTGTCCAGAGCGCGCACGGCGCCATAGGTCTTGGTCAGGCCGGTCGTTTCAATAACAGCGGTCATGCGGCCGAGCTTGGCCCGGTGGGGATAAGCCGACAAGCCGTCTTCTGCCTGTCGCAGATTAAGCTTAGGCAATCTTCCCGAAGTCGCTTCGGAGTTTCCATGTTTTCTCGCGTCGCGGGCCTGTGTCTGGCCCTCCTGCTGGCAGCCTGCGCCGTCACGCCGATTGAGGCCCCAGAGCCGCAGGTTGTTGAGCCGCCGCTGGTCATGCTGATCTCGATCGACGGATTCCGCGCCGACTATCTGCATCGGGGCGTCACGCCCAACCTGTTGCGGCTGGCGGGCGAGGGGGCGGCGGGGCCGATGCGGCCGTCCTTCCCCAGCGTGACCTTCCCCAATCACTATACCCTGGTGACGGGCCTGCACCCTGACCACCACGGCATCGTCGGCAACAATATGATCGACCCCGAGCTGGGCCGGTTTAGTCTGGGCAACAAGCAGGCCGTGACCGACCGCCGCTGGTGGGATCAGGGCGAACCGATCTGGGTCTCGGCCGAGAAGGCGGGCGTCAAGACCGCGACCATGTTCTGGCCGGGCTCGGAAGCCGACATCCGCGGCGTGCGCCCGACCTACTGGACCACCTTCGATCAGGGCATGCCCGGCGACGCGCGCGTGGACCGCGTGCTGCAATGGATGGACCTGCCGGCGGACCAGCGGCCGCAGCTGACCACCCTGTATTTCGACATTGTCGACACCCAGGGCCACCACAACGGCCCCGACGCGCCCGAAACCGCCGAGGCGATCCGCTCGGTCGACGCCTCCATCGGCCGTCTGGTCGAGGGGCTGAAGGCGCGGGGCCTCTATGAGCGCACCGTGCTGGTGATCGTGTCTGATCACGGCATGGCCGCGACCTCGCCCGAGCGCGTGACCTGGATCGACGACCTGATCGACCCGGCGGCCATCCAGATCATCTATTCCGGGGCCGTGACCTTCCTGAACCCCGTCCCCGGTCGCGAGGCCGAGGTCGAGGCGGCCCTGCTGGGCTCGCGCCCGCATCTGGACTGCTGGAGGAAGAGCGAAATCCCAGCCCGTTTCGTCCTGGGCTCCAACCCGCGTGTCTCGGCCATCGTCTGCGCGTCGGAACCGGGCTGGACCTTCACGACCAAGGCGCGCCCCGTGACCAAGCCGGGTGGCGCGCACGGCTATGACAACGCCTCGCCGGACATGGCGGCCATCTTCATCGCCCACGGACCGGGCGTGGTTCAGGGACGCCGCTTGACCGATCTGGACAGTGTGGACGTCCAGCCCTTCCTGGCGCGTCTACTTAAGATCGACGCGCCGCGCGGCGACGGTCGGGCGCAGGACACCCTGCCGGTGACGACCCGCTGATTGGCTACGTCATCCCGGCCGGAGCCTTGCTTCGCGAGGCGCGGAGCCGGGACCGCTCGAGGCGCTGACGTCGGATCTTGTTGCGGTCCCGGATAGCCCTGCGGGCTTCCGGGATGACGGGACGCGGCCTAGAACGACGTTCCACCTCGGCGAGCCCTCATGTCCCTGCATCAATCCAAGGTCCGCCATGCGGCGATCGCCTTCATCCTCGTGACGGCGGTGTTGGACATCGTGGCCATGGGGATCGTCATTCCGGTCCTGCCGCATCTGATCGAGGAGTTCGTCGGCTCGAACGCCCAGGCGGGCCTGCTGAACGGCGTTTTCGTGGCCCTGTGGGCGGGGATGCAGTTCCTGGCCTCGCCGGTGATCGGTTCGCTGTCGGATCAGTATGGGCGCCGGCCGATCATCCTGATCAGCTGCGCCGGGCTGGCGGCGGACTATGTGCTGATGGCGCTGGCGCCGAGCCTGTGGTGGCTGGCGGTCGGGCGGCTGATCGCGGGCGTCACCTCGTCCAGCTTCACGACCATCTACGCCTACATGGCCGACATCACCGAGCCCGAGAAACGCGCGCGGGCTTATGGTCTGATCGGAGCGGCCTTCTCGGGCGGCTTCGTGCTAGGGCCGGTGCTGGGCGGCTTCCTGGGCGAGTTCGGCCCGCGGGTTCCTTTCTGGGTGGCCGCCGCCATGTCGGGCCTGGCCTTCCTTTATGGCCTGTTCATCCTGCCCGAGAGTCTGGCGCCCGAGAAGCGGATGCCCTTCAGCTGGCGGCGCGCCAATCCTGTCGGGGCCATGATCCTGCTGCAGCGGCACGCCGAGCTGACCGGCCTCGCGGTCGTGAACTTCCTGCTCTACTTCGCCCACCACGTCTTTTCGGCGGTCTTCGTCCTCTATGCCGGGCTGAGATACGACTGGGGGCCGTGGCAGGTGGGGATGCTGCTGGCCCTCGTCGGGGTGCTGGACATGATCATCCAGGGCGTCCTGGTGGGGCCCGTGTCGAAGAGGCTGGGGGATCGCGCCACCATGGTGTTCGGCCTGTGCGGCGGCACCGTGGGCATCGCCCTGATGGGCTGGGCGCCGACGGGCGTGGCCTTCATCATCGCCATGCTGCCCAACGCCCTGTGGGGCCTGGCCATGCCGACGCTGCAGTCCCTGATGACCCGGCGCGTCAGCGAGAGCGAGCAGGGGCAACTGCAGGGGGCGAACATGAGTGTGGCCTCCATCGCCGGCGTGGCCTCGCCGCTGTTCTTTGGCTGGGTCTATTCGGAGTCGGTGGAGCAGGGGGTGTGGGCGCCCAATCCGGGCCTGGCCTTCTATCTGGCCGCCGTCGTCCTTGCTCTGGCCGCCCTGATCGGCTGGATCACCGCGCGACGGGCGGAACGGGACGAGTTCACGCTCGTTTGATGGCGGCGCGGGCGTCAGGCTTGGCCGTTGGCCTTGATCCTGTCCCAAACCCGTTGCGCAATGCCTTGTAAATCCAGCCTTCCGAACGAGACCGCGACCCGATGAAGACGTCCAGACTGGCCATCGCCGCCGCCCTGATGCTGTCCGCCTGCGGCCAGCCGCATCCGTCCAAGGCCCAGGAAGGCGTCTTCGCCGAGCAGCCGCGTCAGAGCCCGCGCGACGCCGGGGCCATGAAGTCCAGCTTCGCCCCCGTGGTCCGCGAGGCGGCGCCCGCCGTGGTCAACATCTCCGCGCGCGGGGTGCAGCAGGTGCGCGATCCCTTCTGGGGTCTTCCGGGGCAGCGCCAGACCGGCTCGATCGGTTCGGGCGTCATCGTTCGATCGGATGGCATCGTGGTGACGAACAACCACGTCATCGAGAACATGCAGCAGATTCGCGTCACCCTGAACGACCGACGCGAATACGCGGCCCAGGTGCTGCTGGCGGACTCGCGCTCCGACATCGCCGTGCTGCAGCTGGAGGGCGTCGAAGGCAGCCTGCCGGTGCTGCGCATCGACGATCAGGAGGAGCAGCAGGTCGGCGATCTGGTTCTGGCCATCGGCAATCCGTTCGGGGTCGGTCAGACGGTGACGACGGGCATTGTGTCCGCCCTGAACCGCACCGAGACGGGGATCAGCGATTCCGGTTCCTTCATCCAGACTGACGCGGCCATCAATCCGGGCAACTCGGGCGGCGCCCTGGTGGACATGGACGGCGACCTGATCGGCATCAACACCGCCATCTTCTCGCGCACCGGCTCCTCGACCGGGGTGGGCTTCGCCGTGCCGGCGACCATGGTGAAGCGGGTGGTGGATTCCGCCGTCGGCGGGGCCAAGGCCGTGGTTCGCCCCTGGCTGGGCGTGAAGGGCGACACCGTCAGCGCCGACATCGCCCGCAGCCTCGGGCTGTCGCGGCCGCAGGGTCTGATCATCACCGAGGTCTACCCGCAGGGGCCGGGCGCGCGCGCTGGGCTTGAGGCAGGCGACGTCATCACAGCCGTCGACGGGGCCGAGATCAACGACCAGGGCGGGTTGAACTTCCGCGTCGGCACTCGCTCGCCCAATGACACAGTGGCCGTGACCATCCTGCGCGACGGACGGACCCGGACGCTCAACGCCCGCGTCTCGGCCCTGCCGGGCGACGCCGATCCGGGGCAGGGGGCAAGCGTGGGGCAAGGGGCTCTGGCCGGGCTGCAGGGCGTGGCCCTGAACCCGGCCCTGGCCGACCGCCTGGGCGGCGACCCCTTCACCAGCGGCGTCGTCGTGACGGGGGTGCAGCGCAACAGCCTCGCCGCGCGGATCGGCCTGCGTCCCAACGACCTGATTGCTCAGGTGGACGGCCGCCCGGCGACTTCGGTCGGCGCGCTGGCGCGGGCGCAGCGCGGCTCGGAACTGACCATCGTGCGCGGCGGCCGCAAGCTGACGGGGCGGTTGCCGTAGCGGCGGCGCCGCCTCTCCCTCTCACAGCGGGGGAGGGTGGCGCGCAGCGCCGGGTGCGGGCGGCAAGGCAAATCAGGCGCAGTCGAGGTTCTGGCGCAGGGGCGGCTCTCAGTATCGCCTGGCCCTCCCCACCCGGCCTTCGCTTCGCTCCGACCACCCTCCCCGAACGGGGAGGGAGAGGTTTTGGTCTTTTAGCCCTTGCCCGGCCCGATGATCGACCAGACGTGGCCGTAGGGATCGCGCAACTTGCCGTGGCGGCCGTAGAACTCGTCGGCGGGCGGGCGCAGGGCGGCGGCCCCGGCCTTGATGGCGCGGTCGAACCAGCGGTCCACGTCGTCCACCGACAGGTTCACCGAACTGGTCGTGCCGCCCAGGGTCTCGGGCGAGGCCGTGCCGGTGATCGCGGCCATTTCGGGAAACTCGTCCGACAGCATCAGCGAGCCGCCGTTCAGGCTGAGGGTGGCGTGGCCCAGCCGCCCGTCCTCCATGTCGTAGCGCTCGATCACCTTGGCGTCGAAGGCGCGGGCGTACCAGTCCAGGGCCTCTGGCCCGCGCTTGACCATCAGATAGGGGCTGAGCGGCGGATAGGCGGGGTCGGACATGGATCTATCCCTTCTTGGGTCCGCCGATGGACCAGGTGTGGCCGAAGGGGTCGCGGACCTGGCCGTAGCGGTCGCCCCAGAACTGATCCTCCAGCGGCATGACGGGGATGGCGCCCGCCACCAGGGCGCGGTTCCACCATTCGTCGGGATCATCGACCTGAAGATGCAGGGTCACGCCCTTGGGGGCGATGTCGGCCTCGCCGGTCCATTCGGGGAATTCGTCGGCCAGCATGACGCTGGCGCCATTGATCTTGAGATGGGCGTGCATCAACCGCTCGCCGTCCTCGGCGGGCATCCGCATGATCTCCTCGGCGCCGAAGGCCCGGCCGTAGAACTCGATCGCCGCCAGACCGCCGCGCGACGGAATGGTCAGATGGGGGGTGACGCCGCCGACGGGGCCCTGGTTCGGCTGGGATTCGGACATGGCGGCTTCCTCGGTTGGCCCGATACTAGTGCGTGCAGTTCTTCGAACGAACGCCTATCTGTGCCGTTCCCCAATTCCTGACTGTCCCATGAGTGATCTGTTCGAAGCCTCCGGCATCCACGCCCCTGATGCGCCTCTCGCCGACCGTCTGCGCCCGCAGACGCTGGAGCAGGTCGTGGGTCAGGACCATCTGCTGGGTCCCGGCGGGCCGATCCGCCGCATGATCGAAGCCGGACGCCTCGGCTCCATGATCCTGTGGGGACCGCCTGGCACAGGCAAGACCACCATCGCCCGGCTGCTGGCCAAGGCGGCGGGCTATGAATACCAGTCGATCAGCGCCGTCTTTTCCGGCGTCGCCGACCTGAAGAAGGCGTTCGAGGCCGCGCGGATGCGCAGGGCCGCCGGGCAGCAGACCCTGCTGTTCGTGGACGAGATCCATCGCTTCAACCGTGCCCAGCAGGACGGCTTCCTGCCCTTCGTCGAGGAGGGGGTCGTCACCCTGGTCGGGGCCACGACCGAGAACCCGTCGTTTGAGCTGAACGGGGCGCTGCTGTCGCGAAGCCAGGTCTATGTGCTGAAGCGTCTGGACGACGCGGCGCTGGATCAACTTCTGGACCGCGCCGCCGCCCTGATGGAGCGGCCCCTGCCGCTGACGGCCGAGGCGCGTCAGGCCATGCTGGCCCTGGCCGACGGCGACGGCCGCTATCTGCTGACTATGTCCGAGGTCCTGTTCGACCTTCCCGAGGGCGAGCCCCTGGACGTCCAGGCTCTGGCCGGCGTGCTGCAGAAGCGCGCGCCCGCCTACGACAAGTCGCGTGAGGAGCACTACAACCTCATCTCGGCCCTGCATAAATCGGTGCGCGGTTCGGACCCGGACGCGGCCCTCTACTGGCTGGCGCGGATGCTGAACGGGGGCGAGGACCCGCTCTATCTGGCGCGGCGCATCGTGCGGATGGCGGTCGAGGACATCGGTCAGGCCGACCCCCTGTCCATCCTGGTCGCCAACGCCGCCAAGGACACCTACGACTTTCTCGGCAGTCCCGAGGGCGAACTGGCCCTGGCCCAGGCGGTGGTCCATCTGGCCACGGCGCCCAAGTCGGTCGGGGTCTACGAAGCCTTCAAGGCGGCCAAGCGCGCGGCGCACGAGACCGGCTCCCTGATGCCGCCCGCCCATATCCGCAACGCCCCGACCAAGCTGATGAAGTCGCTCGGCTACGGCAAGGGCTACCAGTACGACCCCGACACGCCCGAGGGATTCTCGGGCGCGAACTTCTTCCCCGACGAGATGGAGCGCCGCACCTTCTACAAGCCCAAGGGCGAGGGCCACGAGGAGAAGGTCAAGGCGCGCCTGGAACGCTGGGCGGCCATGCGGGAACGGGCGCAAAGAGAGGGCAGCTGACGCCTTGCCCTCCCCGATTTGTGGGGAGGGCGACCACGAAGTGGTGGAGGGGGCGGCTGCGCCGTCGGCACTCTGAGGCGCGAAGCCGAACGGGTCGCGTCGCCCCCTCCGTCTCGTCCGCTCCGCGTCCGATCCACCTCCCCATGGAATGGGGAGGAGAGGCAGGGTGATCGCTGTTCATTGTTAAGCATGGCCATTCGGGCTTAGCCTGTCCTCCATCGGCAACCTGGGGAGGGAACATGACCGACATTCTGAGAACGCAACGCACGCCTTGGCATCTGCGGCTGGTGGGCGTGCTGTCGCTGCTGTGGAACGGCTTTGGCGGATACGACTTCATCCAGACCACCACGCGCGGCGAAGCCTATATGCGCGAATCCGGCTTCGGAGACGACATGATCGCCTACTTCAACGCCATGCCGGCGTGGATGTATGTGCCATGGACCCTGGGCGTCTGGGGCGCGGTGATCGGCTCGCTGTTGCTTTTGGCGCGCAGCCGCTGGGCCGTCCACGCCTTCGCCCTGTCGTTCCTGGGCGCGGTGGTCAGTCTGGTCTATTCCAAGTTCATCAACCCGCCGCCGGCCCTGCCGCCGCAGTTGGCGATGATGGAGTGGATGCCCTACGTCATCGCCCTGATCGCCGCTTTCCTGGCCTGGTACGCCTCGGCCATGGCGAAGAAGGGCGTCCTCCGCTAAAGGCTCGGCGGGTGAAAACCCGCCAGCCCGCTTCCCTGACCGAAGAAGACATCGCCGCCGTCCGTTCGTGGGTCATCCACGAGGACGCGCACATCATCGCCTTCAACAAGCCCTCGGGCCTGTCCAGCCAGGGCGGCCGCATCCAGGCTCATACCCTGGACGATCTGCTCTGGGCCTTCGCCCGCTCGAACGGCAAGCGGCCGGAACTGGTGCACCGGCTGGACCGCGACACCTCGGGCGTCATCCTGGCGGCCAAGACCAAGCCGGCGGCCGGGTTCCTGGGCAAGGCCATGCAGATGCGCCGGTTCCAGAAGACCTATCTGGCCCTGGTGTCCGCCGTGCCGGAGCCGAAGTCGGGCCGCATCACCGCCGCCCTGCGCCGCGAGGAGATCGGCCGCGAGAGCTATATGCGGGTGGTCGAGTTCGATGCACCGGGCGCGCAGGGGGCCGTCAGCGGCTATCGCACCCTGGCCTCCAGCGAAGACGGCGCCCTGGTTGAACTGTCGCCCGAGACGGGGCGGATGCACCAACTGCGGGTCCACATGGCCTCGATCGGTCGACCTCTGGTCGGCGACGTGCGCTATGGCGGCGCGCTGACCTTCGCCGGTCGCGCCGCACCGCGCCTGATGCTGCACGCCGCCAAGCTGTCCTTCCCGCATCCCGAGGGCGGCGAGCGGGTGACGCTGGAGGCGACCCCGCCCGAGGACTTCATGGCCCTGGCGGCGGCGGCGGGGCTCTAGAGCAGTTCAGCGCCGGTTCAGCTTGAAAGCGGAACATCCAGGGCGTCCCGACGCTATTCGCGCAAGGAGATCGCCGCATGAAACGTCTGACCTTCGGCCTGATCGCAGCCGCCGCCCTGGCGCTGAGCGCCTGCGCCAGCCTGGCCCCCTATGGTCCGCAGCAATCGGCGCGGGGGCAGGGCTTCAGCGAACAGCGCATCGAATCCAACCGTTTTCGCGTCACTTACAACGGCGTCGGCGCCCCCGGTCCCGTGGCCGACCGCGCCCTGTTCCGCGCGGCGCAGCTGACCGTCGATCAGGGCTATGACTGGTTCGAGGTGACGCAACGCTGGATCGACGGCCGCCCCGACAGCGCCGGCGGCGTGCGCCCCAGCGTCTCGATCGGCGCGGGCTCCAGCCGATACGGCGGCTATCGCGCGTCCGGCGTCGGGGTGGGCCTGGGCTTCGACCTCAGCGGGCCCCAGCCGACCTCGACCACGCTGGAGATCGTCATGGGGCGCGGGGCCAAGCCGGATCGCCCCGAGGCCTACGACGCGCGCGGGGTCCAGGACGCGATCCGCAACCGGCTGTAAGCGCCGCCGACCGCTGTCATTCCCGCCGTGTCGGTGTAGAAGCCCGGCATGACGCAATTTCTTCTTGTCGCCGTCGGCGGCGCCTTGGGCGCCGTGGCCCGCTATGGGCTGGGTCTGACGGTTGGGCGGCTGGCGCCCGGCGCCACGTGGCCTTGGGGCACCTTCGCCGCCAACATCACCGGCGGTCTGCTGATGGGGCTGCTGGCCGGCTGGCTGGCGCTGAAGGCGGGCGCGGGGCAGGAGAGCATCCGCCTGTTCGCCGCCGTCGGCCTGCTTGGCGGCTTCACCACCTTTTCGGCTTTTTCGCTGGAAGTCGCCTTGATGATCGAACGCCGTGAACTGGCCACGGCTTTCGTCTATGCGGTGGGTTCGGTGGTTCTTTCCATCGCCGCCCTGTTCGTCGGCCTGATGATCGCGCGCAAACTGTTTACCGGAGTGGGCGCATGAGCCGCGAAGTCCAGACCCTCTATGTCGCCGAAGACGAACACGACATCCGCCTGGACCGGTGGTTCAAGCGTCGCTGGCCGCACCTGACCCATATCCAGGTCGAGAAGATGGCCCGCAAGGGCGAGATCCGCGTCGACGGTTCGCGGGTCAAGCCGCAGGACCGCCTGACCGCCGGGGCCGCCGTGCGCGTGCCGCCGCTGCCTGAAGCCAACCCGCGCAAGCCCGGCGACCTGCATGAACTGACCGAGCGCGACGTGGCCTACGCCAAGTCGCTGGTCCTCTATGAAGACGACATGGTCATCGCCCTGAACAAGCCGCATGGCCTGGCTGTGCAAGGCGGCACCAAGACCACCAAGCACGTCGACCGTCTGCTGTCGGCCTGGGGCGAGGGCATGGACCGGCCGCGCCTGGTCCACCGCCTGGACCGCGACACCTCGGGCGTCCTGCTGCTCGGCAAGGGCCCCGAAGCGGCCAAGCGTCTGGCCGGGGCCTTCGCCCGGCGTCAGGCCAAGAAGACCTACTGGGCCATCGTCATCGGCAACCCCAAGCCGACGCATGGTCAGATCGATATGGCGCTGAAGAAGACCGGCATCAACGACTTCGAGATGATGCGCCCGGCCGATCCCAAGGACCCCAAGGGAGAACCGGCCGAGACAGCCTTCGCCACCATCAGCCGCGCCGCTCACCGCGCCGCCTGGATGGCCCTGCGTCCCTTCACCGGCCGCACGCACCAGTTGCGCGCCCACATGGCCGCCATCGGCCACCCCATCCTTGGCGACGCCAAATATGGTGACGAGAAGTCGCGTGAACTGTCCGGCGTGCTGAAGCTGCAGCTTCACGCCCGCCGTATTGAGCTGGACCACCCGCGCGGCGGCAAGCTGATCGTCGAGGCCCCCTTGAGCCCCGAGATGAAGGCCGGCTTCGCCCACTTCGGCTTCTCCGAGGATGAGAGCGACGTCGATCCCTTCGAAGGGGTCAAGCGCCAGCGATGAGCCGTCCGCTCGCCGTTTTCGACATTGACGGGACCCTGGTGGACAGCCGGGCCTCGATCCATCGCGCCTGCTGCGAGGCCGCGCGGCATCTGGGCCTGCCCGAGCCCTCCTATGATCGGGTGCGCCAGATCGTCGGCCTGACGCTGGACAAGGCGCTGCACGTGCTGGAGCCGGGCCTGACGCTGGCCGAACTGGCGGACTTCGTGGCGGCCTTCCAGGCCAGTTTCCGCACCATGTACGAGGCGGGGCACGAAGAGCCCCTCTATCCGGGCGTCATGGACACCCTGCGTCGGCTGAAGCGCGACGGCTGGCGGCTGTCGCTGGCGACGGGTCAGAACCGGCGCGGCGTGGCCCGCAACCTGGCGCGGCCGGAATGGAGCGCGCTTTTCCTGTCCAGCCACTGCGCCGCCGACGGTCCGGGCAAGCCCGATCCGGCCATGCTGTTCGCCGCCATGACCGCCTGCGGGGCCGATGCGGCTTCGACCGTCATGATCGGCGACACCAGCCACGACATCCTGATGGCGCTCAATGCGGGCGTGCATCCTCTGGGCGTCGGCTGGGGGTTCCACACCCGTGAGGAGCAGGTCGCGGCGGGCGCGCATCACGTCGCCGTCGACTGTCCTGATCTGGAGGCGGCGCTGGAGCGCTTCGCCTCGACGTCTATTGCTGCCTGAGACGACCCATGTCCCACATCCCCCCGCTTGATCCCAACGTCGCCGCTCGCAAGGGCTTTCGCGAGTCCGAGGAGCGCATCAAACGCTTCTGGAAGGAGGTCGACATCTCGCCGGACGAGGGCCGCTGGACCGTGCGTTTGGACGGCCGCACGCCCAAAACGCCCGCCGGAAACACCCTGACCCTGCCGACCGAGGCCGCCGCGCGGCTGGTGGCCGACGAATGGGCGGCGCAGGGCGAATTCCTGGTCCCCGGAACCATGCCCGCCACCCGTCTGGCCTCGACCGCCATCGACCGGGTCAGCCAGACGCGCGAGCCGGTGGCCGCCGAGATCGCCGCCTACGCCGGGTCGGACGTCCTCTGTTATCTGGCGGAACATCCGACGGCTCTGATTGAGCGTCAGCAGGCCGCGTGGGGACCGTGGCGGGACTGGGCGGCCAGGGAGCTGGCCGTCGAACTGCATACCGCCGAGGGCATTGTCCACCGGGGCCAGGCGCCCGAGGCGCTGGAACGGGTCAAGGCGCTGGCCATGCAGATGGACGACCACAGCCTGACGGGGCTGGCGACGGCCGTGCCCCTGTTCGGCTCGGCGGTCCTGGGGCTGGCGGTGCAGCGCGGGGCGCTGGCGGGCGAGGCGGCGCTGGACCTGTCGCGTCTGGACGAGGCCTTCACCGAGGAACGTTGGGGCGTGGACGAGGAAGCCGCCGCCCGCGTCGCCGCCCACCGCGCCGAGGCGGCCCTGCTGCAGCGGTGGTTCGAGGCGCTGCGGGTCTAGCCCATTCCGCTCATCCCGGCGGAGACGGAGGGATCAGCCCGCCGAGCCGCTGATCAAGGCCTCGCGCTCCTCGGCCGTGATCATCCGCCACCTGCCTTCGGGCAGGTTGTCCAGGTGGATCGGGCCGACGCGGATGCGCAGCAGGTCGATGACCTCCAGATCGACCATCTCGCACATGCGGCGGATCTGACGGTTGCGGCCCTCGGTCAGGATGAAGCGCAGGCGGTTCTGCTCCATGCGCGACACCTTGGCGTATTTCAGGATGCGCCCGTCCAGCATCAGGCCTCGGCGCAGCAGGGCCAGCTTCTTCTCGGTCACGTCGCCGGCCACGCGGACCAGGTATTCCTTGTCCAGATGCGACTGCGGGCCGATCACCGCCTTGGCCACGACCCCGTCCGACGACAGCAGCAGCAGGCCGCGCGAATCCTCGTCCAGACGGCCAATGGGGGGCAGGGAGGCGTCCTCGGCGGGGACGGCGCCTTCGCCGACACGGTTGGCCTCGGTCAGCAGGCGCACGGCGGGGATCTTGTCCGGTTCGGGCTGGCCCGAGACATAGCCCAGCGGCTTGTGGATCAGGATGGTGACGCCCGAGGCCAGAGCGGCCTGGCCCCGGTCGTTCAGGGTGAGGGTCTGGCCCGGCTCGATCTTGCGGCCCGCGTCGGTGACGGTCTCGCCGTCGATGCTGACCATGCCGGCGGCGATCAGGCCCTCGGCCTCGCGGCGCGAGCAGACGCCGGTCTGGCCCAGCCACTTGTTGATGCGGACCGGCTCGGGGCCGTCGTAGGTGCGGGTGAAAGCCATGCGGCTCTGTAGAGTGGCGGGGGGCGCGGGGGCAAGCCTCGCGGCGCGGCCTCAGACCCGGCGGAACAGCAGGCTGATGTTGTTGGCGGGCATTTCCGTCCGCAGGGTCAGCGCCAGGCCGTGCGAGCGGGCCAGGGCCACGACGTCGTCCCGGTCGCGCAGGCCCCAGGCCGGGTCGCGGGCCTTCAGATTGACGTCAAAGGCTTCGTTCGACGGGGCCAGCGGAACCTCGGCCTCGCGATAGGCGCCGTAGAGATAGAGCAGGCCGCCGGGCCGGGGCAGGGCGCGTTCCGCCAGCTTCATCAGACCCTCGGTCGCCGCCCAGGGGCTGATGTGGACCATGTTGATGCAGACGACGGCGTCGAACGGACCCTCGGGCCAGGTCGCCTCATTCATGCAGTCCAGCGCCACCGGCGGCTGCAGATTGTCCGATCCGCTCTGGGCCGCCCAGGCGGCGATGCTGGCGCGGGCGTCGGGGCTGGGATCGCTGGGCGTCCATACCAGGCCGGGCAGGGCGCCGGAAAAGAAGACGGCGTGCTGGCCGGACCCGGAGGCGATTTCCAGAACCCGTCCGTTTTTCGGCAGGTGGGCGCGCAGCAGGTTCAGGATCGGCTCGGCGTTGCGCACCGAGGCGGGCGACGCCAGGGCCCCGTCGGGCAGGGCGGTGAGGGTGTCCATGGTTCGCATCCGGTCTTGATATCCTTGCTCGATGCGCGTCGCGACCAGAAACCATGCTGCAATGCAGCAAATCTATTCCGGCGGAAGTGAATTCCGGCAACGGTTGACCTTGCGTCGCCTCAGATGGCATTGCGCCTGAAACAGGACGTGATCAGCGTCCGACTCGTCATGACGGCGTCAGATCGTCGGGCGGCCCGGTTCAGGAGACCATGTTGTGACTGCAGACGTATCGATTCCGGGACTCTATCCCGCGCCGACCGACCACAAGGGTCTGGTTGCATGGGTCGCGCAGATCGCGGCCCTGACCAAGCCCGACCGGGTCCACTGGTGCGACGGTTCGGAAGCCGAGAAATCGGCCATCGTCGCCGACCTGATCGCCAAGGGCACGCTGAAGGAACTGGATCAGTCCAAGCGACCCGGCTGCTACTACGCCGCCTCGGACCCCAAGGACGTGGCCCGCGTCGAGAGCCGCACCTTCATCTGCTCGGAAGACGAGGCCGACGCCGGCCCGACCAACAACTGGTCCGACCCCGTCGAGATGCGCGAGCGCCTGGACGGTCTGTTCGACGGCTGCATGAAGGGCCGCACCATGTATGTGGTGCCCTTCTGCATGGGCCCGCTGGGCTCCAAGATCTCGGCCCTGGGCGTCGAGATCACCGACAGCGGCTATGTCGCCGTGTCGATGGGCGTCATGACCCGCATGGGCAAGGGCGCGCTGGACATGCTGGGCGCCGACGGCGTCTTCGTTCCCGCCGTCCACACCCTGGGCGCGCCGCTGGCCGAAGGCCAGGCCGACGTGCCGTGGCCCTGCAACGACGACAAGTGGATCGTCCACTTCCCCGAAACGCGCGAAATCTGGTCCTATGGCTCGGGCTACGGCGGCAACGCCCTGCTGGGCAAGAAGTGCTACGCCCTGCGCATCGCTTCGGTCATGGCCCGCGACGAGGGATGGCTGGCCGAGCACATGCTGATCCTCAAGCTGACCAGCCCCGAGGGCGTGTCCAAATATGTCGCCGCCGCCTTCCCGAGCGCCTGCGGCAAGACCAACCTGGCCATGCTGCAGCCGGCGCTGGAGGGCTGGAAGGCTGAGACCATCGGCGACGACATCGCCTGGATGCGTTTCGGCGACGACGGCCGCCTCTATGCCGTGAACCCGGAAGCGGGCTTCTTCGGCGTGGCGCCGGGCACCAGCCGCAACACCAATCAGAACGCCCTGGCGACCCTGACGAAGAACACCATCTTCACCAACACCGCCCTGACCGCGGACGGCGACGTCTGGTGGGAAGGTCTGACCAAGGAAGCCCCCGCGGGCCTGACCAACTGGAAGGGTCAGCCGCACGATCCGGCCTCGGGCGAGCCTGCCGCCCACCCGAACGCCCGCTTCGCCGCGCCCGCCGGCCAGTGCCCGGCCATCGCCCCGGAATGGGAAGACCCCAAGGGCGTGCCGATCGACGCCATCCTGTTCGGCGGCCGCCGCGCCTCGGCCGTGCCGCTGGTGACGGAAGCCTTCGACTGGGAGCATGGCGTCTTCATGGGCTCGACCGTGGCCTCGGAAGGCACCGCCGCCGCCGAGAACAAGGTCGGCGAGCTGCGCCGCGACCCCTTCGCCATGCTGCCCTTCTGCGGCTACAACATGGGCGACTACTTCGGTCACTGGCTGAAGCTGGGCGCGCAGGCTGACGCCGCCAAGCTGCCGCGGCTTTTCTTCGTCAACTGGTTCCGCAAGAATGAGGACGGCAAGTTCGTCTGGCCGGGCTTCGGCGACAACGCCCGCGTGTTGAAGTGGATCGTCGAGCGTCTGGACGGCAAGGCCGAGGCCGTGGACACCCCGGTCGGCCGTCTGCCGACCAAGGCCGCGCTGGACCTGTCGGGGCTGAGCCTGTCGGACGCCGATCTGAAGATCCTGCTGGACGTCGACGCCGAGGTCTGGACCGAGGAAGCGGCCCTGATCCCCGCCTTCTACGAGAAGTTCGGCGACCGCCTGCCCAAGGCCCTGTGGGGCCAGCACGCGGCCCTGACCAAGCGTCTGGAGGAAGCCCGCGCGGCCAAGCTGGCCGCCGAGTAGGACAAAAGCCGGGTTGAAATCGGGGCGCGGGAGGTCGAAGGACAGCCCGTGCCCCTTTTCAATTCTCAAGACATCCTGGTGGTCGGCGCGGGCGTTCTGGGCCTGTGCGCGGCGGCGGAACTGAAGCGACGCGGCCATGACGTGACCGTGGTCGATCCCGGCGGCCTGAACGCCTCGGGCGTCGCGGCGGGCATGATCGCACCCGCGATGGAAAGCGCGATCGACGACCTGAACCTTGCACACGCGGCCCTGCTGCGGTGCGCCCGCGACGCCTGGGCCGATTTCGCGGCGGCGACGGGCGTCCGGCTGGATCGCGATCGGGCCGAGTGGCGCGGCGGCGAGGCCGAGGTTCTGGCGGATCGGATGGCGGCCCTGGGGTTCGAGCATGACCACGACCGCGCGCTCGGGCGCCTGACGACCCGCGAGGACTGGAAGGTCGAACCGGAACAGGCTCTGGCGGCGCTCGCCCGTGACATTCGCCTGATCGAGGGGCGCGCGACAGCGTTGTCGCGAACAGGCGCCCGATGGCGCGTCGAGACCACGGCGGGTTCGGTGGAGGCCGATCAGGTCGTGCTGGCGACCGGGGCGGGGACGAAGCCGGAGGGTCTGCCTGAAACGGTCGCCAGCCTTCTGGCCCTGATCACGCCCATCCGGGGCCAGATAGGTCTGGTTTCCGAGCGGCTGACCGATCACGTCGTGCGCGGTCCCGGCGCCTATGTCGCGCCGATGGGGGCGGGCTGCGTGATCGGGGCGACGATGGAGGCGGGCGAGCGGTCGCTGACGCCCGATCCCGAGCGATGCGCCCGGATGCTGGCGGCGGCCTGGGCCGTGCTGGGGCAGGACCCGCGTCCGCTTCAGATCGAATGGCGCGCGGGCGTGCGCGGCGCCACGCCGGACGGTCTGCCGATGGCGGGCGCGGTCGGGCAGGGTCTGCATCTGGCCCTGGGGCCGCGTCGCAACGGCTGGCTGCTGGGGCCGCTGGTCGCCGGGGTGGTCGCGGACGATGTCGAGGGCCGGCCCTCGAAGGAGCCGGCCCTCGCGCCCCGTCGCTTCATCTAGCCTTCAGGCAGGGTGAAGCGAATGGCCATGCCGACGCGGGCGCCGTCGACGGCCCGACCGTCCACGGTGCGCGGGCTGAGGCGGAAGTAGCGCGTCAGGCCCAGGGCCGCCCGCCCGAAGCCCTGATTGCCGGGCGTCTCGGACGTCACCGAGCAGCCGGTCAACGAGCCGTCCACCCGCACCAGGCAGGACAGCTCAGCGACGCCGTTGACGCCGCGCGCCTCGGCGGCCGAGGGATAGGCCCGCATCAGTTGCTCGGCCGTCGGCTTGCGCACCCAGTCGGGGTTGGTGATGACCGGCGGCGACCGCACCGGCTCGGCGCTGACCGCCGCCCCGGTCGAGGGCTCGCTGGCCGGGGCGGTCAGGTTGATCACCGGCCCCGTGTCGGTCGAGGCGACGGGGGCGATCGGAACCGCCAGCGGCGGCACGTCAGAGGGAATGACGGTCGCCGGCCTATGGATCGGCGGCGTCGGCGCGGGCGGAACCTTGGGCGCGACCAGCGGCTCGGGCGGCCTGGGCATCGGCAGGATGTCGATCCGCGTGACCGGCCCTTCGCTTTCCACGGGGATGTCGGCCAGTTGGAAGCGTTGATTGTAGAGCCACACGCCGGCGCCGATGTGGACCAGGGCGGACGCCCCGATCGCGGCCCACATCCAGCGCGGGATCGGCTTCTTCCGTTCGGAAAAGTCTATCGGGCTCACCAGTCCGGGACCGCCCGCGGTTCTGATCATCATGGCCTTCAACGCCTCCTGTCGCAGGCCCTCCCCAGCGCCCACCGAACGATGGTCGCGCCAAGCTTGCGGCGATATTGCGGCGCTTGCATATTAGGCTTTCATTAACCTTGGTTAGCGACCGTTCACCCTATGAGCGTAGGAGCGATTCCATCATCTGGCGGGGTTGAGGCGGCCATCCGGCGTGCGTCCAGCACGACCGGCGTGGACTTCGATTTCCTGATGAAAACGGCGCGTCGCGAGAGCGCGATGAACCCGTCCGCACGGGCCGGCACCTCGTCCGCCTCGGGCCTGTTCCAGTTCATCGAGCAGACCTGGCTGGCCACGGTGAAGCAGCACGGCGCCAAGCACGGCTACGGCCAGTATGCCGACCTGATCCATCGCGGCGACGACGGCCGCTGGCAGGTGCAGGGCTCGGCCCGCAACGTGGTGCTGGACCTGCGCTTCGACGCCCAGGCCGCCTCGACCATGGCGGCGGAGCTGACGGCCTC
Organism: Brevundimonas sp.; assembly: GCF_036405315.1. GTDB lineage: Bacteria > Pseudomonadota > Alphaproteobacteria > Caulobacterales > Caulobacteraceae > Brevundimonas. The sequence continues at coordinate 17,822 of NZ_DASWXW010000155.1, read as the reverse complement.
CAACGCCGCCTATCTGCGCGGCCGCACCGGGCGCGAGCCGGGCGCCGGCGACCTCTACGCCGCCCACTTCCTCGGCCCGGCGGGCGCCGCCAAGCTGATGGAGGCGATGCAGTCGCGGCCCGGCGCCAGCGCGGCCTCGCTGTTCCCGGACGCGGCCTCGGCCAATCGCTCGATCTTCTATCGCAACGGCCGCCACGCCACGGTGGCCGAGGTCCACGCCAACCTGCAGCGCACGGCGGGCGAGGGGGCCCCGGCTGCGGGCGTCGGTTCGACCCTGAACACGACGCCGGACCTGAGCGAGAAGGACCGGATGCTGGCGGCGCGCCTGGATCGCCTGAAGCAGGACCAGAGCCTTCTGGCCCTGCTGCTGGGGCAGGATGGATCGGGCGGCAAGAGCAGCGGATTTGGCGGGGCCTTCGCGCCGCCCGCGGAGACGACGGCGTAAAAGAACGTGGTTTCGCCTCATTCCTAATGAGGTGTTAACTATGTAACGCTAGGCGTGACGATTGATTCTTCGCCCGCCTAGCTCACGAGCTCTCTCATGACCGCCTACCGCGCCCGACTGACGGAAAGCGACATCAGGCGCCTGATCAAATCCGACGCCGAGGACGACCGCGCGGCGGCGGCGCACAAGCTGTGTCGCAGCATCGACCGGATGCCGCTGGACGACGCCGATCGGGCCGCGGCCCAGAAGATTCTGTCTGTTCTGGCCAATGACGCCGCTGAACTGGTGCGGCGGGCCCTGGCCGTCACCCTGAAGGCTTCGGACGTGATGCCGCGCGAGGTGGCGCGCCGCCTGGCCGCCGACACCGACAGCGTGGCCTTGCCGATCATCGCCAGCTCGCCGGCCTTCACCGACGACGACCTGATCGAGATCGTGCGCGCGGGTTCGGCTGTGCGTCAGACCGCCGTGGCGGCGCGGGATCGCGTGCCGCGCGACGTCGCCGCCGTGCTGGCGGCCGAGGGATGCCAGTCCGCCGTGCGCGCCCTGGCGGCGAACGACAACGCCGATATTTCCGAGGCGTCTCTGGGCGTGGTCGTCGACCGTTTCGGCCAGGTCCCCGAGGTCGTCTCCGCCGTGGCCTATCGCCAGGTGCTGCCGCTGTCGGTGACGGAGCGGCTGGTGGCCCTGGCCAGCGACGCCGTGCGCGAGCATCTGGTGACGCGTCACGCCGTGGCGCCCGAGACCGCCATCCAGGTCGCCCGGTTCGCGCGCGAGCGGGCCACCGTTGATCTGGTGGATCAGGCCCGGGCCAGCAACGACCTGCCGGCCTTCGTCGCCGGGCTCAACGCACGCAAGGTGCTGAACGCCTCGCTGCTTCTGCGGGCGCTGGCGCGGGGGCAGATGGCCCTGTTCGAACACGCCCTGGCGGAGTTGACGGGAACACCGCACCATCGGGCCTGGCTGATGGTGCATGACGCCGGACCCCTGGGGTTGAAGTCCATCTATGACCGCGCCGGGCTGCCGCCCCGCCTTTTCCAGGCCTTCCGCGCCGGCGTCGACACCTGGCGCGCGCTGCAGGCCGAGGGCGGCGACACGGCCAGCGACCAGTTCCGCCAGCGAATGCTGGAACGCTTCCTGAGCCAGCGCCCCAATGCGGCGCGCGAGGATCTGGCCTATCTGATGGAGCGGCTGGATCGGCCCGGAGGGCATGAAGCGGCGGTTGCGGTCAGCGCGGCCTGAGATCGGCAGTCACTAAAAAAGGCGCCCCCGCGAGGAGGCGCCTTTCTTGTTCCGGAAAGCCCGGATCAGGCCAGGTGTTCGGCGACCCGTGCTTCCAGGGTCTCGGCCAGGGCGCGGCCGACCGGATGATCGTCCGTCTGGATCTCGTCCCGAACCACGGCGCGGATAGCGTCGATGTGGGCGTCCAGGATCGCGGCTGGCGCTTGCAACCGCTTGTCGGCGTCATCCATCAGTCGGCACAGCGAGCCGGCGAGGCGCGTCACCAGAGGATACTGGTAGGTGGCGCCCAGGCCCTTGAGGTCGTGGGCGCGGAAATAGAGGCCTTCGGCCGTTTCCGGGGTGTAGCCCTTGGCGCGAATGTCGGCCTGGGCCTGATCCAGTTTGACGATTTCGTCCTGCAGCCACTGGCCGAACTGGGCCGACATGGCCTTGAGGGCGGCCTCGGCCTTGGCGATGGCGTCGGCGTCGATGCCGCCGAAGCCGCCGCCGACCTTGGCGCGCAGGGGGTTGGGCGGGCGGATGACTTGCGGAGGGTTGCTCACGTGACAGGCTCCTGAACTCGTAACGGAGAACCTAGCCGGCCGAGCCTTAAAAACCCGTGACGTTTCAGCTGGCGAACTGTTCGGCCATGACGCGTTCCTCGAAGGACCGGCCTGCGTCGAACAGCATGGTCAGGCTGATGTCGCGACGTTCACGCACATCGACCCGGGTGACGCGCCGGACTTCGAAATTATCGGCGGTGGCGCTGACAGGCCGCTTGTCCGCCTCCAGCACCTCGAATCGGACGCGCGCCGTGTGCGACAGCAGGGCCCCGCGCCAGCGTCGGGGGCGGAAGGCGCTGATCGGGGTCAGGGCCAGGCTGGGCGCGTCCAGCGGGATGATGGGGCCGTGCGCCGACAGGTTGTAGGCGGTCGATCCGGCGGGCGTGGCGACCATGCAGCCGTCGCAGCTGAGCTCCTCCAGGCGCACCTTGTCGTTGATGCTGACCCGCAGCTTGGCGGTCTGACGAGTCTGGCGCAGCAGGGAGACCTCGTTGATGGCCAGCCCGCTGTGGACCTCGCCGCTTTCGGTCCAGGCGTCCATCTGCAGGGGGTGGATGACGGTGCGGTCGGCCTCGGCGATGCGCTGAAGCAGGCCGTCGTCCTCATAGTCGTTCATCAGGAAGCCGACCGAGCCCCGGTTCATGCCGTAGACCGGGGTGCGAAGCTGAAGATTGTTGTGCAGGGTCTCCAGCATGAAGCCGTCGCCGCCCAGGGCCACGATGACGTCGGCCTCGGCGACGGGAACGGAGCCGTAGCGTTCGCTCAGGCGCAGCCGCGCGGCCTCGGCTTCCGGCCGGTCGCTGGCGACAAAGGTGAGGGCGAGGGGCGTGGAGGGCTGGGTCACGCCGCTACGCAAGCGGAGCCGGCGGTCCGTGTCAAACGGAAGCCGCGTCGACTTCCGCCATCAGCAGCCGGAATTCATAGGCGGCCTGATCCGCCGACCGTTCCGCCAGACGCCAGGCGGAAGCGTCGGGATCGGCCGGGAAGCCTTTGTTCAGCTTGCGGATTTCAGCCAGAAGAGTGGGGAAGGCCGCGCGATCCAGGCCGACGGCCGTGCAGGCCAGGAACAGGGGGCGGGCGGTGTCGCCCTGCAGCGCCCGCCGCACATGGGCGATGTCGAACCGGCCCAGCGCCGCCATCCCGTGAGCGAACACGCCCAGCTTTCCCTCGCGCAGGGCGCGGATCAGATAGGCGGGACGAAGCTGGCCCGCGGCGTGCAATTTAGCCACCAGTCGGGCGTCGGGGTCCTCTGCGGCGAGCGAGGGAGCCGGTTCGGCCTGCGCGCGTCGGGCCTCATCGGTCGCGACCTCGATGGCCTGGGCCAGCCTGACGGGGTCCAGGGCGAAGCGGTCGCTGATCGCCTGACGCAGGGCCTCGCCGACCCACTGATACAGACGCGCGGCCAGGGTTTCATCCAGCGCCGGATGCCGCGTCAGCGGCGCGCGCAGGGCGGCCAGATGGCGGGACTGGTCGACCAGGTCGGCGAAGGCGGCGGTTTCGATCCGGGCGCTGCGATTGGTGGCCAGGGCGGTCATCACCGTCGGGTCGCCGCGCTCGACGATGGCGCGGGCCACCGCCGCACCGAGATCCGGGCGCAGGGCCACCTGAATCTGGTGTTCGATCGAACAGTCGGCCAGCAGGTGCAGCAGGTCGTCATCCAGCAGCAGCGGGCTGGCGGCGATCACAGGCCGGGCGATCTGGATTTCATCGGCCGCCAGCATCCGGACCAGGGCGGCTGGGGCCCAGTCGACCCTGGCCAGTTGCTTCGCCAGCGACTGCCGAACGTCGCGTTCGGCGCTGCGGGTCAGGGCGATGAAGATGTCGGCCAGGGCGTCGGGCGCCGACCCCTGGGCCTTGGTGGATTCATAAAGTCCGGCCACGCCCAGCAGCAGGCGGCGTTGATCCTCGGGCGAACGCTTGCGGGCCAGATCCAGCAACTGGTTCAGGCCGGACAAGGGGATGTCTCGCGCCTGGTTCACCGGATCTAGCGGGACGACTGTGGACACCGGCGGCTCCGCCTCTGGAAACGACCGCCCTGGCCGCGCCGCATCCTGATCCAGACGGCGTGAAAACAGGGTTAATGAAATCCTGCCGCCGCTCGCTCGCGGTCGCTTGACGTCGGGCCGAGCTGGGGCGACGTTCAACAGAACAATGATAAGGGAGGTCGTCATGGCGGACGGATCGACGTCGTCGCTGAAGTCGCGAGTGTCGGAGGCCGAATGGCAGGTGCGCCTCGAACTGGCGGCCCTTTATCGGCTGGTGGCGCTGAACGGGTGGGACGACATGATCTTCACCCACATCTCCGCCCGCGTGCCGGGGCCGGAGCATCATTTCCTGATCAACCCCTACGGCTGGTATTTCGACGAAATTACAGCCTCTTCCCTAGTGAAGGTCGATCTGGACGGCAATATTGTTCAAGAGACGACCAGCTTCATCAATCCGGCCGGCTTCACCATCCATTCGGCGGTTCACGCGGCCCGCGAAGACGCCAGGTTCGTCATCCATCTGCACACGGTGAACGGGGTCGGGGTGGCGGCGCAAAAGGACGGCCTTCTGCCGATCAGCCAGAACGCCTGCCTGTTGCAGCATCAGGTCGCCTACCACGGCTATGAAGGTCTGGCGCTGAACCACGACGAGCGCGAGCGCCTGGTGGCGGATCTCGGCGACAAGCCGCTGATGCTGCTGCGCAACCACGGCACCCTGGCGGTCGGCGAGACGGCGGCCCAGGCCTGGGTCGGGATCTTCTTCCTGGAGCGGGCCTGCGCCCAGCAGGTGGCGGCCCTGTCGGGGGGGCGCGAGCAGGTGCTGATCGCCCCCGACGCCGCCCAGGCCGAGACCCGGGATCAGGGGCGCGGCATCGGCTTCATCTCCGCCCTGGCCTGGCCGGGGGCCCTGCGCCAGTTGGAACGGAAATCGCCCGGTTACGACGTGTGAGGGCGGTCGGGGGGCTGCTGATCGTTCTGGGCCTGGCGTCGGCGTCGCCCGTCCTCGCCGGGGCCTGGAGCCTGCCGAAAGGGCAGGGACAAACGATCGTGAAATACGAGTCGATGCGCGCCGACCAGGCCTTCGGCCCCCTCGGAGGCCGGTTCGACCTGCCGACGGAACGGGTGGATCGCTCGGCGTCGGCGTTGATCGAATACGGACTGACCGACCGGCTCACCCTGCAGATGAAGGGCGAGTGGCAGGAGGGGCGTGACGCCTACGTCGATTTCGACGGGCGCGGCCCGCTCGAGATCGGGGCGCGCTGGCAGGCCTATCGCGACAACGACAAGGTCGTGGCGGTCTATGCGGGCTATGCCCAGGGCGGCGCGGGGCGCAACGCAGGCTATGCGCCGCCGGGCGCTGGCGACAGCGACTGGGAGGTGCGGCTGCTGGCCGGCCGAAGCTGGCTTGGTTCGCGCGCCTTCGTCGAGGGGCAGGCGGCGCGTCGCTGGCGTCAGGGGCTTCCCGACGAGGTGCGGGTCGACCTGACTGCGGGGGCTCACGTGAACGACAACTGGATGCTGATGGGGCAGGCTTTCGGCGGGGCGGCGGACAAGGCCGTCGACGGTTCCGGCGCGCGCTGGCTGTCGCTGGAGGCCACGGCTGTTCGTCACATCGGCGACTGGAGCGTGCAGGCGGGCTGGCGGCATACGGTCGCGGGGCGCGACACCCCCGTGGCGCACGGGCCGATCATCGGGGTTTGGCGACGTTTTTAGGCGCCTTTTCCGCGACGGAAACCAACCACGCCGACGTTACAGATACTTTATTTGCGTAACGGCCATGACCCGCTAAGCGGGACCGCTTGTTGTCGGGGAGACTGCGTCGCGTGTTCAAGCGCCATTTTTTCATTATCGCGGCGGCCTGTCTGGTGGGGCTCATGGTCCTGGCGGCGGTTCTGAAGATCGCCTTCGCAGACGACAGCCAGGGCGGGGCGGGCGGCCCCGGCGGACGGGGCGGACCCGGCGGCGGACGCGGTCAGGCGGTGGCTGAGGCCGTCGCGATCCCGCGCGAGTTCGCCGATCAGATCCGGGTCCTGGGCGTGGCGCGCAGCAAGCGTTCGGTCAACATCACCTCGAACACGACCGAGCTGATCACCCGCGTCATGTTCACGGACGGCCAACGGGTCGCGGCCGGGGCGCCTCTGGTCGAGCTTCAGGCGCGCGAGGAGGACGCCGACCTGATCCAGGCGCGGGCTCAACTGGCCCAGGCCCAGCGCGAATATGACCGCTTCAAGCTTCTGGCCGAGCGCGGCGTGGCGCCGCGCGTCACGGCCGAGACGGCCGAGACGGCGCTTCAGACCGCCCGCGCCGCCGTCGCGGCGTCCGAAGCCCGTCGCGGCGACCGCGTGCTGCGCGCGCCCTTCGCCGGGGTTCTGGGTCTGACGACGGTGACGCCGGGCACCCTGATCTCGCCCGGATCGGTCATCACCACCCTGGACGACACCAGCGCCATCCGCGTCGATTTCCCGCTGCCGGAACGTTATCTGGGCGTGCTGCAGGTCGGCGCCCCCCTGATCGCTACGGCGGACGCCTACGCCGGCGAGACCTTCAGCGGCCGCATCGCCCTGCTGGACACGCGCGTCAACGAGCAGACCCGCGCCGTCATCGCGCGCGCCGAGTTCGCCAACCCCGGCGCCCGCATTCGCCCCGGCATGATGATGCGCGTGGCCGTGCAGCAGGGCCGCCGTCAAAGCCTCTCGGTCCCCGAAGCCGCCGTGCAGTATGAAGGCCAGGGCGCCTTCGTCTATCGCATCGCGCGCGGCGAGAAGGGCATGACCGCCCAGCGCGTCGAGGTGCAGACCGGCGCCGTCGAGGGCGGTTTCGTCGAAATCCTGTCCGGTCTGGACAACAACGACCGCGTGGTCGCGTCCGGCCTGAACCGCATCCAGCCGGGCGCGCCCGTCACGGTCGGCGGCGCCGGCGACAAGAAGGGCGGCGCGCGCGCGTCCCAGGCGGCCCGCTGATGATGCTGTCCGATGTTTCGGTCCGTCGCCCCGTTTTCGCGGCGGTGGCGGCCATCGTCCTGTGCGTGATCGGGCTAGCGGCCTTCTTCTTCCTGCCGGTCCGTGAACTGCCGGACGTCGATCCGCCGATTGTTTCGGTCAACACCAGCTACGCCGGCGCCTCGGCCGAGGTGATCGAAAGCCGGATCACCGAGCCGATCGAGCAGCAGATCGCCGGCATCCAGGGCGTCGAGCGCATCAACTCGACCAGCCGTGACGGGCGCTCCAATGTGAACATCGAGTTTTCGCTGGACCGCAACATCGACGACGCCGCCAACGACGTGCGCGACCGCGTCTCGCGTGTTCAGGGGCGTCTTCCAGATCAGGCGGACCCGCCGGAGGTGGCCAAGGCCGATTCCGACAGCCAGCCGATCATGATCATGTTCCTGCGCTCGACGACGATGAACCGTCTGGAACTGACGGACTACGCCGACCGCTATCTGGTGGATCGCTTCGCCACCGTGCCCGGCGTGGCCCAGGTCAACATCTTCGGTGAGCAACGCTACGCCATGCGCATCTGGCTGGACGCCGCCGCCATGGCCGCGCGCGGGCTGACGGTCGCCGACGTCGAGACCGCCCTGACCAACCAGAACGTCGAACTGCCCGCCGGTTCGCTGGAGTCGACCCAGAAGGACTATACGGTCCGCGTCGCCCGCACCTATGCGCGGCCCGCCGACTTCGCCCAGTTGCCCATCGGCACGCGAGGTTCGGCCTCGACGGCCACGGGCGCCCAGTCGTCGGGCACGCTCGGCGCCGCCTCCGCCGCCATGACCAACGGCGTGACCGGCGCCCTGCTGGGCAATGCGGCCTACGTCACCCGTCTGGGCGACATCGCCCGGATCGAGGAGGCCCCCGCCGAGGCGCGCCGCCTGTTCCGCGGCAACGGCATTGACCAGATCGGTCTGGCCGTGACCCGTCAGGCCCAGTCCAACGACCTGCAGATCTCCGAGGGCGCGCGCGCCCTGATGGAACAGGTCAAGCCGACCCTGCCGCCGGGCACGACGCTGGAAGTCGGGTCCGACAACTCGGTCTTCACCGCCCACGCCATCGACGAGGTCTGGATCACCATCGGCATCTCGATGGCGCTGGTGGCCCTGGTCAACTTCATCTTCCTCGGCAGCCTGCGGGCGGCGATCATCCCGTCGGTGGTGGCGCCCATCTGCCTGCTGGCGACCTTCATCGTCCTGGCGCCGCTGGGCTTCTCGCTGAACCTGCTGACGCTGCTGGCCCTGGTGCTGGCTATCGGCCTGGTGGTGGACGACGCCATCGTCGTGGTCGAGAACATCCAGCGTCGTCTGGATCAGGGCGAGCCTCCGCTGGTCGCCGCCGAGCGTGGCGCGCGTCAGGTCTTCTTCGCCGTCGTGGCCACGACCGTGGTCCTGTTGTCGGTGTTCGCGCCGCTGCTGTTCCTGCCGGGCTATGTCGGTCGTCTGTTCGTCGAGCTGGCGGCGGCCATCGCCGCGGCCGTGGCCTTCTCGGCCTTCCTGGCGCTCAGCCTGTCGCCCATGCTGGCGTCCAAGATCCTCAAGCCGGCCCAGACCGGCGGCTGGCTGGCGCGTCGCGTCGACCGGGCGATGGATGCGCTGAAGAACTCTTACGCCAACTCGCTGAACGCACTGCTGGGCCGCCGCGCGGCCGTGGGCGGGGTGATCGGCCTGATCGTTCTGGTTGCGGCCGGAGCAGGCGGCATCTTCCTGCTCCTGCCCAGCGAACTGGTGCCGAACGAAGATCGCGGCCGCGTCCAGATTCGCGTTCAGGGGCCGGAGGGCGCGGGCTTCGACTACACCCGCAAGATCATGCTGGGGCTGGAGCCTATTCTCGCCGAGTATCGTGAGAACGGCGAGGCGACCAACTACCTGATCTCTTCGCCCGGCTTCGGCGGCGGCAGCTACAACTCGGGCAACGGGGTGCTGAACCTGGCCGACTGGTCCGTGCGCGATCGCTCGGCCGACGAGATCGCGCAGGAGCTGAACGGCAAGCTGCGCAGCCAGACGGACGCCCAGGTCAACGCCTCGACCCCCGGCGCCTTCCAGCGCGGTGGCGGCAACTCCAACTCGATTGAGATGATCGTCACCGGCGCCGAATACGGCCCGATCTACAACTGGCTGCAGCCCATTCTGGCGGCGGCGCAAGAGAACCCGGGCTTCTCGCGTCCGCGGCTCAACTATGAGCCGAACGCGCCGCGTCTGCTGGTCGACGTCGATCCGCAGAAGGCGGCCGCCCTCGGCGTGTCGTCGCAGCAGATCGGCCGCGCGCTCGAGACCATGTTCGGATCCCGCCGCGCCACCACCTACATCAAGGGCGGTCAGGAATACGACGTCATCCTTCAGACCGATCGCGACAACCGTCGGGGCGTGGCCGACCTGCAGGCCCTCTATGTCTCGACCGGCGCGGGCCAATTGGTGCCGCTGTCGGCGGTGGTCACGACCAAGACCTCGGGCGACACGCCTGACCGTCGCCGCCTGGATCGTCAGCGGGCCATCACGCTTCAGGCCGACCTGAATCCGGGCATGACCATCGCCGATGCGGTCAGCTTCCTGAACGCCGAGGCCGCCAAGCAGCCGCAAGGCCTGGCCACCATCCGCTGGGGCGGGGCGGCGCGCGATCAGCAGGAGGCGGGCAGCGCCGTGGGCTGGGCGTTCGCCCTGGCCCTGCTGCTGGTCTTCCTGGTGCTGGCGGCCCAGTTCGAGAGCTGGATTACGCCCGCGGTCATCATGCTGACCGTGCCCCTGGCGGCGGCGGGCGGCCTGTTCGGCCTGTTGATGGCGGGCTCCAGCCTGAACATCTACAGCCAGATCGGCCTGATCATCCTGATCGGCGTGGCGGCCAAGAACGGCATCCTGATCGTCGAGTTCGCCAACCAGTTGCGCGATCAGGGCCGGAGCATCCGCGAGGCCATCATCGAGTCGTCGGCCCTGCGCCTGCGCCCGATCATCATGACCTCGATCGCCACCGCTTTCGGCGCCCTGCCGCTGATGCTGTGGCAAGGCGCGGGCGCGGGCAGCCGCCAGACCATCGGCGTGGTCATCTTCACGGGGGCGATCTTCGCCACCATGCTGACCCTGTTCGTGGTGCCGGTGATCTATGGCGTGCTGGCGCGCTTCACCAAGTCGCCGGAATACACCGCCCGCAAGATCGAGGAGTGGGAGGCCCGGGAGATCGCCGAGGGCAAGACGCCGGACATGACCCCCAGCTAATCGCTCTGGGCTGATCGGTCAGGAAGCGGGGCCGTCGCGGCAGCAGCGGCCTTCGCCGTTTCCGGTTGGTAGCCGGTCTCCACCTTCAGGAAGGCGATGACGTCGCGGCGGTCCGTGGCGTCACGCAGGCCGGCGAAGGTCATCTTGTTGCCGGGAAGGAAGGTCTTGGGGTTCTCAAGCCAGTGATCCAGCTTGTCGGCGTCCCAGACGAAGTCCGCCGTCCGCAGGGCGTGCGAGTAGCCGTACTTGTCCAGGGCCCCGGCCTGACGGCCGAAGACCCCGTACAGGTTCGGACCCGCCATGTTCGGGCCGCCGGGCGTGATGGTGTGGCAGGACCGGCAGCGGGCGAAGGCGCGGCGGCCGTTCTCCAGATCGCCGGCGTTGTAGGGGGCGGGCAGGGTGGCCAGCACGGCGACCTTTTCGGCCTCGGTCAGGGCGGGCGGCGGCGGGGCCTTGGGCGTCGCGTCGGCGCCGGGGGCGGTGTTGTCGCCGCAGGCCGCCAGGGCCAGCGAAGCGGTCAGGGTGGCGGAAAGCATCAGGTGGGTGCGCATGGCGAACTCCATAGGCCAGACGCTCTTGATAGCCGATGGGCGATTGGTCGCAACGGCGCCGGTTATCGTTACTGGACGCGAACCGTTCGCAGCTGATAATCACTGTCAACTTAAGTGAGCGGCGCCGGGCGCCGTCGTAATGAGCGCCATGACCGACACCATCAAACTCAGCCAGGCCCGCCGCGGCGATCGCGGCGTCATTGTTCAGGTCGGGGCCCACTGCCACCACCAGGACCACGAGGTCGAGCTGGAACGCCGTCTGCTGGAGCTGGGCTTCGTCGAGGGCGCGCGCGTCGAACTGCTGCATGAGGGTCTGTTCGGTCGCGATCCCATCGCCATGAAGGTGGACGACATGCGCGTGGCCCTGCGTCGGCACGAGGCCGCCAGCCTGACCATCCGTCTGGATGGAGGAAACGCCTGATGGACATGGCCGTTCGCCCCACTCGCCTTGACGTGGCCCGTATCGCCCTGGTCGGCAATCCCAACAGCGGCAAGACCGCCCTGTTCAACGCCCTGACCGGCGCCCACCAGAAGGTCGCCAACTACGCCGGCGTCACCGTTGAGCGGAAGGAGGGGCGCATCCACGCCGCCGACGGCCGCACCCTGTCGGTGCTGGATCTGCCGGGCACCTATTCGCTGCGCGCCCGCAGTCTGGATGAAGAAGTCACCCGCGACGCCGTCCTGGGCGCCCTGCCGGGCGAGACGCCGCCGGACGTGGTGGTCTGCGTCGCCGACGCCACCAATCTGCGTCTGGTGCTGCGTCTGGCGCTGGAGCTGAAACAGGTCGGTCGGCCGATGGTGCTGGCCCTCAACATGTTCGACATCGCCCAGCGTCAGGGCTTGCGGATCGACCTTGAGAAGCTGTCGGCCGAGATCGGCGCGCCGGTCGTCACCACGGTGGCGACGCGCAAACGCGGCATCGCCGAACTGGTCGCCGCCGCGCAAGGACAGGCCGATCAGGCGGTGGGCGAGACCCGCAGCGAATGGCATGCTCCTTCCCCCGCCGAGATTCGTGACGCACACCGCGAGGCCGAGCGCATCATGAAGGCCTGCGTCCGCCCGCCCGAGCGGCCGGACACCCTGACAGGCAAGATCGACAGTGTGCTGCTGCACCCGATCGCCGGTCTGGTAATCCTGCTGGGCATCCTGTTCATCATGTTCCAGGCGGTCTTCACCTGGGCCACGCCGGCGATGGACGGCATTGAGGCCTTTTTCGCCCTGGTCGGCGGCTGGGTCGCCACGGTGCTGCCGGATCAGGGTTTCACCGGCCTGTTGCAGAGTCTGATCGTCGACGGCCTGATCGGCGGGGTCGGCAGCGTCCTGGTCTTTCTGCCGCAGATCCTGATCATCTTCCTCTTCATCATCGTGCTGGAAGATTTTGGCTACATGGCCCGCGCGGCCTTCCTGATGGACAAGATCATGGGCGGAGCCGGCCTGCACGGCCGCGCCTTCATCCCCCTGTTGTCCAGCTTCGCCTGCGCCATTCCCGGCATCATGGCCACGCGGGTGATCGAGGCGAAGCGCGACCGCCTGACCACCATCCTGATCGCCCCGCTGATGACCTGTTCGGCGCGCATCCCCGTCTACACCCTGATCATCGCCGCCTTTATTCCCAACGAGACGGTCTGGGGCTGGGCCAGCCTGCAAGGCCTGGTGATGTTCGGTCTCTATGCGGCGGGCATCGTCAGCGCGCTTCTGGTCTCGCTGGTGATCCGCCGGGTCTTCTGGCGCGGCGCGGTCGAGCCCTTCATGATGGAACTGCCCGCCTACAAGACGCCCGACATCAAGAGCGTGCTGTTCAATCTGTGGCTGCGGGCCAAGATCTTCCTGCGACGCGCGGGCAAGATCATCCTGCCGCTGATGATCATCGTCTGGGCGCTGTCGACCTTCCCCTATCCGCCGGAAGGGGCGACGGGACCGGCCATCGACTATTCCTTCGCCGGCATGATCGGCAAGGCGCTGGAGCCCGTCTTCGCGCCCATCGGCTTCAGCTGGCAGATGGTGGTGGCCCTGGTCCCCGGCATGGCCGCGCGCGAGGTCGCCGTGGCGGTGCTTGGAACGGTCTATTCGATCGCCGGAGCCGAAGAGAACGTCGGCGCCCTGGCCTCGGTCCTGTCGGCCGACTGGTCGCTGGCCACCGGCCTGGCCTTCCTGGCCTGGTATGTCTTCGCGCCTCAGTGCCTGCCCACCCTGGGCGTGGTCCGGCGCGAGACCGGGTCGCTGAAGTGGACCCTGATCATGGTGGGCTATCTGTTCGGCCTGGCCTATCTGGCGGCCTTCATCGTCTATCACGTCGCCGTGGCCCTGGGCGGGGGGTGAGTCAGATCTCTTCTCCCCACTTTGTGGGGAGGGGGGCCGCGAAGCGATGGAGGGGCTCGGTTGAGCTTGGGCTGGCCCGCCCCTCCGCCTCGTCGGCTGCGCCGCCGATCCACCTCCCAACTTCGTAGGGAGGAGAAGTCAGCGCCCCGTCGTCAGCTTCACCACGATGTGCGCCGTGGTGTCGATGATGGCCTCGGCCGTGTCGGCGCGGCGCATCAGGGCGAATCCGGCGGCCACGGATTCCACCAGATTGGCGGTCTCATAGGACGTCAGGCGCGGGCTCAGGCCTTGGGGGTGCATGCCGTTGGCCTTGGCCTGGGCGATGCGGCGTTCCAGCGCCAGGTGCAGTCGTCGCATCCGCTTGATGCGGGTCTCGGCGAAGCCCGGCTCGCCCTTGTCCGCCAGCATATGCTCGACCCGCAGAACCGGGCCGTGGTCGTTCCACAGGGCCAGCACCTCCAGCACATAGGCGCGGACGGCGTCGAAGGCGCGGTCGCCGGTCCAGTCGGCGTGGATGTGCCGCGCCAGCCGCTGGAAGTCCTCGCCCGCCTCCTCGCAGAGGATCAGCAGGCCTTCCTCGACGGATTTGAAATAGGTGTAGAAGGTCGGCGCCGAGACGCCCGCCGCCAGCGCCACGTCGGCGGCGCGGATCTCGCCCAGATGCTTGTGGTTCAGCAGGCCGCGCAGGGCGTCGAGAATAGCCCGGCGGGTGCGCGCCCCGCGCGTCCCGATCTTGTGGCCCAGCTTGTTGGTCGTCTCGGACATGGGGAGGAGGCGGCCGGAAAAATGGTGCCGGATGCAGGATTTGAACCCGCGACCTTCGGTTTACAAAACCGCTGCACTACCACTGTGCTAATCCGGCGTTGCGGGCCTTATGCTGGCGGAATCTCTCTGACGCAAGCACAGTCCGCCCATGCCGATGACGCCCTATCTCACGCCGATCCTTTTGCTGGCCTTGTCCAACGTCTTCATGACCTTCGCCTGGTACGGCCATTTGAAATTCGGGGCCAAGCCCTTGTGGATCGTGGTGATCCTGAGTTGGGGGATCGCCTTTTTCGAATACTGCCTGGCCGTGCCCGCCAACCGCATCGGCCATCAGGTCTATTCGGCGGCCGAGCTGAAGACCATGCAGGAGGTGATCACCCTGGTGATCTTCGCCGTCTTCTCGGTGCTCTACCTTGGCGAGAAGCTGACCCTGAACCATCTGGTCGGCTTCTCGCTGATCGCGGGCGGGGCCTTCTTCATCTTCAAGGGCCCGCTCTGATCAATCCAGTTCAGCGGCGATCCGGGCGGCCAGGGCCTTAAGTTGCTCAGTGTCGGCCATCGGCGCGTGGCCGTGGCCCTTCATGGCGCGGTCGGCCCAGCGCGGGACGATATGGAAATGCAGGTGGAAGACGGTCTGGCCGCCAGCCTCGCCGTTGAACTGCATCAGGCTGAGGCCCTCTGGCTTCAGCGCCTTTTCGACCGCGCGCGCGGTGCGCTGGACGGCGGCGATCAGCTTGGCGAGCGCCTCCGGCTCGACCTCCAGCAGGTTACGCGCCCGCGAGGTCTTGGAGACGACCAGAACATGGCCCTCGGACTGGGGAAAGACGTCCATGAAGGCCAGGACGTCGTCGTCTTCCCACACCTTCACGCTGGGGATCTCGCCGCGCAGGATCTTGGCGAAGATGTTGTCGGGTTCGTAGGCGCCGTGAAGGCTCATGGGGAGGCTCCGTCAGAGGTGTCGCGCCGAGGCTAGCAGGGCAGGGCGAATTTCGCACGGGAGCGAAACACCATCTGACGCACTATATGGTCAAGGTTCACGGAGATTGCCTTCCATGCTGCGTTTCATCGTTCAGGCTATCGTCACCGCCCTCGGATTGTGGCTGTCCGCCAGGGTCGTGCCGGGGGTGGACTTCACCTCGACCGGGTCGCTGGTCGCGGCGGCGGTGATCCTGGGCCTGGTCAACGCCATCGTGCGGCCGATCATGGTGATCCTGACCCTGCCGCTGACCATTGTGACGCTCGGCCTGTTCCTGCTGGTTGTGAACGCGGCGATGATCGGGCTGACGGCCTGGTTCCTGGGCGGGTTCGCGGTCAACGGCCTGTGGGCCGGGATCGGCGCGGCCATTGTGACGGGCGTGGTCAGCTGGATCGCCGCCAGTCTGTTCGGCGAGGGTGAGCGCGCTCGCTGAACGACGCCGGCGATATTGACGGCTATATTTTACCCGGGTAAATTATCTCGACCTGTTCGGGGAGATGATGATGCCGACCACAAGTTGCACCGCCTTCGCCGGCGAGCGTCTGATCGCCAGCGGCGCGCCCTCCGTGGTCCTGGTGGCGGTGAAGGCCGCGCATGATGCGGGCGAGGCGGTGCTGATTTTCGACGACGCCGACGCGCGTTCGGTGGAGTTCGACCTGCGCGGTGATCTGGCGGCGGTTCTGGCGCGACTGACGCCGGACGAGCCGGTCGAGAAGCGTGGACCGGGGAGGCCCAAGCTGGGCGTGACGGCGCGCGAAGTGACCCTGCTGCCGCGTCACTGGGATTGGCTGGCGGCCCAGCCGGGTGGAGCGTCCGTGGCGCTGAGGAAGCTGGTGGAAAACGCCCTGCGCGAGGCCGAAGGGCCGGATCGCGTGCGCCACAGCCGCGAGGCCGCCTATCGCTTCATGACGGCCATGGCGGGGGACCAGCCCGGCTATGAGGAGGCGACGCGGATGCTGTTCGCGGGCGACTGGGCGGCGTTTGACGCCGCCATCGAGGCCTGGCCGTCGGACGTGGCCGACTACGCCCGGCGTCTGGCCGAGGGCGGCTGGCGCAACGGTCAGGGCAGGGGCGTCTAGCTGGGGCGGATGACCATGCAGGTGACGCGACGTTCGCCCAAGGCCTCGCAGGCGGCTTCGGCGGCGGCCTGGGTCATGCCGGTGAAGCGCGAGCGGTACCAGCCGTCGGCGTTCTGAACGTCGCGTTGCGCCTCTGTGAACTGGGTGCGGAAGCGACGGCTGACGTCGTTCAGCCAGGTGCGCGCTACGGTCTCGTCACGGAAGGCGCCGACCTGAACCGTCCAGCGGCCCGCGGACTCGCGAGCCGGCTGGCGGGCCGCTTCACGTGTCGATGCGCGCGTCGGGGTGGCGGCGGAGGACGAACGGCGCGTGGCGCTCGTCGACCCGCCGTTCAGCGAGGCGGTCAGGTTCTCGGGCGTGCGGGGGGCCTCGGCGCGCTGGACCGGCGCGGCGGCGCGGGGCGTTGCGGCGCGAGGGGCGGCAGCCCGCGCCGAGGGCGGCGGCGTCACCTGGGTCGGCAGGTTGGCGGGCGGCGGACCGGCGACATAGGCCACGGCGGTCGAGCCGATGCCTTCGCCGTCTTCATCCGAAGCCGAAGCGTATTCGACTGGCGGATTGGGATCGGCGCTGATGCCGTAGCCGCGCTGTTCGAAGAAGGCCTGGGCCACCTGGATGCGCTCGCCCTGACCGCGCCGGCGCTGGACCTCGAAGCCTGTGTCCATCAGTTCGGCCACGTGGGCGTTGCGGCTGGCGGTCGAGCGCCCGCCCATGACGATGGTGATGATCCGCTTGCCGTCGCGCACCGAGGAGGCCGCGAGGTTGTAGCCCGAGGCGTTGGTGAAGCCGGTCTTGATGCCGTCATAGCCGCGGCCCGTGGCCAGCAGACCGTTGGTGTTCCGATAGTCGCGACCGTTGTAGTACCAGTCGTGCAGGCCGAGGTAGCGGTAGTACTGCGGGTAGTCGCGCATCACCGCGCGGCTCAGGATCGACAGGTCGCGGGCGGTCGTCGCCTGGCGCGTGTCGGGCAGACCGTTGGCGGTGGTGAAGCGGGTGTGCTCCATGCCCAGTTCGCGGGCCTTAGCCGTCATGCGGGCGGTGAATTGGGCCTCGGAGCCGCCGATGTGCTCGGCCAGGACCACGGCCATGTCATTGGCGCTGCGGACCGCCGTCGCCTTCATGGCGTCTTCCAGGCTGATCGACTGGCCGGCGGCCAGGCCCAGCTTGGACGGGGGCTGCGAGGCGGCGCGCGGCGAAACGGTGAGATTGTCGGTCAGCTTGACCTTGCCGGACTCCAGCGCCTCGAAGGTCAGGTACAGGGTCATGACCTTGGTGATTGAGGCCGGATAGCGCCGGGCGTCGGCGAAGCGCGAGAACAGCACCTCGCCCGAGGCGGCGTCGACCACGATCGAGGCGTAGCGCGAATTGTCCGAGGATTGCGCGACCGGCGGCGGCGCGCCGAGGGCGGGCGTGAGGACCACGCCCCCCAGAACAAGGGCGGCCAGGAAGCGACGGCGGAATGCAGCGTTCATGGTCAATCTACTAGCCTCGTCACTGTGGCGCGAAGACGACCCTGATCACCGCGCGTTACAAAGGCTAACATCGGACTCGTGGGTTTCGAGAGGGTTAACAAGCCGTCAACGGAGTTGTGATCGCCGGGCGCTGCGCAGGTGATCGGCGTTCATATGTTGCGTCGCACAATTTTCACTTGAAGTCATTTCGCACTTGCACCATATGACCCCTGTCGCGATGAACGTCGTTTGTCGTGAAATCCTTTATCCGCTTCGG
>NZ_DASWXW010000154.1:0-2827 GCF_036405315.1 Brevundimonas sp. | reverse complement strand
CCTCTGCCTCAAGCAGCGCGAGGTCTATTGGGCCGCCGTGGCCATCGCCGGGGCCGCCACCTTCTGGGCCGTGTTCAGCCGCGCCAGCCGCGGCACGCCGCGCATCGCCTCCTTCCTGCTGGCCGCCGTCTTCTTCACCGGCGCGATCACCGCGGGCTTCCACGCGGGCGGCGAGCTGAAGTGGTGGGATCTGCCCGCCACCTGTTCGGCCGTCCCCTCGACCACCATCGACCTCAGCGGCCTGGCCGCCCTGGCTGACGGCACGGCCGAGATGAAGCCCATCGTCGGCTGCGGCGATGTGCCGTGGAGCCTGTTCGGCGTCTCGATGGCCGGCTGGAACTTCCTCATCTCCCTGGCGCTGGCCGTCTTCAGCCTGCTGGCGGCGAAACGTCCCAAGGACGCGCGCGCGCCGAAGGTTTAAGAAGAGGCGATCATGACTGACGCATCCGACACCGTCGCCGCCGCCCGCCGCATCCCCCTGCCGCGTCCCGGCGTGGGCCAGACCCGCGTCCGCATGGCGGAAATGCTGCGCGTCGACCACGCGGGCGAGTTCGCCGCCGTCCATATCTACCGCGCCCCGCGCGCCGTGCTGGAAGGCCGCAAGGGCAAGTCCGCCATCGCCGCCGACCTGACCGAGATGGAGGGGCACGAGGCGGTCCACCTGGCCCGCTTCGAGGCCCTGCTGACCGAGAACCGCGTTCGCCCCACGGCCATGATCCCGCTGTGGAAGCTGGCCGCCACGGCCCTCGGCGCCGGCACCGCCCTGATCTCGGAAAAGGCCGCCCACGCCTGCACCGAGGCGGTCGAGAACGTCATCGAAAAGCACTACGCCGACCAGATCGAGGAGGTCCGCGAGCGCGACCCCGAACTGGCCGCCGAGCTGACGAAGTTCCGCGACGAGGAACTGGCCCACCACGACCACGCCATCGCGCACGGCAGCCGCGAAGCTCCCGCCTACCGCCTGCTCAGCAGCGTCATCAAGGTCGGCTGCAAGGCCGCCATCAAGATCAGCGAACGGATCTGATCCCGGCGTCTCTCCCTCCCCTTCATGGGGAGGGTGGTCGCGCAGCGACCGGGTGGGGAGGGCGTGGTGATGCCGGGCGCGGCGTTTGTTCAGCGAAAGCGCCCCCACCCGTCTGACGCTCCGCGTCAGCCACCCTCCCCATAAAGGCGAGGGAGAATTCTAGTTCACGTCAAACGCCAGCATCATCGTCCGCTGCACGGCGTTGAAATTGTCGTCGGACAGGATGTAGAGCCGCGTCCGGTCGCCGCGCCGCTCGGCCGCGATCCCCTCGAAATTATCCGTCGTCCCCGGCAGCTTCAGCTCGACCAGAACCGGCCCCAGGGTCCCGTCCTGCGCCATGCGCCGGACCCGCGCCCGCACATCGACAGGGACCCGATAGGATCGCTGCACCACAAACCATCCGCCCGCCGGATCGCGGTCCATGCCGGTGATGCGATAGTCGCTCTCCGCCAGCGGCGTCTCCGGCGCCGCCGTCACGACGGCGCAGCGCGCGGGCGAACAGTCCCAGGTCCCGCCCGCTTCGCCCGAGACCCGCCAGCCGTCGCCCGACGCCGCCAGCCCCTCCATCCCGTCGTTCTCGGCGAAGGGGAAGTCCGGCCGCGACACGGCCCGCGGCGCCCGCAGCGCCGTCAGCGGCCCATAGTTCCAGATGCGATGGTCGCGCTCGAAGCTGACCAGCAGGTCGCCGCCGGTGGTGATCGCCAGTCCCTCGGCGTCCCCCTCGGCCTTGCGGCTGATCGGCGTCCCGTCGGTCAGGCTCAGGCGACGCACGCTCAAGCCCTCCAGCCCGATCAGCCGCCCGCGCCCATCCAGCGCCAGGGTTCCGCGCGCCAGATCGCCCACGTCGGACACGCTGATGAAGCCCCCGTCGCCGGTCAGCTTCAGGTCCGACAGGCTGTGCAGCGGCGAGCCCGCATCAGCCTGCAGGCTCACCCCGCCGGCGTAACGCACGCCCCGGGCCAGCACGGCGCCGCCCGGCCAGCCCAGACCGACCGCGCGGGTCGAGGCCTCGGCCGGCGTCCAGCCGTCGATCTCGACCGTCGGCGTCCACGGCCGCGAGGTCACGACCGCGCTGGCGCAGGCCGCCAGCGTCAGCGCCGCCAGCGCCGCGACATAGACCCGTCGATTCACGCCGCGCGCTTCCCCAAGGTCCTGGGGGGCGCTTTCGTCACCGTCTTGGGCTTGGCCTCGAACAGCTCGGCCAGCTTTTCGGTCATGACCCCGGCCAGTTGCTCGACGTCGACGATGGTGACGGCCCGGCGATACCAGCGGGTCACGTCGTGGCCGATGCCGATGGCGATCAGTTCGACGGGGCTCCTGGTCTCGATCTGCTCGATCACCTGACGCAGATGCTTGTCCAGATAGAGGGCGGCGTTGGCCGACTGCGTCGAGTCATCCACCGGCGAGCCGTCGGAAATGACCATCAGGATCTGGCGCGACTCGGTCCGGCCCAGAAGCCGTTCATGCGCCCAGGTCAGGGCCTCGCCGTCGATGTTCTCCTTCAGCAGGCCCTCGCGCATCATCAGGCCCAGGTTCTTCTTGGCCCGGCGCCAGGGCGCATCGGCCGACTTGTAGATGATGTGGCGCAGGTCGTTCAGGCGTCCCGGATTGGCCGGCTTTCCGGCGCTGATCAAGGCCTCGCGGCTCTGGCCGCCCTTCCACGCGCGGGTGGTGAAGCCCAGGATCTCGACCTTGACCCCGCACCGCTCCAGCGTCCGCGCCAGGATGTCGGCGCAGACCGCCGCCACCATGATCGGCCGCCCGCGCATCGAGCCCGAGTTGTCGATCAGCAGGGTCACGACC